>CAZVVD010000005.1:27131-45758 GCA_964630555.1 uncultured Verrucomicrobiota bacterium | reverse complement strand
GTTGTGCCTACGAATCACCGGCCAGAATCCACGCGGATTCCAGCGAGCGCCCGTATTGTTGATGGCCTGCCAGTCCGCGCCGGGTCGCAGCCACTTGTCACCAGATTTGATGATCTCGCCCTCGTTTAATTTGCGCCAGCCGGCAGGCACAACAACGACCTCTGACTGTATCTCATGCAGAGCCATGATGACTCCGAAACTGCCTGTGGCAGCCCAGGCCCTACCTAAACGGCGTTCTGCCGGGCCTCATCAACCAGCGATTTGTCGACCTTGTAGACGGCGGTATCGCCGCTGACGATCCTTGCGCCGGGGAGCTTTTCGCCGGTTTCGAGGCGTTTCTTGATCGCCGGTTTGAGGAATTTTATCACCCGCTCGAAACAGTCGTCATAACCGAGGTCCATGACGCGCTCCTCCAGGCGGACGGGATCAGAGATCAGCAGTTCGGAGACGGACTGGAGTCCGAATGAACCCAGGCTGGTTTTGATTTTGCGCGGATTCTTGAAGAGGTTCTGATGCTGGGTGATGAATTGCGCCAGGGCGAGACCGGTATTTGAGATGTAGTCACGATCTCCGGCAGTCGCGGCGGAGTGAAAGGACTTGAGATTGGCAACGCGTTTCTCGAAGGCGGCGTCCTGGGCGGCGAGCTTGAGTGTGTGCAGGGCGAGATTGTCGAAGACGGCTCGGGCGACGTCCAGAGACTGGATGCCCGAGCGGAGATCTGCGATTCGTTCAGTTGACATGGGAGGGCTCCTTTCGTTTTGAGATCCTTCGCTGCGCTCAGGATGACAACCTGAGCGGTTTCAGACGGACGCGATCCCGCATGCGGGACGTCCCTCCAATTACGCGGGCACGGGAACGAGCGATTGACGGACGGCGGCGGACGCCGGCACGGACGCCTGAACGGAACGGAGCGCATCGGGCGAGAGCAGGCCGAAGCGCTGCATTGCTCGGGCGCGCTCCTCCAGTTCGCCGAGCGTTCTCAAGGCGTTATTTACGTGCGCAATCGCGAGCAGGAAACGGTCGAACTCGCGGTCCTTCGCTGGGTCCGCCAGGTAGATTTCGTCATGCAGGTTGTCAAAGCAGTGATGGAGGTCCTTAGCCTTTTCTTTCAGGCAATAGACGACGACTGAGACCTCGTGAGCCACGGTGCGGATTTTGGCGGTATCCAGTTCTTTTGTGTCTGGAGTCCGAGTCATGGTTATTCCCCCTTGATGCTGAGCCTCTGAATGATGTCGTGCGTCGCGACGAAATGATCCCAGGTGAGTTTTTTGCCTTCGCGGGCGGCCATGCGCGAGGCGTTCTGGAGATATTTCACGTACATCCCCAGACCGCTCGTGTGGATCATGTCCTTGATGACCTCCAAGGCCAGGTCTTCGGCGGGCGCCAGCCCGAATTTCTTTGCGATCCGGTCGAGGTCGGCCTTGGGTGGCCGCGCCGGCAACTGGATTTTGATCGTGCCGCGCCGGCGCAACTGTTCGAGCATCTGAGCCAACTTGCCTTCCTGCATCTCCTGCCGCCAGACGTTTGTGCCGCAGAGCACCATGCCGCATTGCGTCCGGTCGTAGATTTCGCGGATCACCTCCAGCACCTTGATCTGCGACCCCTTCTGATAGGACAGAAAGGACTGATGAACCTCGTCGATTATGAGCAGCGTTTTGTCGTCAATCGTGTTGAGCACGCTCTCCCGCATGCCATCGAACGATCGATAGGCGCTCAGGTAGCAGGACCGGGCCAACTCCTTCATGAACAACTGCACGCCCGCGCTGGCCGGCATCCGCAGGTATTTCGTCTGCCCGTGGTTGTTACGGCGCGCGTGCTCCATGAGCGCCATAGTCTTGCCGATCTGAGAATCGCCGTAGATCATGGCGATCGTCTGCGTGATCAGGGCGCCGTCGCAGGCTTTCCAGATCGTCCGCGCGATCGAGGTCTCAACGAAATCCATCTTCACATGCCCGGCGCGATCGAGGACCAGTTTCTTATACCGCGCGATGTCCGCGCAGATATTGTCCATCTTCGCGCCGTAGGTGCCGTGGAAGATTCGGTAGATCGTCGTCGAGTCCTTGTTGAGTTCCTTGGCGGCTTCCACCAGGTCGTACTCCTGCTCGCGACACCAGCAGTAGTACCACCAGATCAAATCCGCCTGGTCCTGCTCGATCGCCTTCTCCGCGAGTTTCGCGGTCAGCGCCTGCTTGACCTTGTCCGCGCTGATGGTCATGTGCGAGTTTGCCGCCGACCCACGCCCATCCTCCATTTTCTCCTTCGCTTCCATCGTTCATTCCTCCCCGTTATGAGAACAGTTTATCCAGCCCTTTCCCCGCCGCGTCCCATTCCGCTTCTTCCGCCTCCTCTCCGTGGAGGTCCGCCCGCGTCCCGACCGCGTCAGCCAGATCTCCTTCCGTGGCCAGGATCCGTTTCCGCTCCGACCGCTCCGCATCCGTCACCGGCTTTCCGGCCAGGACCGCCGCGTTCCATTTCGCGTCCGACGTCCGTTGCCGCATCTCGTCCTGGTGCCGCACCCGGAACGGCAGGAGCCGCCGTGTCTCCTCGGCTGCCGCCGCGCCCATCTGCCGATGCAACCCGTCCAG
This sequence comes from uncultured Verrucomicrobiota bacterium, assembly GCA_964630555.1. GTDB lineage: Bacteria > Verrucomicrobiota > Kiritimatiellia > JAAZAB01 > JAAZAB01 > JAHIJO01. The sequence continues at coordinate 43,173 of CAZVVD010000005.1, read as the reverse complement.
ATCCGCACGGCTTACGTTCTCCCACCGCTTGCACGTTCCTATATAGGCGCCGCGTCCTGACCCGGCCTTGCAAACGTGCAGAACACCCGGATCAAATGGGTTGCAGAACGTCAGATAGGTCTCGCCGGCCCCGAGGGACGCCTGCGATCCATCGGCGCACACCGCGCGCGCGAGGTATCGGAACATCCCGGGCCCCAGGTTGCGGTCCTCGAACTCGAATAGGCCGTTTTTTCCGACCTTCCGCTCGCTGCCGTTATCCTGGCCGATGATCTGCGGCGCCAGGTAGCCCGGCAGCTTCGCCAGCTTTCCGCGTCCGCGCTCCCAGACTTCCGCGGGCGACAGTTTTCGGATCCGGCTCAATCCCGGCCGCTGGATCAGCGCCGCGATCGCCGCGCGCTCCGTCTCTGAGGCCGCCAGGAGCCGTTCTACCCGCATCCATGGCGAGTCGGAGGCCAGCCGGAACTCATGCGTGATCAGGCCCGCTTCCTCCCATCCTTCCAGGTCGTGCCAATCTCGGTTATTGATTGTCTCGTAGACCTGCGCCGCGAACCGCATAAACGTCCCGAACTCCCAGAACGGCAGCCTCAAGAGCAGCGCCCGTTCCGGCGGAAGATAGGCGATCGCCTTCATGAGCGCGCTGTTATGCGCCTCGCGTCCATGGAGATCCTCCGGCGAATGATCCCGGTCCATGCCCATCTGGCCAGGCAACGCCGCCAACTCGTTGTGCGCCAGGTTATGCGAGCTCTCCAGCGCCGCTTTGAACCGGAAATTTCCTTTTCCGCGCCCCTCGTAGACCAGCGCCGCCGCCCCCTCGATCCCGCTCCGTGCCACCGTGATCGCCCCATCGCTCGCATCGTGGATCAAAGTCTCCAGGTCCTCCCGGATCGCTGCCGTCCCATGCTCCGCCAGGAGCGTAGTTCCTTCGGGCCGGTAGCCGATGCATGTCAACACGTAGGCCAGGAGGAATCGCATCTCGGATTCCTTCAGCTTCTGCTTGATCCCGTCATCCTCGATCGTCGGCTTCATGCCCCAGGCGATTTTACATCCCGAGAACAGGTCCATGCATCCCAGTTCGAGTGGACGCATCGCCTTCCGGTTGACTCCCAGGAAATTGACCTTCACGTCGTGTTCCAGGTCGTCGAAGACCAGGTATTGCCCAGGCTCCAGTCCGACCCGGGTCGTCATCACCAGCGGCCGGCAGGCCGCCGCATGGCTCCGCCCGATCCGCGCCACCGCCAGCTCGTAGGGCGTCGGCGCATAGCGCATCAGGTTACGGTATCCCCATCCGTCAGGGATTCCATTCAATCCCGCCGGCGTCCGTTCCGGATAGCCTGGTATCTCCGCGCCCCGTTTCCATTCGGCGATGAGCGCCCGCCAGGCCGGCCGACTCTTCCTCTGGTTCCGCTCGCAGAGCGTTTTCCAAAAATCCAGGAAGTCCGGCGGCAGAGCAGGTTTCGCGCGGCAGAGTTTCGCGTGATTCACGAGCACTCGCCAATTCCGAGAATGTTTGAACGCGTAGTATTTCGTGATGATGTTCTTCCGCGAGAACCCCTTCAGCCCCGCCATGGCCCGACTCTGCCTCGCGATTTCCGTCAGCGGCCTTTCCGCCGTCTTGACGGCTCCCATGATTCCCAACCATAGTTTTACTTCGTCCTTGACTCGATCTGGTAGGCGCGCCAGCTCCGGCATATCCTGGGCGGGAATGGATAAGGCGAGGTTCATGATTTCAGCGCCTCCGAAATCTCCTTTTTAACGTCCAGCAACGCCCCATGAACCTCTTCCAGTTCCGCCCGCGAGAGGAACCCGTAACTCTTTTCTTTCAGCCCCTGCTCCCGCAGGTCCTGCACGATCGCCCGCCACTTCGCCTTCGCCGCCATCGGACGGATCTCCGTGTGCAGGCGGGTCAAATCTTCCGCGCAATGCTTATCCCAGGCCTTGCGCACGTCCTTCGGTAACTCCCGCAGCGGCACGGTCAGATATTCGGGATGGTCCGGATATTGCTCCTTCAGGAACCCGCGTAAATGATTCGCCCCGCCCAGTTGCTTCCGATTCCTGATTCCGTATTCCTCGAATAATTCATTCAGCGACTTTTCCTGGATGAACTCGAACACCATCTGCACCATCTTCTGCGCCTTCGGCTCCGCCTTGATGGTGGTCTCAGTTTTCGCATCGCAGATCAGGAAAGCCCTTTTCTGCGGCAGTTGATTTTTTTCGATAAAGATCCGCGCCAATCGCAGGAAGTTGAACGCCTGGCTGCGCCGCACTTCGGTCACGTTCTTTTCCATCCACGGCTCGAATTCCCCGTGCTTCAATTCAGCCTTCACCTTCAAAAGCAGCAGACCGATTCGCAGCGCCCGAAAGGCCGCGTCCTTCTCCAATTTTCCGAACGCCTCGAATTCTTCATGTATCTGGTTCGCAACGGTTTGCAAAAGTCCGCCACCGGTGGACTTTTGGTTCACCGCCTTTTCCGGCGGTAACAATTCAACTCGATCTTCCGGCCCATCCATGATCTGCCCCGTCGCCGCATCGATGATCGCCGTCTTGCTCATGATTATTGTTCCCCCCATTCGCGCCCATTCGCGTAATTCGCGGTTAAAATCTGCTCCACCTTCCTCCAATAGCCCCGGGTGAATTCCTTCAAATGCCCGCGTGGACCACCATTCCAGATCCGGGCGCACTGCTCCGGAGTTGCGTCCTCCGGCGCCCAGGCCCGGATGTAGAGCTCGCAGATCTCCTTGGACAGTTCCGGGTCCAGTGCATCCGCGTGCCGGAAATGCGTCTTATGGATCCGGTTCACGTCCGCCACCACCTCGCGGTGGATCTGGAGCAGTCCCAGGGCCTTCCCTCCATCGCCCACGGCTTTGATATCCCCTCCGCTCTCAGCCACGATCATCGCCGCGATCAATGCCGGTAAGAAGGTCATGTCCGTTCCATCCTCGATTTCCGCATTCATTTTCGCGTCCTTTTCCGATCGCTGATCTCTGACCTCTGACCTCCCTGCTTCGCCTGGGCTTTGCAGGGCAAGCTGTGGATCTTCCTCACACCCTTCTCCGATTCCAAAACTCCACCACGCTCCGCGCCGTCACTCGCAATGACGGCTTGGAGCAGATCGCGCTCCGCACATCCACGGCCTCCTTCAGGGAGCCTTCCTCGACTAGGTGGCGCACGTGTTTTTCGGATACCCCCAGAATGCGCGCCACCTCGTCCGGCCGGAGGGTTGGCTTCTCGGGCAGATCCGGCGGCGCCTCCCGCGGGAACGCCGCGTAGCCTGCCACCTCCCGCTCCGCCTGATCCATCATCGGTGTTGCCATGATCTACCCTCCAGTTTTGCTTGGCAAAAGTGCCGGTGGTTTTTCCCTTGCCGCACGCTTCCCCAGCCTGCTCTCATGCCGGATTCTCCTGTATGATAGGCATCAGTTTAATCCCGTTCGTTTCCCAGATAGGTATCTGGTGAGCCAGTGCCTGCCGGATCAAATCGGATTTTGAAACGCGGTATCGCCGGCTCAAAGATTCGATCCGATCATCCAATTCAGCCGGAAATCGGACGTTTTTGGGCTTCAGTAGTCGAAATGTATTCATACTGCCTACAAAGTGTAGCGCACAAGGCTACATAGTCAATATTTATTTTGAATTATTTTATTGATGAAAAACCACGATGCGCTACACTGGAAGCATGGAGTCCAGAAGCACATCCGTGCGGATAGATGAACAGACGCGAGACAGGCTTAAAAACCTGTCCCAGAAGAGCGGCGTAAGCATCACGAAGCTGATCACGCTTGCTACCGCCTACTATGTTGAACACGCGGAACGGGAGGGTGTGATCAATGTTCCGTTGAAAATTTCACAAAAGGAATCAAAGCCCTAAGGCAATTTGGAAGACGAAAAGAACGACTCATCCCCAACGCAGTTTAGGAGGACTGGAAAGGCATGAAAGACAGCGTGCCCATAGCGGTCAGATTATCCCCGGAGATAATCCAGCGCCTGGACAAGGCCGCTGCGAACCTAGGGCTCGGCAACCGGACCTCATTGATCAAAATGTCTGTATCCAGTTTCCTGGATTATTTTGAGCAAACGGGGGTGGCGGGATTGCCGTTGAATTGGCAGGAGATCATCCATCAACTGGATGGCCGGACGCACCGCTACAGCAAATTCCCGGTTGCCGAAAAAAGAGAACACGGAACGAAGCGCAGGGGAGGGGCGAAATCATGAAAGATCTATTCGCAAATGATAAAGGAGGACTCATGAAAACATGGTTCGCGAGTCTCTTTGCGTTCTTCCTGGTCGCCGTTGCACTGGCTCAGGCACCTTTGATTAGCCCCGCCGAATGGTTGAGCCTTGTGTCGGGTAGTAGGCTTGCAGTGGATTGTCCAAATCAAAAAGGCAACACTTGGAATTATAGCTGGAGTGACAATGAAGGCGTCTTACAATTGAAGGTTGCATTGAATAATGCCAATGCTTTCCCTGTCGATTATTCCATGGATGTGTTTTTTTTAACCGAGAGCAGTTCAAAAATATCCCCCAAGAATCGTCAGTCCACCAATCTTGTCTTTCTGGCTGGCGCTTCATCAAATATCACATTCAGCGCTCCGATCTACAAAAGCGGAAAAGACAGATTGGTGACCAACTGGTCCGGCTTTATCGTCCAACTCTCATCCTACGGCCGCCAGCTCAAGGTCGTGGCCTCCTCCCCGGCTCTGGAACGCCTTGCCCGGGACCCGGAGAAAATGAAGCTTCTGGAGTCTGGGAAGTCCGTGCCGTTAAAATGACGGAGAAATAGAAGGGGGGGGGGGATTCAGTCATGGCGGAGAAAAATGGAAGCTCAAAACCAAACCAAAAACTCAGTAACTCTAAAATCTTAAATCGGGAGAGCATCTCCGATAAACGCCACGTCACTGGAGTTTCCGATACCTTGAAGCCTCCGGATGCTCCACCTCCAAAACCGCCGGCGAAAGGGAACCGACCATGAATCCCGACTCCCACGATCCCGCTGTCCCTTCTGGCTGGCATGCCCTGCTCTTCAGTCTCCGCCGTTCCGTCCGTTATCACCAAAGCAGGCTGATGTTCTTTGATCGCCTGAATAAGATCATCCGTTTTGTTTCCCTCCTGAGCGGCGTCGGCGTGATCACTACCGTCCTGGCCAAGATGGGCGAGCCCTGGATTCTCGTGTCGGCCATTGCCGTGGCCCTGCTCTCGACTCTTGATCTGGTCATCAATAGCGAGGGCGCCGTCCGGCGCCATACCGAATTGGCAGGGCGCTTTATCGATCTGGAAAAACGCATGATCCAATGCCCTGATCCTTCAGATTCCGCGTTGGCATCTTTCACCGCCGCCCGCCTTGAACTCGAGGCCGGCGAGCCGCCAATCCTTCGCGTGCTCGATTCGATTTGCCATAATGAAGTCCTCCGCGCCATGGGCTATACCAGCCATTTCGCACGGATCGCCTGGTATCAACGCCTCTTCTCCCAGTTGTTCGATATCCACCACGACACGATCTCCCAGGAAACGGTCTGATCCAAGTTCAGTCCCTGCCCACCCCTCAACCCGCGTTCCGATAGCCTCGGAGCGCGGGTTTTTGCGTTTTCCCACCGAAAACCGGCCCTGAAAGAAACAGGGAACGGTCGAACCGGGATTTTTGGCCCCGGTGCTAGTCTGATCGCACGCGAGCCAAGAACCTATCAACCATAGGGCCATCAACCATGAACCCTTAAGCATCAACCCAATCCCATGAACGACGCCATTTCAGCCTCGCTCGCCCTCGCCCCCCTGGCCCTGGCCCAGGCGCCGGCGATCGGCGCCACGGAAATCGGCCAGTGGCTCCTGGTGGCCGCCGCGATCGCCGTGATCGCCAACCAGGGCATGGCGTTCTTCCGTAATCTCACCAGCCAGTTCACCAAGAAACCGTCCTCTGATTCCTATACCTCGCAGATGGAGTGTGAAAAGAAGCACGCCGCCATCGCCTCCCAACTAGACACGTTTTCCACCGACGCCGAAACCCGCAACGAAAAGCTGCGCCTGGAACTCAAGGGCGATGTCCAGGGCATTCATAAACGCATTGACGACGTGCTCAAAGGCATGTCGCGGCTGGAAGGGAAAACCTCATGATCATCGATTCCGAAATCACCACCGGCATCTTGCGCGTGCTCGCCTCCTGCGGCGGCTACCCCGTCCGCGAGAACATGCTCTACACCCAATACAACTCCACCGTCATGACCGTGCAGACCATGGCCGCCCTCCGCGAACACCTCCAGCACGCCAAGGGCAAAGGCTGGGTGGATTTCATTGTGGATGAAATTGACCGCTCCCAAAAATGGTTCATCACCCCGGAAGGTAAGGTCCTCCTCCAGACCCGCTGACGTTGGATGTTGAACGTTGAATGTTCGATGTTGGATGTTTGCTTAAGGTTCGTATGAAGAAGCCCCGTTCAGACTCGAAGCTCCTGAACCTCCCGGAGGAGCAGTACTCCCAGTTGGTGGACTGGCTGCTATCCGGGATGCCCTATCACAAGGTGAAGGCGCTGCTGGAGAAGGAATTTCGGGTGCAAACGTCGATGGCGGCGCTTTCTGGGTTTTGGGATGTCGCCGTTTCCTCCGAGCTGATCGCCAGGCGTCAGCACGCCGTTACCACGGCAGACGAAATCGCAGAGGAGGCGAAAAAAAAGCCTGGCCAATTCGACGTGGCCACCCTGGACGCCATCCGCCAGAAGGCCCTGGCGATCTCGCTGGACCCGCGGGCCTCGGGCGGCGAGGTGAAGGCGCTCTTTATGCTGTTGCTCCGCGCCCGCGACCAGGAGCTTAAGAACAAAGATATCGAGATCAAACTCCGCCGGCTTGAGCTGCTCGAACGCAACGCCGCCCAGGCCAAGGACGTCCTGACGACCGTCGCCGCCAAGGGCGGGTTGAGCCCCGAAACCATCCGGGAAATCGAAGAGGCCGCGAAGCTCCTATGAAATTCATCGGCCACGCAAAAATCCGACCGAAACGCGACGCCCTGCTGCTCCCGTATCAGGCGGCCTGGGTCAAAGACCCGGCGCGTCTCAAGATCGCCGAAAAATCCCGGCAGATCGGCTGGTCCTGGGCCACCGCCTATTCCATCGTCCGGCGCAAATCGATGAAAGATGCCCGCCAGGATGCCTGGATTTCCAGCCGCGACGAACTCCAGGCTCGCCTCTTTCTGGAAGACTGCAAACACTTTGCCGGCATTCTGCAGATCGGCGCCAAGGACCTCGGCGAGAAGGTGATCGACGACCAGGGCCATACCGCCTTTGTCCTGGCCTTCGCCAACAAACTGCGCGCCCACTCCATGAGTTCCAACCCCGATGCGCAGGCCGGCAAACGTGGCGACCGCGTTCTCGATGAGTTCCCCATCCATCCGGATCCCCGCCAACTCTATGCTATCGCCTATTACGGCATCACCTGGGGCGGCTCGCTCGAAATCTTCGGCACCCATCGCGGCTCCGCCAATTATTTCAACGAGCTCATTGTCGAGATCGTTCACAAGGGCAACCCCAAAGGCTTCTCCCATCACCGCGTGACCCTCCAAGATGCGCTTGACCAGGGCTTCCTCTATAAACTCCAGTCGAAACTCCCGGAGGACGATCCTCGCCAGGATATGGACGAGGCCGAATATTTCGACCTGGTCCGCCGCGAAAGCCCGGACGAGGAAACCTTTCTCCAGGAATGCATGTGCATCCCTTCCGACGATAATTCCGCCTTCCTTTCCTACGATCTCATCGCCGGCTGCGAATATAAACCCACCGAAGAATGGACGACGGATTTGCAGGACGCCAAGAATCCTCTCTACATCGGCGTCGACGTCGGCCGCGAACACGACCTCACCGTCATCTGGGTGCTCGAAAAATATTCCGGCCTGGCGTTCACGCGCCGCGTCGTCTGTCTTAACAAAACGCCCTTCGACGAACAGGAGCGCGAGCTGTATGCGCTCCTGGAGCTCCCCCAGGTGCGGCGCTGCTGCATCGACAACACCGGCCTGGGCCGCCAGTTCGCCGAGCGCGCCCAGAAGCGCTTCGGCTCCTACAAGGTTGAGCCGGTTAACTTCAGCGGGCCAGTCAAGGAAGATCTGGCCTATCCCGTCCGGGCGGCCTTCGAGGACCGTTCCCTGCGCATTCCCAACGATAATTTTATCCGTTCCGATCTCCGCGCCATCAAGAAAGAGACCACCGCTGCCGGCAACATCCGATTCACCGCCGATCGCGGCAAGAACGGACACTCGGACCGTTTCTGGGCTCTGGCCCTGGCGCTGCATGCGGGGAAGACTACCGCCGGCCCCTTCGCCTTCACTTCCATCCCCGCCGGCACGGCCGCCTATGGCGGAAACCACTCTTCGCTCTCCCTCCGCCGCTCCGCTCATTTCAACCGCCGCCTGGTCGGAGTTTAGGCAAGATGCAATCGAAAATCGAAAATCGAAAATCGAAAATATCGGCCCCGATCGTCTCGGCCGAGCGCGTCCGCGCCTACATCCGCTCGCGCTTCAACCCGATTCGCTCGCTCACGCCGGACCTGCTCTCGCAATACCTCGACGCCTTCAAGGTCGGCTACCTCCGCCAAGCCGCCCTCGTCTGGGACGTCATTGCCGAGCGCGACGACACCCTCGCCGCCGTGATCCCCAAGCGCAAGGCCGCCGCCGCCAGGCACGGCTGGGAAATCCTCACCCTCGATTCCATCGCCGATTCCCTCAAAAAGGAAGCCGACGCCCACAAAGCCGCCCTCAACGCTTTTTACAACAACCTCACCGTCACCAACGCGATCGACGAAAACGAGCGCGGCGAGGTGTCACTCTTGCTCCGCCAGATGATGTCGGCGGTCGGCATGCGCTACGCGGTCCATGAAATCTGCTGGCGTCCGGGAGTCGACAATCAGCAATCAGCCATCCGCAATCAGCAATATTTGACGGCCGACTTCCGCTTCACCCCCCTCTGGTTCTTCGAAAACACCACCGGCCGCCTGCGCTATCTGCAATCCGAAGGCGCCATCGACGGCGTTGATATGGCGGACGAGTCCTGGCTGATCTGCGTCAATCAGGGCCTCATGCCGGCCTGCTCCGTCGCGTACATGTACAAAACCATGTCCCTCCACGACTGGGTGATCTACAACGAGCGCCACGGCATGCCCGGCATCCACGGCAAGACCGACGCCGCCAAAGACTCCGACGAATGGCAGGACCTCGTCACCGCGGTTCAGAATTTCGCCGCCGACTGGGCCATCGTCACCAACACCGGCGCCAGCGTGGAAAAGGTGGACATGGCCGCCACCGGCCAGCTCCCTTATCCGCCCCTGGTCGAGCGGATGGATCGCGCCATGGCCGCCCTCTGGCGTGGCGCTGACCTCTCCACACTATCCGCCGGCCAGGGGCAGGGCCAGGGCGCGAGTCTCCAGGGCGCCGAGTCAGAAACCCTCGAAGAGGATGACGCCCAGTGGCTCTCCGAGAACCTCTCCCGCCAGCTCGACCGCCAGGTGATCGCCTGGCATTTCGGCGAGGGCGTCCGGCCCCTGGCCTACATCAAGATCAAGACGTCCCAGAAAAAGGATACGGCGATCGAGCTGCAGGTGGACGCGTTCCTCCGAGATTCCGGCGCGCCGGTGGGGGTCAAATCCGTGCTGGAACGTTATAACCGCCCGCTGCCTGCTGAGGACGAGCCGATCCTTTCCGCGCCCGTGGCGCCCGATCCGACAACCCTCAACCCTCAACCCTCAACCATTCCCCGAACGCCTCACGCGCCGGCCACTCCTCCGGCGCACACACCCAGCGGAGACGACGCACGCCACGTCGATAAAACGGGAGTCCCTCCAGCTCCCGGCTCCGCTGGCTCCCTTGCAAACCAGAAGTCAGAAGTCAGAGGTCAGCAATCAGCAATTAGAAATCATCAATCGCAATTCGCCGATCATCCGGCGATCGGCGAATTGCTGGCCGCCGCGAGGATGGAGCTCGCCGCCGCCCAGGATCAGGTCCTGCAACCGCTCCGCGCCGAGCTGGAAAAGGTCCTGCAGGCCCCCGATTCCGACCTGCAAGCTCAACTCTCCGATCTGAAAGCCCGGCTCCCGGACCTGCTGCGCCGGATCAACGCCGATCCCGCAACCGCGCAGGTCATCGAGGGGGCCCTGAGCGCCGCGCTCTTGAATGGGCTGGTTGAAAAGCCATGAAGAAAACACCGTCATCCATTCTCTTCGTCCGTTCCGGCGGCGGGTTGCCGGGGCTGGACATCCACGCGGGGATCTGGCAGGCGCTCTCCGAGGCCGGCATCCACTCCACCCACAACGCGGGCTGCTCGGCCGGGGCGATCATGGCGGCACTGGATTCCGCCGGGCGCTCGGCCGAGGAGGTCTGCGGCCTGCTCCGGGGCCTCTCCGATGCCGACGTGCGCCGCGAGCGGTTCGCCTGGAAGCTGCGCCTGCCCTGGGTGGATTATTTCCTGGATTCCGCGCCCATCCGCGACCTGCTCGCCAAGTGGCTGCCGGCGCGCTGGAGCGATCTGCGCAAGCCCTTGGAGGTGGTGGCCACCCACGTGGAGACCGGCGAGTGCATCCGCTTCGGCGATTCCGAGGGCCTGCAACTGAACGACGCCCTGGTCAGCCTGGTGCTGGCCTCGATGTCCATCTCCGGCGTGTTCCCCTGGGTCACGATCGGCGGCGCGCATTTCGCCGATGGGGGGGTGCGGGCCAACCTGCCGCTGCCGAAATGCCACGCGGATTTCGACGAAATATGGCTCCTGATCGCCACCCGCCCGATCCGCTACCGCCGTCGCGCACGCGGCATCCTCTCGCGGCTGCTGCTCAATCTCGACTGGTATGCCTACGATCAGATCGCCGACGTGCTCGAGGCCACCGGCGGCCGGTCGAAGTTCCGCGTCATCTGGCCGGCGCTCTATCCGGATGGCGGCGCGCTGCGCTTCGATCACCGGCTGATCCAGGATGCCTACGAGCAGACCCGTAAAATCTTGGCCGAAGGGAACGCAAAATGAAACCCGAAATTCAACCGACGGCGGGAATAGCACGCGGCGGGAAATCGCGCGGACGCGACCTTCCCGCCCTACAACAGATTCCTGCAATTACGAATTGTAGGGCGGGAAGGTCCCGCGAAGCGGGATTTCCCGCCGTCTGCTGCGCTGGCGGTATCTACGCCGTGGGATTCCTCGCCGCAGCCCTGGCGATCATCGCCGGCGGCGGCTGCGCCGTGGTGCACATCAAGACCCCGCAGTGGCAGGCGGCCGGGGCCAGCTTGTTCAAGGACATAAACCTGCGGCCGATCCGGCTCGGCCCGGACGGCTCGGTGGATTCCCAGGGCTACCGCTCCGGCGTGGATGGCGAGGCCCTGGGCGAGGCCGCCGGCGCCGCTGCGAAAGTGATGGTGCAACCATGAGCCTCCCTCTCCAGATCAACAACTCCTTTTTCTTCCCCTTCCGGGGCGGGATTGAATCGAGCCTCTACCTGTGCGGCGACGGCGGCTCGGACGAGCAGCGCCAGGCGTTCATTGACTGGTCAATGGCGCATGGCTGCGACGGGATCATCCTCTGTTTGCACAATGAGGGGATTATGTCGCTCTGGGACGATTACGGGCGGAGGGTGAACGTTGCGAAATTCAACACGTTCATGGCCTACGTCCGCAAGCTGCACGGGCTTGGGGCGAAGCTCGTGTTTGCGCTTTACGACTTCCCAGGCGACGAAAGCGGTCGGTATCCGTGCCTGCGCTACATGGACCGCCACGAGGGGGTTATCCGGGACGTGTGCGCGACGCTGAATCCCTATACCAGCGCCTACCTGCTGGGAATCGAAACGAACCGGTGGCGGGAGATGCCGGCACGGAAATGGTGGACCCGCGAGCATGTGCTTGAGGGGGTCCGCGTTCTGAAACGCTATGCGGGCATGATCCCGGTGGGGAGCCACGAACAATGGCGGCCAGAGGTGGAAGGGTTCTGCGGAGGCGACTTCTGCTGCTACGAAGCGATTGCCCACCCGATCACGCGGGCGGACGGGGTACCCCCGGAGGACATGTGCTCCGAGGTGAGGAACGTGCAAGCCCATTTGCCACCCGACTTTCCGACCTGGGTGGCCGAATTCAATGGGACCAACAGCGACCGGGCGCTGAAACAGGCGCAAGCGCTGGCGGAAATGCCAGGGATTATCGGAGTAGGTGGGCGGCTGCGATCACCATGAACCATCAACCATTAACCATTCTTGAAAATGCCCCACAACCGACGATCTCGCGCCCGGCCGCTGGGGGATAGCCATGAAAATTTTGCAAGAGCCACGCTTGATTTGCAATGACTTTGCAGGCGACTGGCGGGCAATTTTCCGGCCTCCCAGACCTTCCCAAAACCCAAAAAAGGATCATCTCATGAAAAACCTCATCGTTTTTGCGTCCTGTGTGATCTTTGCGGTTAATGTCTCGGCCGATTCCATCTTCGCCGGCTCCGAGACCTTCGTGGTCACCAATTCCGCCTCCGGCGTGATCCTGGTCACCAACGCCCCGACTTCCGGGGGCTCGCCCCTGGCCTGGTATCCCGCCGGCATCCTGGCCAACTTCCGCGATTCGCCGACCGGGGCGGTCCTGATCGTCTCGCACGTCCGGTCGGGGGTGGTCAATCCCTTGGTGAGCACCAACGCCATCTCCGTCACCAACGTGCTCTACACCTCCGGCACTGGCGTCACCGCCTCCATCGTCTGGGACCCCGACGGCCATTACCCCGTGATCCCCACCAACGACTGGCTCCGGATCACCACCAGTTCAACCAACTGCGAGATCATCCTCAACAAGGCCGTCGAAAGATAGAGGTCAGAGCCGCAGAGCCGCAGAGATCAGAGGTCAGAGGTCAGTTGGAAATGACGGGAGAAGCGCCATGCCCGAAAATAAATCAGCAATCAGAAATCAGCAATCAGCAATCGAAAACTTGGACTGCCTCTCCAACGACTTCACCCTCGCTGGCGACTGGCTCCGGATCCCGTTCGGCGATCATCCGCATCCGAGCGGTCCGATCCAGCGCCTCTCGCGGCCGGCCGCTGAAACCATGGTCACCAATTTCAAGAGCTTCGCTGGCCGGCTCGGCCGTCTCTTCGGCGGCATCCCGATCTTCATCGGCCACCCCGACGATCCGCGCCTGGCCAACGAGTATCGCGACAAAAAAGCCTACGGCTGGATCATGGACATGGAGGCCCGGCCGGACGTGCCCGGCGTAGCTCCCGAGGCGCAGACGGGCGGACTCTATCTCAAAACCAAGTGGAGCGCCGCCGGCGAGGAACTCCTTTCCAACGCGCACTACAAGTGGTTCAGCCCGTTCTGGGGCTGCAAAGACATCGGCCGCGAAAACGGCCGCCGCCTCGTCGAGCCCGTCCGCCTGACCTCTCTCGGCCTCACCAATTCGCCCAACATCCAGGGGATTGTTCCCCTGGCCAATGAAGAAGAGGTCATCCTCAGCGATCAGCAATCAAAAATCCAAAATGAAAGGCCCGCCATGAAAACCAAACTCGTCTCCCTCCTCGGACTCGCCAACGACGCCTCCGGCGCCGAACCCTCCGACGATGCCGTCATCGCCGCCGTGTCCGGTCTGAAGTCGGAGGTTTCCGATCTCAAATCGCAGTCGGCCTCCGCTGAAAAGTTGGCCAACGATGCGCATGTGTTGCTGGTCAATGAGCAGACCGAGCGCAAGGCGAAGGAAACGTCCTTGCAGACCGCCCTCGCCAACGAGCGCCGCGCTCGCGTCGATCTCATCCTCGATAACGCCATTGCCGCCGGCAAGATCACGGCCGCCCAGCGCCCTCAGTGGGCCTCGGATCTGGAGAACGATTTCGACGCCAAGCTCGTCTCTCTCTCCAACGCCAAGCCGGCCCTGCCCACCGACTCCAAGACCCAGGGACTCGGCGCCCGCAATGCCGCCGTCGCCGCCGGGCGCGATGCCTCCATCCGGCGCGACAAGATCCTCACGCTCGTCAACGAGCGCATGACCAAAACCGGCGAAGACTACGAGCTGGCCTTCGCCAATGTACGAAAGGAGCATGCTGCCGAGTTCGCCGAAATGCAGCAACCCGGAGCGAAATAATCGTAGAAGCGGCGCCCCCCGCCGCTTTCCGTGTCCGAAACAACCGTGAACCGTTGAACCGTGAACCATTCCATAACCGGAAGGTAAAACCCATGATCAGATTCTTAATCCATAAAATCAGGGTGGCCGTCGCTGGCCGCCGGCTCGTCCTCCTCGGAAACATCGGTGAGGGCGTCCACGGCGATGGCTGCATCACCAAGAAGGCCGATGCCACCCAGGCCCTGCGTTACGTCCTGGTCAAGGTCGGCAGCGATGCCGACCACGTCGCCGTCACGACGGCGAACACGGAAAACCCGCTGGGCGTTTGCAACGACGAAGCCGCCGATGCCGAGGATAACGTCAACGTCCAGCTCTTGGGCGCCACGCCGGGCACCATGCTCGTGCGCGCGCATGCCGCGCTTGACGCCGGCGATCTGCTGGTCCCTGCCGCCGCCGGCCGCGCCCAGACGATTGACGGCCTCTCCAGCGTCTCGGTCTTCATCATCGGCAAAGCCATGAACGCCGCCACCGACCAGGACGACCTGGTCGAGTTCGTGCCCTGTCTGCCCGAACTGCGCGTGATCGCGTGAACCTGGAGGGACGTCCCGCATGCGGGACGTCACTCTCGAATCCTGAACCCTGAATCCTGAACCCTGAACCGTCACCCTTAATCGAAAGAAGACCACCCATGAAGAAAGTCATTCAGTTCTCTAACGCCGTCCCCCGGCTCCGCCGCGATGACGGCAATCTCGCGCCCGGTGAAATCGTCCTGGCCAACGAGGCCCGCTTCACCGAGCAGTACTATTCCGAGCCGCTGACCACGTTCGGAATCGGGTTCCGCGACCCGGCCAACCTGGAAGCCGAGCTGGAATTCCTCGCGCCGCGCGTGCCTACCAGCCGGCGCTTCGAGTTCAAAAAAGCCACCAACGCCGAGGAGTTCTACTCGGAGACCGACGACATCCGCGCCATCGGCTCGGACTTCAAGCGCGTGGATTACACCGGCACCTCGGTCAACGAGAAGACCCTCAATAAGGGCCTCACCATGCGCGTGGATCTCGACCAGGTCGCCGACCAGCCCAACTGGCGCGAACTCAACACCGGCCGCCTGATCCGCCGCATCTGGCGAAACGACTTCCGCCGGGGGATCACCGCCCTGGCCGCCGCCGCAAAGAACACGGCCAAGACCTGGGACACCACCGCCCTCAAGGATCCGGATCAGGATGTCCTGAGCGATTTGATCGCCGGCGCCGATGTCTCCGGCATCCAGCCCAACCGGATCATCTACGGCCAGACCGCCTGGGCCAAGCGCCTGCTCTCCTTGCGCGCCCAGAACCTGAAGGGCCAGGGCAACAGCGCCACGATGACGCCCGCCGAACTGGCCGACTGGCTGGGGGTGGATGAACTGCGCGTCTCGAAGGCCCGCTATGCGTCGTCCGCCACCGCCAAGACCCAGATCGTCAATAACCTGGTCCTGATGTTCTTCGCCGAGTCCGGCCAGTCGCCTGACGAAGCCAGCAACATCAAGCGGTTCGTCAGCCCCTGCGAAGGCGGCGGGTTCCTCCGCGTCTACGAGCAGCAGATCTCCGCCAAGCTGGTGGACATCACCGTCGAGCAGTACAGCAACATCGTCATTACCAGCACCGGAGACAGCATCCGGAAGTTCACCATCAGCTGAAAAACGTAATGGCGTATCGGCGTGTCGGGGTAAAATCCTCACGCCGATACGCCATACGCCGACACGCCCAAACGCCGACACGTCCACACATTTTCTGAAAGGCTCCACCATGAAACGATTTTTCCAAAACAGTGGAAGCGGCGCCCCTGGCCGAGCTCTGGCAGGCCTCGCCGCTTTCCTTCTGTGCTCCGCCCTCCCAGCCCTCGCCGCCGGCGGCGGAGCCGACTACGGGCGCGGCCCGGAAACCGACCCCGTCGGCCTGGCCGCCGCAGCGCTCAATACCTCCGCCATCACGGCCGAGGTCGCCCGCGCCACCGCCGCCGAGGGCGTGAACTACACCG
>CAZVVD010000005.1:13136-27031 GCA_964630555.1 uncultured Verrucomicrobiota bacterium | reverse complement strand
CTGAGGTCGCCAGGGCCACCGCCGCCGAAGGGGTGAACTACACGGCCATCACGGCCGAGGTCGCCCGCGCCACCGCCGCCGAGGGCGTGAACTACACCGCCATCACGGCTGAGGTGGCCCGCGCCACGGCCGCCGAGGGCGTGAACTACACGGCCATCACGGCTGAGGTCGCCAGGGCCACCGCCGCCGAAGGGGTGAACTACACGGCCATCACGGCTGAGGTCGCCAGGGCCACCGCCGCCGAGGGCGTGATTACCGGCGACGTGGCCGCGCTCCAGGGCCTGACGAGTGGGTATAACAAAGCCATGAGCGATGGCGTCACCGCCACCAGCGCGCTGGTCAACGTCTGGTCCGCGCCCGGTATCACGCCCAGCACCAACCTGCTGGTCAACACGGCTACGATCCAGGCCAAGAATGCCGCCGGCGGCAACCTGGCCCAGTTCCGGGTCCTGCATATCTGGATCAGCGAGACCGATCTCGGCGCGGCCTCCACCAATAACATCGAGACCTTGGTCCTTTCCACGGGCTCTGCCGTCAGCACCGTCACGGCCAACGCCGATTATTGGTACTGCACCGCCGCCGCCGGATCCGCCGTGGCCACCATCACCGCCACCGCCGCCGGCACGAACTGGCTCATGGTGGCCGATGGCGCCTCCATCAGTTCGGAGGCTATCGTGTTCGAATAAAGAATGGAGGGACGCGCTCCGTCGCGTCCTCCGCAGGTGGAGCGCGTTGTCCCCAACGCGCTTCCCCTTTCCCGAATCAAAAATGGTGAGATATGGCCTGGAGTTCCATAACCGCCGCCCAAGTCAAGACCCGTCTCACCGGCGCCGAGCTCGCGGCCTGCCAGACCGCCGCCCTCGCCGCCGGCCAGACCGATCCCCTGCCTGAGATCGTCACCCAGGTCGTGGACGAGGTGCGCGGCTACATCGCCGGCTGCCGCGAAAACACCCTGGGCGCCGATGGCACGCTACCCTCCAAACTCCAGAGCGCCGCGCTCGCCATAATCCGCTATCGCCTGGCCACGCGCCTGCCCGTGAAGTCGCTCCTCACCGAGGAGCGCGTGGAGGAAAATAAGGCCGCCATCCGGCTCCTGGAGCAGGTGGCCGCCTGTAAGTTTTCAATCGAGGATCCCAATTCCGGAGATCGTTCCGGCGTCGCCATCGAACAAGCCAGCACCCCAACCCGCGTCGCCACCCGGGAAAAATTGGCAGGCCTATGAAGAAGAGCCTCAGAGGTCAGTCGGAGAATGTGGGAGCGGCCTCAGCGCCGCGTTCCCTATTCCTTTTTGCGATCTTTGCGTTCTTTGCGGTCAATTCCCTCTCCGCGGATCCTGTGTCAGTGTCCCTCACCAATCTCTACGGCGAGTCCGAATCCTACGTCTCCCAGGCCGAATATTTCTGGAATACAACCCTCCTGCTCACCAATTGCGTCGCCTATGCAGGATCTTCCACCGCCGCCCCGCGCCAGGATCTCACCGGCAAAACGCTCCAACTCAAAGTCGGCACCACCGCCTCGAACGTCGCCTTTGCCGCGACCGCCTCCGATCCCTCCAACGGCCTCTGGTGGGCCAGCATCACGATCCCCACCAACTGGACTGCGCCCAAACTCCAGTTGACGATCGATCCGACCAACAACCCCATCATCTATCAGTTCAAAATCCTGAAGGTCAAACAACCACTCTGAAGAAGAGCCTCAGCGATCAGAGGTCAGCAATCAGTAATCGGCAATCGAAAATCGCAAATCGAAAATGAGCGACGCCCTCACATTCCGCCTCTCCGCGATCCAGGCCGCCCTGCAGGCCCGGCTGCAGTCGCATCCCTGGTTCGCGGATCTCCCCGTCCTCACCGAGGCCAAGGGCGATATCGAGAACGAGATCGCCCGCGCCCTCGGCGCGCTCTCGGGCGTGGACGGCAAGATCGGCGCCTGCGTCGTCATCCTCACGCCCACCGCAAAATGCCAGAATCCGAACGCCCCCGGCCCGATCCTCGATCCCCTCACCGTCGTCGTGGCCGCCATCGAGAGCGTCACGGTCAACCAGGGCGACCAGGGCACCAAGAAGCACGCCGCCGAAATCGCTGAGATGATCCTCCGCCGCCTGCACCATTTCGTTTCGTCTGAATGCAACGCCGCCTTCACCGCCGCGCCCGACGCCTTTCGCATCAGCACTGCCGATCCCTTAACCTACGAGGTGATGTTCCACTCAAAACTCGCGCTCCAGCCCGAGCAAAACTAATCCAGGAGATTGCCATGAACCTTCGAAAACTCATTACCGCCGCCGCCATCCTGTCCGTGTGCCTCGTCTATCCCGCCCGCGCCTCCGACGCGGTCGAACCGGCCACCCTCACGATCACCAATATCCGGGCTGAGGCCGAAGGCCCGGCCTCGACCGCCTATTATTACAAGGGCGACACGTTGCGGTTGACCAACTGCGTGCTCCTCTCCGGCACCTCAACCAGCAGCGCGCCCCAGGGGTTGTCGGATGTCACGATCGAACTGAAGGTGGGCAATGCCCTGACCTCCACCGCGTATTCCGGAACCGCCCAGGTTGAATCGAACGGCACTTGGGGCTGCGATACCACCGTGCCCACCAACGAGGGCCGCTGCTACCTCCAAGTCAAAATCACCGACGTCAACAGCAATAACTACACCTACTCCTGGAAGGAGATCCTGCTTAAGGATCCGCTCTGATCATATTCTCCGGGCATTGCCTCAACAATTCCTAACCATCAACCATCAACCATTCCGCGGGAGACCTCCCATGACCAACGTTTTTACACCCGCCAACTTCATCGCCGGCCCCGCCATCATCACCTACGACTCCAACGTCATCTACACCAAGGATGACATCGGAGTGAACTGCGCGCGCGAAACCTGGGATGTCCTCACGTCCCGCCACGGAAAAATAGATACCCGCGAGAAATCCCTTTCGGCCGAAATCAGCTTCGTCCCCTGCGGCATGATCGCGAATCTGACAAAGTTCTTCCCCTATGCCCCCGCGGACATCGGCAAATCCATCTTCCCGGCCGTGGACGTCCCCCTCGTGATTCATACCCTCGGCGGCGTGAAGTACACCTTCGGCCGGGGCGCCGTCAGCAAGATGCCGCCGCTCAAGCTCGCCGCCACCGACACCTTCTTCGGCGGCATGTCCTTCCTGTGCCTGCGGAAATCCGCCATTGACCCCGTCACCGCCGATGCCTTTGTCAAAGTGGAATCCGCCGCCTTCACCGATGCCTCCTTCGACGAGACCAAGATCTCCAGCCCCGGCTACACCGCCGCCTGGGGGACATCGCCCTACGATGTCATTGAATCCCTGGACGGCTTCAACGTCGAGATCGGGATGGAAATCATCCGCGACTACGTGGATCGGTTCGGGTGCGTCGGCGCCAGGCTCAAGAGCCTGTCTGCGTCCGCCAGATTCACCCCTGTCGGGCTCACGGAAGCCCAGTGGGCCACGATGCTGGCCATGGACGGCGCCAGCGCCATCCTGCCCGGCCAATCCGTCGCCAATGCCGGCACCGACCTGGTCATCACCGGCGGCACGAGTCCGCTCGCCGTGTCCGTCACCATCGCCAAGGCCGGCATCGCCAGCGGCGGCCTCGCCTTCGGTGAGAAGCCCCGGCTGGGCGAACTCCAATTCGCCAGCCGCCAGTCCTGGACCGCCGGAGTCGCCGATGACCTCTTCACCTTCGACGTCGCCTGATAACCGTTGAACCATTGAACCTCCGAACCCATGAAGATCCGCATCAATGAAACCTTCTGGCTGGCCGAGGAGAACGAGCTCTCCCCGGACAGTCTCCGCGTCAACGGCAAGCGCGCGGTCCAGGTGGCGCCGCTACTCCGGGCCGAGGCCGCGAAGGTTTTCAACCGCATGAACACGACCACCACGGTCTCTTTCGCCGTCACCCGCGAACATGCCGACGCCCGGGCCGCCGAGGAATATATGATCGCCCACGAGGCCGCCATCCCAGATAGCGGCATCGTGGAATTCATCTGCCACGACGAGTCCGGCGGCGAATCCCATTTCTACCTCGATACCGGCGCCCTCGAAGCCACCGACGCCAATAATATCGGCTGCAGCACCACCCATTCCTATACCCTGGTCGGCGGGCGCATCACCACCACGAAACCAACATGAAGAAGAGCGTCAGAGATCAGAGGTCAGAGATTAGTCGGATATGTCCGCTCCCTCCAAAACAACTTATGGCGCGTCACGCGCCGGTGTGAACCAATGTCCAACCCACAACTAACCCATAAGCGCATTCGCATCCGGTTCGACGCCGACAAGTGGACGAACCAGCAGGACATCCTCACCGCCGCCACCCCGCAGATGTATCGGGGCAATGACGCCTCCTTCGAGGTCATTATCTACTGGCTCAGTCAGATCGTGGACCTCTCCAATATCGTCAGCCTCACGTTCTCTATCTGGACCACCGACCGGCAGACCCGCAAGGCCACAAAGACCCTCACCGCCGCCGACATTACCAACCTGCCCGACGCCGCCGCCTGGGTCGCCGGCACCGCCCAGCACGCGGCCTTCGAGTTGACCGGCGCCGAAATGAACTGGGCCTTGACCGAGGGCAAGCTCGAGGAAAACTTCCTTATCGTCCTTTCCGGCATCACCAACGACACTCCCGGCCACAACATCACCTATGGCCTGTCCAGTCTGAAACTCATCGAGGACGCCGAGGGCGAGTCCGCCATCCCGGCCGAGGCGCTGCCCCTCTATTATACCCAGCCCGATTCCGACGCCCGCTTCGTCCCCATCTTCGGCGACCAGTCCCGCTGGCGCTGGAACGGATCCGGCTGGGAATATCGGTTTGAGGACGGCTATTGGAGTGAAATGCTCCCCGCGATCGTGAACGGCCAACGCGTCATCCGCTGGGGCGACCCGAAGGAGTAACCATGAGATCGTTGCGCTATATCCGATCCGTCCGTAGTCTGTCGCTTCAACGTTGGATGTTGAGTGTTGGATGTTGGATGTTTGCTTGCCTTTTTTCTTCCTCCGCCGCTCTCTCCTCCCTCGTCGCCGGCGTCGCCTCCAACCCCACCGCCACCAACTGCTATATCCAGCTCGATCTCCAGACCAACACCGAAACCGTCACCCTGGCCGTCTATTTCGGAACCTACGACTGGACCACCAACGCCTCCTCCTGGGCATCCAGCAACGTCTACAGCACCAATGCTACCGGCGCCGTCACTGCCGTCGTCAACCTCACCAACCTCAATCCCGTCACCAAGTATTATTTCCGGGGCTATGCCTATAGCTCCTCCAATTCGGCTTGGTCAGCCACCACCAATTTCACGACCATCGCCAGGATCCCGACCAACTATCCCACCACGACCAACGACGCCATCACCGTCATGGCCGGCACCAACGGGGAGTTCCTGGCGCCCAGCGCCGCCGACATCATCGCCGCCAACGGCCTCGGCACCACCGGCGATGTGGCCGACCTCCAGGCGCAAATCTCCGCCGCCACTGGCGACGTCGCCGCCCTGCAGGGATCCGTTGCCGGCCTCACCGGCGACGTGGGTGTTCTGCAAGGGCAGATGGCCACCACCACCGGGGATGTCGCCGCCCTGCAGGGATCCGTCGGCGGCCACACCAATGCCACCCTGACAGATGGCGCTCATGGCGGCCTGCCCACCCCGGCAGCGATTGGGGCTGTAGGGACCAACGACTCTGACTACACCAATGCTGTCGCATTGTCAGGGAGTGCATTGCAACCCGGTGCGGATGGCACGTCAACGAACTTGAGCGGCTACAACAACGATGCGGGATTCTTGACCAACATCGATCTCCCGCCCTACCAAGCCTTCACAACCAATCTTGTCATCGGCGATGGGGGCACGGCAACCGTGACTTACGCTTGCGGTGGTTTAGTGTCGATTGAGCAGACTAACAGTTTCACTCTGACCTTTGACCGATCGTCGTATGAGGAATACACCAACGGCGTGAATCGCGTCGGCGTGGAAATCTACGTTGACACGAATTTCGACATTCTCTTTGACGTCGACACCATCAACACGAACGATTTTGAGGTGGACGCTTCAAGCGATGGGTGGTTGAGCTTGTTCTTCCGGCGAACAGGAACAAATCTCTGGGAGGGACGGCAGTGAAATACATCACGACAATAATCATGTTGGCTATTGCGGCGGCAGCCAGCGCGGATTTTATCCCGGTCACATCGTGGCCGAGTAAAATATCAATCGGGAACAAGGTCTGCTTCAATCCCACGCCTGAATTGTGCGTGCAAGCCGGTTATCGGCTGCTGCAACCCGCCGAGAAAACGCCTGCCGGGAAGCGGATTGCGAGCGAGCAAATCATTCAAGACCCAAACGACGCAATGAAGGCGATCATCGTCCGCACTTATGAGGACATCCCGGCCCCACCCGTGATTCAGCCGCCGAAAACTACCAACGTCCCGGCAAGCAAGGTTACGTTCACTTTCACGACCAACGGCGCATTCATAGGGGCAACCTGGATTGATGCTCCCAAAACGAACGGGGTGAAGGAATGAAGCGCCTCGCGGCAATGATAACTGCCGGCCTGCTGGCTAGTCCTGCGCTGGCATGGTGGGGCGCGTTCGATGATGCGTTCTTCGCGGAACGTGCTGGCATCACGGCCACCGGCGGGACGATCACGAACTACACGGACGGCGGTGGAACGAATTGGACAGCACATATCTTCACGGATGTCGGCACAACCAACTTTGAGGTGACCGCGGGGGCCGGGGATGTCGAGGTGCTGGTCGTGGCGGGCGGCGGGGGAGGAGGAGGGTGGCATAGTAGTGGTGGTGGCGGCGCTGGAGGTGTGGTTTATGCTACCACGAATATAAGTGTTGGACAATATGACATTAGTGTTGGTGCTGGCGGAACTTCTGTTTATGCATCTGGGACTCCTGGTTCTAACGGTGATGATTCTGTTTTTGGAGATATAACAGCAGAGGGTGGCGGGGGTGGCGGAGGATATAATGGTGATGCCTCAGTTATCAATGGAAAGGATGGCGGGTCAGGTGGTGGCGGTGGGAACTACCCGGGAACCGCCTCGCGCGGTCTCGGAACGGAAGGACAAGGGCATGATGGCGGCGATGGTGCAGCAGGCGTTAACTGTGCTGGTGGCGGTGGCGGAGGAGCTGGGGAAAGCGGTGGAGTTGGGAGCACAACTAACGCCGGAAATGGTGGTGATGGGGTAGAGTATTCGATTTCTGGAGTCGCCACATATTATGGCGGTGGTGGTGGCGGCGGGTCAAGCGCAGCGGCTGGTAGCACGAATAGTTTCGGTGGTCTAGGTGGCGGTGGCAATGGTGGGTATCAATATGATGGAACCGCTGGAGCAGATAATACTGGTGGCGGTGGCGGTGGAGGAGCGTATTGGGATGATGTCTATTTCGCCGGTGGTTCCGGCGGTTCCGGCATCGTCATCGTGAGGTATTCGGAATGACCCCATCCCCCCAAGTCCTCAACTGCACCATCTGGCAGGCCGTCATCGGGCTGCTGCTGGCCCCGGCCATCCTTTGCCTCGATAACCCATGATCTTCACTTCCCCAATCCCATTCCGCGAAGCCCTGGATTTCCTGCGGCGGAAATCCATCCTCCCCACCTCCGCCTCCAGCGCCCAGCTCGCCGAGCTCCCCGCCGATATCCGCGCCCGGGGGCTCTTTTCCGCCCGCACCGCCAATGCCGATTATCTCCAGCGCATCCAGGACCTCGCCGACCAGCTTCTCAACCCTCAACCATCCACCCATCAACCATCAACCATTCCCCTTGACCCCGCCACCATGCGCCTGCGCCTCAAAGAGGCCCTGCGGGAGATCTCCTACGACCCCGCCCAGATCGGCGCCGCGCCCGGCACCCTGAAAGATTTGGGCTCCGATGCCCGCCTCAACCTCATCATCCAGATGCAGACCGATTCCGCCTGGGGCTACGGCAAATTCATCCGCGACCAGGACCCCGCCGCCATCGACGCCTGGCCCGCCCAGGAGCTCTTCCGCGCCGAATCCCGACGCGAGCCCCGCGACTGGCCCCAGCGTTGGATGGCGGCCGGCGGCCAGTTCTTCGGGGGTGGCCGCATGATCGCGCTCAAAAACGATTCCATCTGGACCGAGATTTCCGCCTTCGGCCAGCCCTATCCGCCCTTCGACTACGGCTCCGGTATGTGGGTCCGCGACATCTCTCGCTCTGAAGCCATCTCCCTCGGCCTCCTTGATCCGGTAGAAGCGGCGCCCCCGCCGCTTCCTCCTCCTCCTTTGAATGATGGTCTACAGGCCTCCTTAAATGGCATTGCACCCGACCTGCAGCAAGCCATCCTCGACTCCATGGGCGACCTCGCCACCTTCGCCGACGGCGTCCTCCATCTGAAGAATTAGAGGTCAGAGGTCAGCAATCAGTAAATCAGCAATCGAAAATCGGCAATCGAAAATCGAAAATGACTATCACCATCCAAGTCACCGATCGCGCCACCCCGCACATCGCCAAGCTCCAGGCCGAGCTAGATCGGCCGGGCGTCAAGCATTCCGCCGGCGGATCCGTCATGCGCCTCATCCTGGATCATCTCGTGGCCCTCGATGCCGATCGCGCCAACGCCCTTGGCGGCCGGCGCACCCACTTCTATTCCCAGGCCGCCAAGTCCACGTCCTATTCCGTCAACCCCGCGGGCGCCACCGTTTCCATCTCCTGGACCGGCTTCGCCCAGCGCCTATTCGGCGGCGAGATTCGGCCCGTCAACGGCAAATACCTCACCATCCCCGCCCGCGCCGAGGCCTACGGCCGCCGCGCCCGGGAATTCGACAACCTCGAAGTGCTCTTCGGCCGCAACGGACCCTATGCCCTCGCCGAGCGGGAATCCACCTCATTCACCATTCGGCATTCCGGTAAAGGTGAAAAACGGAAATCAAAAATCGGTAATCGAAAATCTCACGGCGGCGGCGTTTTCTACTGGCTGGTCGAATCCGTCTCCCAGGACCCGGATCCCACCGTCCTCCCCGAGGAGTCCGTCATCCTGGATACCGCCCGCGCCGCCGTCTCAGGCTACCTCCGCTCAAAAGGCCTAACCTCATAGGGATTAGTTCCTAACCATCAACCATTCCCCAGGCTTCCCCATGCCCGACAACGACGTTGATGTCCAAATCAAGATCTCCAAGACCGGCGCCGGCGCCCAGCAGGCCGCCGATGCCATCCACCAGGTCAAGCAGGCCGCCGACCAGGCCAATCTCTCCACCGGCCATCTCAACCTAAAGCTGGGGGGGTTCCGCACCATCCTCCACTCCGTCGGCCAGATGGCCAAGGGCGGCGCCACCGCCGTCGCCGGCTTCGGCCGCGCCCTTAGCGGCGTCGTGGTGGTCCTCTCCAACACCGTCTGGGGCCGGATCGCAATGATCCTGGCCACCGTCGTCGGCATCGCCGCCGCGCTCTACCAGAAGTTCATCGCCGCCAAGGACGCCATTGACCAGACCAGCCAGGCCGCCGGCAACCTCCGCCAGAAAATCCCCAAAGACCTCGGCGAACCCGGACTCCCAAACGCCATCGAATTCGCCAAACAGCTCACCGCCGAATTCGAGAAATCCTCCGCCGCCGCCGAGCGCATCCGGAAATCAACGGACGAGCTCTCCGACGCCCAGCTTGCCCTTAAACTCGCCGGCATCGACCGCGAGGTAGCCGGCGGCGGGATGACCGCCGAGCAAGGCCAGCAGGCCCGCATTGAAGCCCGCCTCGCCCATGAGCAGGGCAAGATCGCCCGCGAAAAGGCGCTCGCGCAGGATACCATCTCGCGCGGCGAACGGGCGATCGCCGCCGTGGCCGAGCCGGCCGCCGGCGCCGCCGAGGGCGTCCGCCAGACCGAAGCGGAAATCAAATCGCTGGGATTTGTCCCCGGCCGGCCCGTGACCGCCGCCGAATTGGCACAAGGCACCAGGTTCGGCGAACGCCGCCAAGCTCTCCAGGCCAATATGCTCCAAAAACGCCTCGCCGAACAGCAGGCCGTCGCCGCCGAGCGCCTGAAAGCCTACGATACCACGCGCGAGAAAATCGCCCCCGAGGTCGAAACTGCCAAAGGCCGCCTCTCCACCCTCGATGTCCTGGCCACAGCCTCTTCCACCACCGCCTCCGCGCAGTCCCTGGAAGTCTCCGCCGCGATCAATAAAAAAAAGGATGAGCAGGAAATCCAGGCCGCCGCCCAACGCGCCGCCTTTAATGCGCGCGCCCAGGACGAGCAGGCGCGCCGCGCCGCCCACCAGAAGACGCTGGAGCGCGCGGCCGGGGCGGAGAGGCAAAAGGACGCCTCCGCCCGCGCCGCGCTGGCCGCCGATCTCCAGCAGGCCCAGGAGCAGTCCGCCCGCATTCAGCTCTCGGCCGCCGAGCGCGCCGCCGGTCAAAAGGGTCTCACCCCGCGCGAAACCGTGGAGCGCGCAACCGCCGTGCAAACCGCCCGCAGCGCCTTTGCGAGGGAATCCGCCGAGACCGCTCAGGCCAAGGCGCTCCAGGCCAAAGTCCGCGAAACCACCGATCCCGCCGCCCTTCAGAATCTCATCCGGTCCATCGAGGCCCTTGGTGTCAATGTCACCGCCGCCCTAAACCAGGCCGCCGCCGCCGTGAATCAAGTCAACGCCCAGGTCAATAAACAGGCCGGCCAACTCAAGAACGGCGGCCTCCGCACTCAATAGTCCCCTGCCGGCTCGCCCTCGCCCTGCGTAGCCCCGGGCGAAGAAGGGCGGCAGGAACGAAAGACAATCTACCATGAGCTGGCTCCTCACATATTCCGGCACCACCAAGTCCCTCTCCGACTGGGGCCTCGCCAACCTCCGCCGCACCCGCGTCTCCCAGGCTCAGGATACCGTCCACTTCAACTGCCCTGGCCCATTCGACGCCCCCGAACTCTTCCCTTACGCCGCCGCCATCAACATCTCCTACCAGCCCGATGCCGGCGGCGCCATTGTCCCCTGGTTCACCGGCCGCGTCATCCAATCGCCTCGCAACGGCGCCGGCGACTCGGAGTCCATGGATTATATCCTCGCCGGACCCTGGTGGTGGCTCGATAACCTGGTCTATCAACAGTCCTGGAACGTCGGCTCGCCTCCCGCCGCCCAGTATAAGTCCCGCGTCATCCTGGGCCAGAGCCTCGCCGGCGCCCGCCTGACCTCCGGCCAGGTCATCGCCGACGTCCTCGCCTACGCGGTCGCCTGCGGCGCCCCCATCGCCATCGGAACCATCGAGCCGGATCTCAATATCCCACTCGATGAACAACGCGATATCACCTGCGCAGAGGTCATCCGCCGTATGCTCCGCTGGTCGCCCGACGCCGTCACCTGGTTCGATTATTCCACCTCCCCAGTTCCCACCTTCCATTGCGCCCGCCGCTCAGCTCTCTCCGCCCTTTCTCTCGATTTGTCATCCACCCCTCCACCCTCCACCCTCTCCATAACTCCGCGCCCCGATTTGCAAGTCCCCGCCGTCGTCCTCAAATTCGAGCAAATCAATAACGTGGATGGCGTGGATTACGAATCCGTGGTCGAAGATAAATACCCCATCGCAGCCACCGGCCGCGAACTCGGCGCCCTCGTCGCTACCCTCCAACTCGCCGGCGGCCAGACCTCGCACCTCAGCCAGGAGATTGTGACCGCCACAATTCCGGTTGATTTAGAAAGTGACGAAGGAGAGACTTGGTGGAAGGAAAAAGAGCCTGGTTTGGTTAACGATAACATCGAAATATCAATTATAGCTGGAAGCTCAAGCCGTCTCCATTCGGACTTGCCGCGCGAACTAGTTTCTGGACAAATCCAAGAATGGCTTAATAAGGAAGCCGAAGAAGATGTTGCCACGGTTCAAGTCTTGATCGAAATCAGCGATGATGATAGTAATGTGATAAGCCAAGAAATTCGGGTATTAACTTATAAATTCATTGCCACCGACGCCGAGACCAAGACCTACCATCGCGCGCAGACCGAGATTGTGGGCGAAGCCGTCCCCACCGGCCTGGCCCAAGCCCTCTATAGCAGTTTGCAGCCCCTGCATTACGACGGCGAGATCACCCTCACCGAGGAGGAGTGTTGTGCCTCCGGAGTAGGCGCGGCGCTACGAGCCGCGTCCGGCTTTGTTCTGAACCTCACCGGCGGGCTCGCCGCCTGGGCCTCAATGAAGGCCCTCATCCAGCAGGTCGAGGAGGATGTCGATTCCGGGCGCACCACCATCGCCTTTGGCCCTCCCGAGCAGTTGTCCCCCCAGGATCTGGTCGAGCTCCTCCGCGCTAATCGCGGTCGGGCCACGGCCGCCGGCTACGAGAAGCGCACCACCGGCGAATCCGCCTCCAGCGCCGCCACGATCGCCCTGAGCGGCCTGGCCCCCATCTCTAACACCGCCGCCTCGGTTCAGCGCTTCAAAAAACTTGTGATTTCAAATGACTAAAAAAATCACCCTCGATCCCGCTCTTATTTCGGATCCAGCCGACGAGCTGAAACCGGTGGATGCCGTAGTCTCCGTCGGGGGTGTACGCAAAACCATCAGTGTCTTGGCCTCCGAGTCGTTCGATGCTGGGGGATTAGCCGGGGACCTATGCTTCGGATACGTGCTCGATCCCATCGGCGACAATCCCGCCCAGATCCGCATCTGCGCCGGAGAAATCCACCACGGCGCCCGCGCGATCATTGATGTGGCCCAAACCGATATCGTCATCACCCAGGATCATCAATACGTGTGGGTAGCGTATCCCCTGGGCAGTGGAGCCGCCACGATCGCCGGGCCATCCACCTCCAGACCGGTCTCCACTGGCGCGGACGGTGTTATTCGAGAGTGGCTCTATCTATTCCGTCTGGTTGCAGGGGTTGCCAGCCATGAGCGGACAGGTCACGTAGGCAACATTATTATCCCTGGGGCTTTCGGATGACCAAGCTGAAATACGGCTGGATAGCTCTGGCGAGTCTCGGGCTCCTCACGGGCGTCACGATTTATATCTCGGGTAATACCCGTCGGCAAGTCGCTCCGGAGGATATCGCCGAGCTGGCCCTGGCGGTCACCGAACGCTGTTTAGCCACCCTCTACCAGACCAATCCCATAGCCTACCATGTGGATCCCCCCGTCATCATCCGGACCGTGTCCAGCAATGTTTACAGCCCTACCGGCGTGACCTCCAACCTCCACACCTACACCAATCTCATCACCTGGCAGATCGATCGCGAGCTGATCGTGACCCTGGACGGCAAGATTAAAGCCCTGGTCCCCTGGTTCCTCGACAGCAACACCGTCTATCCGGGCTTCACTAATCTCGCCTGTCTCACCGTCACGGGCGTTTGGGCGAGCCTCGGAATTGGCGATCGCACCAACCAGTTCACCCGCCAACCACCCCTAGGAACAAACCCCTCCACGTTTGGTGATATTCCCTGGCAGATATACCCCGAGGATCTGGTGGAGCGATACCAGGTCCTCTCCCAGCTCACCATGACGCTCACGACCAACGTCACCTACGCCTATGACTATCACCTCGGCGCGGCGGTTGTGGAAGGGCCGGCGGACGACATCCCCGGGGGGCAGGCTGAGGCCGAATCGGAGGCGGAGACAGACTATTCGTTTTTCCATTCCTCTAGTGGACGTGGCGGCGCGCCGTTGGCCTTTTCTGAGGTGTCTTTCACGCATTACTTTTTCAGCAATGGCGTTCCACTCACGAATAAATACGCAGCTCAGGCGGGGCGTGATGCGGGAACCCTCTCTGACCGCTACTACATATTCGGTGTCGCAACGGATGTCCTTCACCGCACGCATTATTATGCGGAATTCTACCCCATCTTTGAATATGTCGGGTCGCCGCAGACCGAGTGGGACGATTGTGGTTTAGGGTACATCAACGCGGCCACAGGGGGGGCATCTCCGGGCGCGCACACCTATTTAGGGGTCGGGGGGTGGGGGTA
>CAZVVD010000005.1:0-13126 GCA_964630555.1 uncultured Verrucomicrobiota bacterium | reverse complement strand
ATGGGCCATCTTCCGTTGAGGTGGGAGGGGATGCCTCGATCATCCCCCCGTGGCCGGAGTGGCCGCCAGATGTTGGAATCAGCCACTACAGAGGTTTCGCTGGGGGGGGCTCCTTAGGCGTCGTCGAATGGAAATTTCTGTACGCGACGAACGTCTTTTGGTAGACATTCCCAAACCTTTGTCATTTATTCTCAAACCTCGTTGCAAAATACACTTTGGAGCGCGCCGCTTCCGAGGGTGAGGGATAATGGCAGGTTCTCAGCCGGAGGCTGATCCGCCACCGGCGGAAAATCCTGTACGGCCCATTCGATTCCCCGAAAAGCCTTGGTGCGCGCTGCTTCCGAGGGTTTTTCCCTGCAATAATCCCCGCCGTCCGCCGTTGAATGGACTGTTGTCATCATCAAATCCATAAGGAGGCGTCATGAAAACCATTCAGTGCTTGGGGATCGCGCTGCTGGCGGCGGGACTGGTCTCCGGGGCCGGCGCGGCCGGCGCCGCCGCGGACGACGCGGCCGGGAAAACCCAGGTCCGGGAGCGAAAGCAGGCCGAGCACAAGGCCTGCCGGGAGAAAGGCGGCCGGCTCGGCGAGGGCCTGGCGCGCGAGCTGGGGCTTTCCGATGAAAAAACCGGCGAAATCAGGAGCCTGATGCAGTCCGCCCACGAGACCCTGACCGGGCTGCGGAAGGAACGCGAACAGGCGAATACCGAGCTGCGGAAGCTCCTGGCGGCCAACCCGGTTGAAGAAGCCGCGGTCATGGCGGCCGCCAAAAAGTTGGCGCAGGTCGAAGAGGCCATGATCATGGCGCGGGTCAAGGCGCGCCTGGCGGTCAGCGCGGCGTTGACCGCCGAACAGCGCGCGCGCCTGGCGGAGTGCCGGGAAAAGGCGATCCAGCGCTTCAAGGAGCGCCGCGAAAAGAAGGCCGGGCCTGAGCACAAAAACCGCGGCGGCGAGGGCGCCAAGGGCCAGGCGGCGGCGGGCGCGGAACCGACCCCGTAGCCTTCGGGGCGCATCCGGCCAGGAACTCGGCGCAGGTGGCGCCCAACACGGGAGGCCTAGGCGATGGGGCCTCCCGTGCTTTTTCAGCGCCGGCGCGGGCTAGCCCTCGCGGACGATATCGGCGCCCAGATCCCGCAGGCGGTCCTCGACCCGCTCATAGCCGCGGTCGATGACCTGGGCGTTGTCGATCACGCTCCGGCCCTTGGCGCAGAGGGCGGCGATGAGCATGGCCATGCCGGCGCGGATATCCGGGCCGGACATGGGCAGGGCGTGCAGCCGTGAGGGCCCGATCACCACGACGCGATGCGGATCGCACGGGACCAGCCGCGCCCCCATGTTGACCAGGCGGTCGACAAACACCATCCGGCTTTCGAACATCTTCTCGAAGAACAGGACCGTGCCCTCGGCCTGGGTGCCCGCCACGATCGCCACGCTCATGAGGTCGGACGGGAAGCTCGGCCAGGGGCCGTCCTCGATCTTGGGGATGGCCGCGCCGAAGTCGCTTTGGATTTTCAGCGTCCGGCGCGCCGCCAGGGCCAAGGCGCCGCCGGCCAGGCGCAAGTCCATCCCCAGGATCCGGAAGGGGCGGAGGAGCGGGGCGAGGAGATCGGCGGTGACCCCGGGGATGGCCAGGCGCCCGCCGGTCACCGCGGCGGCGGTTAGGAAACTCCCGATCTCCACGTGGTCCGGCGCCACCGTGTGCGTCGCGCCGCGCAGCCGGGGCATGCCCTCGATCGTCAGCCGGTTGGTGCCGATCCCGGCGATCCGCGCGCCCATCCGGTTCAGCAGGGCGCAAAGGTCCTGGACGTGCGGCTCGCAGGCGGCGTTGAAAATCGTGGTGGCGCCCTTGGCCAGGGTCGCGGCCATGAGGACGTTCTCGGTGCCGGTGACGCTGGCTTCGTCGAGGACGATGTCGGCGCCGCGCAGCTCCCGGCGGCGGAAGGTGTAGCGGTCGCCGCCGGTCATTTCGACGCCCAGCGCGCGCAGGCCCAGGAAGTGGGTATCCAGCCGCCGGCGCCCGATGACGTCCCCGCCGGGCGGATAGAGCGTTGCCTGCCGGTGCCGGGCCAGCAAGGGCCCGGCGAAGAGGATCGAGGAGCGCACGCGGTCGCAGAGCTCCCGGCCGAGCCGCCGCTTTTTCAAGCCGGCGGCGCAGAGGGTCACGGCGCGGCCGCGGCGGCTGACGCGGACGCCGAGGTCCGCCAGGATGGCCAGCATCGTGGCCACGTCCTCGATCCGGGGAACGTTGTCCAACGCCACCGGCTCGTCCGTGAGCAGGCAGGCCGTGAGCATGGGCAGGACGGCGTTCTTGTTGCCCGAGGGCCGGAAGACCCCGCTCAGCCTGCGCCGGCCGTGAATGATGAAGCGGGACATGTCAGGAGGAGGAAATTCCAAACACCAAGTTCCAAGGAAATGCGGAACAAATAAAATCGAAAAACCTGGCCAAACAATACGATCAAATGGGTGTCGGCGAATAAAGGAACATTACATCGTCTCCGAGCCCATTCAGTTCATACATTTGCATTATTTCGGCTTTATGGCCTTCCTGTTTGAGATTTCCTTAGAATTTGGATTTTGGAGCTTGGAATTTTCTTCCATGGCTACGCCAGCATTTCCCGCGCAATGGCCGCGATGTTCTCGGCGGTGAACCCGTATTCCTTCGCGAGCGCCTTGTAGGGGGCGGAGGCCCCGAAATGGTCCAGCCCGAACGCGCGCCCCCGGGGGCCGACGTATTTTTCCCAGCCCAGGGTGGCGCCGGCCTCGATCGAGAGCCGCAGCTTGCAGTAGGGCGGCAAGACCGCCTTCTTGACCTTCTCGGGCTGGCGCTCGAACAGCTCCCAGGACGGCATGCTCACCACGCGGATGATCAACTGCGGATCCTTGGCCAGTTCCCTGGCCGCGTCGAGGGCCAGGGACACCTCGGAGCCGCTGGCGATGAGGATCAGCTTCGGCCGGCCCTTGGCGCTCTGCCAGAGCGTGTAGGCCCCCTGCTCGAGCCGGCTGGCCGGCGGAAACTGGGCGCGGTCAAGCACCGGCAGGTTCTGGCGGGTGAGCAGGATCGCGGTCGGGCCCTGCGTGTTCTTCAGGGCCGCCACCCAGGCGGCCGCGGTCTCGGTCGGGTCCGCCGGGCGGATCACGGTCATGTGGGGGATGACCCGCAGGGCGGCGGCCTGTTCGATGGGCTCGTGGGTGGGGCCGTCCTCGCCGACGTAGAAACTGTCATGGGTCAGGACGTAGATCACCGGCAGCTTCATGATGCAGGCCAGGCGGATCGCCGGCTTGAAGTAATCGGAGAAGACGAAGAAGGTGGCCCCGTAGGCGCGGAACCCGCCGTGCAGGGCCAGCCCGTTCAGGATCGCTCCCATGGCGTGCTCGCGGACGCCGAAATGGAAGTTGCGGCCCTTGAACGCGCGCGGACCGACGTCGCCCTGGCCTTCCATGATCGTGCGGGTGCTGGGCGCGAGGTCGGCGGAGCCGCCCACCAGGTAGGGCACGGCCTTGGCCAGGCCCTGGAGGACCGTGTGGGAGGCGTTGCGCGTGGCCACCGGCTTGGCCGGGTCGAACTTCGGCAGGCTCTGCGCCAGGTTGGCGGGGAGCGCAAGCCCATGCGCGTCGTCCCAGGCCTTGGCCTGGTCCGGATGGGCCGCCCGGTAGCGCTGAAACGCGGCGGACCAACCGGCGGCCGCGGCCTGCAGCTCCGCGCCGCGCGCGGCGAAGAGGGCGCGGACCTCGTCGGGGATGAAAAAGTCCTTGTCCTCGGGGAACCCCAGGTTCTTTTTCGTGGCCTTGAGCTCCTCGGCCCCGAGCGGGGCGCCGTGCGACTCGGACTTGCCGGCCAGGTTGGGGCTGCCCTTGCCGATCGTGGTGCGCCCGATGATCAGGGTGGGGCGGGCCGCCTCCTGGCGGGCTTGGGCCAGGGCCCGGTCAAGGGCGGCGACATCGTGCCCGTCAACCTCGAGCACGTTCCAGTGGTAGCCCTCGAAGCGCTTGCGGACGTCGTCGCTGTAGGCCAGGTCGGTCGAGCCCTCGATGGTGATGCGGTTGCTGTCGTAGAACAGGATCAGCTTGTGGAGGCCCAGGTGGCCGGCGAGCGAGAAGGCCTCGTGGGAGACGCCCTCCATCAGGTCGCCGTCGCTGCAGATCCCGTAGGTGCGGTGGTCCACGATCATCTCCCCGCCTTGGTTGAACCGCTCCGCCAGCATGGCCTCGGCCAGCGCCAGGCCCACGGCGTTGCCGCAGCCCTGGCCGAGCGGGCCGGTGCTGGTTTCCACCCCCGGGGTCAGGCCGAACTCGGGATGGCCGGGAGTGCGGCTGCCGAGCTGGCGGAACCGGGCAAGCTCCTCGAGCTTCAGGTCGTAACCGGAAAGATGCAGCAGGCTGTAGAGGAGCATGCAGCCGTGGCCGGCCGAGAGCACGAAGCGGTCGCGGTCCGGCCAGGCCGGGTCGGCGGGGCAGTGTTTCAGATGCTTGAGAAACAACACGGCGGCGAAATCGGCGGCGCCCATGGGCATCCCGGGATGCCCGGAATTGGCTTTCTGCACGCCATCCGCGGCCAGCAGGCGCAGGGTGTTGGCGGCCAGCGCAAGGTTCATGGCGATCATCTCCCGACGGGGTTGACGGACTCGGCCGAGCCCCATGACTCTATGGAAACGCGTTCGGGTTGTAAAGACACTTGTTTTTTTTTGGAAAGCTGTTATGAAAGACACCCTTATTGCCGGGCGGGGAGGTCGGGCGCGCAGCATGAAAATCCTGGTCATCAACGCGGGCAGTTCCTCGATCAAGTTCACGCTCTATGAAACCGCCGGCGAAACGATGCTCGCCAAGGGGTTGATCGAGCGCATCAACACGCCCCACGCCTCCCTGCGCTACGCCAATCACCGGGAGCAGAAGATCACCAAGGACGTGTCGGCCAATTCCTACGAGGCGGCGATTTCCCAGGCCTGCCTGGTTTTGATGGACAAGGAGGCCGGGGTGATCGAGACCCTGACGGAAATCGAGGGCATCGGCCACCGGGTGGTGCACGGCGGGGCGGCGATCTCCAACTCGGTGCGCATCACCGGCGCGATCAAGCAGGTGAT
Source organism: uncultured Verrucomicrobiota bacterium (assembly GCA_964630555.1). Classification (GTDB taxonomy): domain Bacteria; phylum Verrucomicrobiota; class Kiritimatiellia; order JAAZAB01; family JAAZAB01; genus JAHIJO01. The sequence goes on along the minus strand of CAZVVD010000005.1, from coordinate 8,050 downwards.
CCTGGACTGCTTCGCCCTGGCGCCCCTGCACAACCCGCCCAATTACGAGGGCATCGAGGCCTGCGAGCATCTCTTCCCCAATATTCCCATGGTGGCGGTCTTCGACACCGCCTTTCACCAGGCCATGCCGGCCTCCGCCTATACCTACGCGATTCCCCGCGAGATCGCCGAGAAGAACAAGATCCGCCGCTACGGGTTCCACGGCACCTCGCACCATTACGTGGCCCTGGCCGCCTCCGACCTGCTGGGCAAGCCGCTGGAAGAGCTCAAGATGATCACGGCGCACCTGGGCAACGGCTGCAGCATCACGGCCGTCGCCCGCGGCGCGGTGCGGGACACCAGCATGGGCCTGACGCCCCTCGAGGGCCTGGTCATGGGCACGCGCTGCGGCGATATCGACCCGGCCGTGGTCATCTTCCTGCGCCGGCTGGGCTACGGGCTGGACGAGGTGGACAAGCTGCTCAACAAGTCCAGCGGCCTCCTGGGACTGAGCGGCATCGGCAGCAACGACATGCGCGACCTGCTCCAGGCCGTGGACAACAACAACGCCCAGGCCAAGCTGGCCCTGGACGTGTTCGTGCACCGGCTGGTGAAATACATCGGCGCCTACGCCGCCGTGCTCAACGGGTTCGACGCCCTGGTCTTCACCGCCGGCATCGGCGAAAACGTGCCGCGCGTGCGTGCCATGGTCTGCGAGCCCCTGGCGTTCATGGGGATCCGGATCGACCCGGTCCGCAACAAGGCCGGCGCACGCGTCATTTCCAGCGAGGGCGCGTCGCCGCGGGTCCTGGTCATCCCCACCAACGAGGAGCTGATGATCGCCCGGGAAACCTACCGGATTCTGATGGCGTGAAGATCTTAGGCGTGCGATAAGGCTATCCCCCCCGCGACCTTGTGTCGCGGGTGAAGAGATTGGCTGGAAAAGCGTGCTTTTCAAGCCAATCTATCGCCTCTGCCGCACAAGGCGGCAGGGGACGCAGGACATCATGCGCATTACTGGCTATGGGTGGCGAGAACCCTGAACCCCTGGATCATTGAAAGGAACTCGCGATGGCCGAAACCGTGCTGGAGAAAATCAGGGCCAGGGCGAAAACGCTCGGGCGTAAAATCTGCCTGACGGAAAGCGACGATCTCCGCAACCTGCGGGCGGCGGAGAAGCTGGTCCGGACCGGCTACGCCCGGCCCATCCTCGTCGGCGACGCGCCGGCCATCGAGCGGCTGGCCCGCGACGGCGGCGTCTCCCTCGAGGGCGTGGAGCTGGCCGACCTCGAGCGGCACCCGCGCCGGGAGGCCTATGTGGCCCGGGTGGTGGAACTCCGCCGGAACAAGGGGCTGACCCCGGACCAGGCGCGGGCCTGGCTCAAGGACACCTGCGTCTTCGCGGCCGCCATGGTCTGCGCCGGCGACGCCCACGGCTACGTCTCCGGCGGCGGCAATCCCCGGGGCTACAACCACGACACGGCCGGCAAAACGCGCCCGGCGCTCCAGCTCTTCCGCACCGCGCCCGGCATCCGGATCGCCTCGGCCTACTTCATCATGCAGCTCGCCGACCCCCGCTGGGGCTATCACGGCGCCCTGTTCTACGCCGACTGCGGGCTGAACATCAGTCCCGACGCCGAGCAGTTGGCCGAGATCGCGGTGACCACCGGCCGGACCTACGCCGCCCTGACCGGCGACGAACCCCGGGTCGGGCTGATCAGCTGCTCCACCAAGGGCTCCGCCAAGGACCCCAGCGTGGACAAGGTCATCCAGGCCACGGCCCGGGCCCAGGCCCTGGCGCCGGACCTGCTGATCGACGGCGAGTTCCAGTTCGACGCCGCCGTGATTCCGGAGGTCGGCGCCAAGAAGGCCCCGGGGTCAAAAATCGCCGGACGCTGCAACGTGCTGATCTTCCCGGACCTCAACTGCGGCAACACGATCTACAAGGCCACCGAACGCCTGGCCGGGGCCGCCGCCATCGGCCCGCTGGTCCAGGGGCTGCGCCGGCCGTTCAACGACGTCTCCCGCGGCTGCTCGGTGGACGACATCGTGGACTGCGCCGCCATGGCCGCGATCACGGAATGGACGGACTGATCGGCATTGCTGATGGATGATTGCCGATGGAAAAGCAGGACCTCGGGATCATTTTCCTCAGTCAAAAATCAGCAATCGGCAATCAGCAATTCTTCAGAGGATCAGCATGCAGTCGCCGTAGCTGTAGAACCGGTAGCGCTCCCGGATCGCCTCGGCGTAGGCGCGGCGCGCCAGCTCCAGCCCGGCAAAGGCGCTGACCATCACCAGCAGGGTGGACGTCGGCAGGTGGAAGTTGGTCAGCAGCGCGTCCACCGCGCGGAAGACGTGGGGCGGGCGGATGAACAGGGCGGTGCGCCCTTCCGCCGCCGTCACCGCGCCGCGCTCGGCCGCCACCGTTTCCAGCGTGCGCACCACGGTGCTCCCCACGGCGACAATCCGGCCGCGCCGCTCGCGCGCGGCGGCAATGAGGCGGGCGGTTTCGGCCGGAACCCGGTAACGCTCCGGGTCCATCCGGTGTGCTTCCACGGTGGCGCTGTCGATCGGCTTGAAGGTGCCGGGGCCGACGTGCAGGGTCACGGCGGCGCGCCCGATCCCCCGCGCGGCCAGCTCGGCCAGCAGCTCGGGCGTAAAGTGCAGCCCGGCGGTGGGCGCGGCCACCGCGCCGGGCGCCCGGGCGAACACGGTCTGGTAACGGTCGCGGTCGAGGGCCGCCCGGCGGGGATCGCCCCCGGCGCGCGGCCGCCGGATGTAGGGGGGCAGGGGCGTGACGCCCGCCTCGGCCAGGATGTCCATCAGCGGTTGGTCGTGGGTCAGGCGCAGGCGCGCGCGGCCGCCTTCCGAGCGGCCGAGCACTTCCGCCCGGATGCGGCCGCCGGCCAGCTCCAGGACCGAGCCGGCCGCGGGCGGACGGGACGCCTTCAGCAGGACCTCCCAGACACCGGCGCCCGCCGCCGGGCCTGGGCTTTCCTCGATCAGCAGCACCTCGATCCGTCCGCCGGTGGACGGCTTGCGTCCGAAAAGCCGCGCCGGTATGACCCGGGTGTCGTTGACCACCAGCAAGTCGCCCGCCCGCAGGAGAGCGGGGAGCTCGGCGACCCGCCGGTGTTCCAGGCTGCCGCCGGCGCGGCGAACGACCATCATCCGGGCGGCCGAGCGCACGGGCGCGGGCTCCTGGGCGATGAGCTCCGGCGGCAGGCGGTAGTCGAATTCCGAGGTGTTCATGGACCGCGAAAGGTAGGAAAAAAGCTGTTGACCGCGCGGACGGGTGGGACTATAGTGCCTTATAGAAATGAATGCAACCCGCGTTCCGTGGCGGCCGCGGGCCAACCGGGGAGGGCTGGTCATGAAGAATCTCTGGCGGTCGAAGGTCAAGGACAGTTTTACCCTGATCGAGTTGCTGGTGGTGATCGCGATCATCGCCCTCCTGGCCGGCCTGCTGCTGCCGAACCTGGCGTCCATCCGCGAACGCGCCCGGCGGGTGAACTGTCTCTCCAACCTGAACGGCCTCTGGAAAAGCATTTCCGCCTGGGGTCTCGACCCGGCCTATTCGTTTCGTCCCAATTTCCCGGACACCAACATTGCCGGCCCCGACGGCGTGTTGACGGCCGTGGGCGGCATCACCCCGGAACTGTTCGTGTGCCCCACCGCCGCCGGCGAGTTCCAAACGAAGCCGGCCACCGTGCTCTCCAATGTCACCGCCAGCAACAGCAGCTATTGCTACTTCGTCGGCCGGCGCGACTCGGACGGCGACAAGGTGATCCTCGCCGATCAGCACGGCATGACCAATATTCCCTCCACCAATATCGTCAGCGGCACCCACCAGTGGGGCGGCAATCACAAGGGCAAGGGCGCCGCGCCGATGGGAGGCAACATCGTCAAGGTGGCCGGCTCCGGCATGTGGGTGAGCACCACCAACGATCCGGGCCTGGCCCCGGTCTGCATCACCAATCCCAACATCGCCGTGGCCTTCGAAACCAACGGGGTGACGGCGGTGCTGTTCTACTGACGCCGGTTCGTCCGGCCGGCGCGGAAAAGGCGGAGGGGCAATTCCCTTCCGCCTTTTTTCGCGCCCGGTCCCTGGGCGTGGTGACGACGCGGGGGCCAGCCCGAGCCGTTACCGGGCGTGTTCATCGCCGTCTTCGGCGGCCCGCGGGCGCCGGTCCGGCACGGGGTTGAAATACCCGGACCGGATTCGCGGAAACTGCCGGCGGAGGCGCTCCATGAGGGCCGGGAGTCCCAGCGGCCGCGCGCGCCGGGCGGCGGGAACGGCCCGCTCCACCGTGTCCATGTAGTCGTCCGGGTCAATGTTCAGGTTGCGCCACTGGATCAGGTCGGGCGCGGTCTTTTGCAGCAAGTCATGAAACGCGGCGGCCTCGGCGGGAGCGTCGGTCACCCCGGGGAAGGTCAGGTAGTTGACAGATACCCACAGGCCCGCCCGGCGGGCGGCCCGGAACGATTCCAGCACATCCGTGAAGGCATAGGTGCGGCAGCGGGTATAGGCGGCGTAGAGCGCGGGCCGGGCGCTGTTCAGCGAAATGCGGATGCTGTCGAGCCCGGCCCCGGCCAGGCGTTCGACGGCGGCCGGCAGACTGCCGTTGGTGTTGAGGTGGATCACGCCGCGCCGGGTCCGCCGGCGGATGGCGCGGATGGCCTCGGCCAGCAGGCGGCTCTTGAGCAGCGGCTCGCCCTCGCAGCCCTGCCCGAAGCTGATCATCGCCCGCGGCGCCGTTTCGAGGTGGGGCACCGCGAGCTCCAGGATCTCCGCCACGGTCGGGACGAAGCCGATCCGCGCCTGCGGGGCGCGGACCGCGGCGCCAGGTTGCCTGGAAATGCAGCCCTGGCAGGCGGCGTTGCAGCCGCCGGAGACGGCGATCGGCGCTTCCCAGCGCCGGAGGAAGAAATTGGCGGCGTTGGCGCAGCCGTATTGCTTTACGCAGCGCAGGCCGTGATGGGCTCCCAGGCGGTTGCCGGGATGGCGCCGCAGCCAGCGGTCCACCGCCCGCCAGACCGTCCGCCGGTCGAAGCGGGAAGGATCGTGCCGGGGATCGGGGTCCACGCGGACGGCGGGCGCGTAGAACCGGCCGCGATGCCAGCAAACCGCGCCGTAACAGAAAAACGGCAGCCGCGGCGCGCCCGGTTCCCTCGCAAAGGCCGCCAGGGCCAAGGCCACGTAGCCGGGCGGTAGAAAGGCGGCTACGGCCAACCGCCCGGCGTCCGCCGGCACAACCGACCTGCCCGGGCTGAAGCCGACGGCGCGTCGGCCGGGAAGCAGCAGCAGCCGGCTGTTTTCCGGGAGCGGGATGAGCAGGGCGGGGTCGAGCGGGAACACCGCGCGCCCGCTCCGGCCGGCGGCGGCCAGGCCGGGCATCTCGGCGATCCGGCCCCGATGGTCGGCTGCGACGGCTGTCGGCAAAGTGTTCACGGCCCCCAACATAGACCAAATCCCCGCCCGGGGAAAGGCCCGTCCTGGGCCATTCCGGCCATGCGCATGCTATCTTCCTTGTCTGAAAATAAACGTCCGCTGGTGGCGGCCACGACCAGGGTGGAAAATGCGCCGTTAATCTCCTATGCTATGTGTGCAAACAACCACCCCAGGAGGGCGGCGCATGGACACGTTGATACAAGCCCGCATTAGAATGGATGGCGCCGTTCCAAGGAAATGGACCTGCTTCGTTTTATTCCTGCTCCTGGCCTGGCCGGGCGCCCTTGCCGCCGGCCGGGACGTCCGCTCCAATCTCCAGGCCGCGGTGGATGCCCTGGTGGCCGCCGGCAGCCCCGGCGCCCTGCTGGGCGTGGACGATCCCGCCGCCGGCGGCATCGTCGTCGCCGCCGGCCGATCTGAAACCAACACCCCGCGCGCCGTCCAGGCCGGCGACCGTTTCCGGATCGCCAGCGTCGGCAAGACGTTCACCGCCGCCGCCGTGCTGCTGCTGAAAGCCGAGGGCCGCATCGAGCTGGACCGCCCGGTCGGCGATTACCTGCCGGAGTGCGGACTGCCCGGCGGCCGGGCGATCACCGTCCGCCACCTGCTGACCCACGCCAGCGGGCTGCCGGACCACAACAACGAGTCCGACGCAATCCAGTCTGTCGTCGCCGCCAATCCCGCCGCCGTCATCCTCCCCGGGCGGATCCTCGAGATCGTGCGCGGCCTGCCGGTCCACTTCGCGCCGGGCGCGGAGTGGAAGTACTGCGATACCGGTTACACCCTCCTTGGCCTGCTGGTGGAACGGCGCAACACCAACGGCTGGACCTTCGCCGAGTTCATCCGCCGCCGCCTGCTGGAGCCCCACGGCCTGGCCAACACGTTTGTCCCCGCGGCCGACAACGGCTACCTGCGGCATATTCCGGGGCCGCACCTCCGCGGCTACGTGCAGGCTACGAACGGGATTCTGCGGGACGCCACGGACATGAACCAGTCCTGGGACGTCGGCTGCGGCGGCATGGTCTCGACGGTGGGGGATTTGACGCGCTGGGCGCGGGCCCTGTATGCCGGCGCGGTCCTGCCGCCCGAGCTGCTGGCGGAGATGACGGCCGTTTCGCCCCAGGCCCGCGCGGCGGATCGGGGCTACGGCATGGGCACGGTGGTCTCGCCCGTGCTGGGGTTCGGCCACAGCGGCGCCACCGAGGGCTACCTGGTCAACATGGCGTATGATCCCGTCCGCCGCACCGCCTATGCCAACGCCGTCAACCTCTGGGATTCCCGGCTGGCGCTCGTCGCCGTGGCCGGAGAGGGGCTCAAGGCCGCCAAGCGCGCCCTGGGCTACGACGATGTCGAGGATCCGCGTTACACCAACCTGGCCGCTCAGGTCGCTGCCTCCACGGCCGCCCGGATGGCGGAGCGGCGGGTGCCCGCCCTGGCCCTGGCCCTGGTGGAGAGCAACCGCGTGGTCTGGGCGCGCGGGTTCGGGGAGGCCGACCGCGAGGCCGGACTCGCGGCCAACGCCGACACGATTTTCTGCGTCTGTTCGATTTCCAAGACCTTTGCCGCCGCCGCCCTGCTCCAGCTCCGGGAGCAGGGGCGCCTGCGGCTGGAGGATCCCGTGACCCGCGCCGTGCCGGCCTTCAGCCTGCGACCGCGCTTCGGCGGACTGCCGCTCACCCTGAGGAGCCTCCTCAACCACCGCTGTGGCCTGCCGGGCACCTACTATAACCGCAGCACCACGGTGGTCCCGGATCCCGGTTACGGGGCCGCGGTCCTGGAGTGGCTGGCGCTGGACTACCCCAATTTCCCGCCAGACTTCTGTAACGCCTACAACAACAACGCGTTTGCTGTGCTCGAGGCCGCCGTGGCCGGCGCCGCCGGCACGAACTACCCGGATTATGTCCGCGCCCACCTGCTGGAACCGATGGGCATGTCGGCCTCCGCCTTCGCCGGCGCGCGCGCCGGCTTGGAAACCCGCCTGGCGCGGGCCTACGTCAACGGCGCGCGCTATCCCGACGAGCATGTCAATGCCGCCGCCGGCGGCGGCTTGTATGCCTCGGCGCTTGACCTGGCACGCTGGATTCAGACCCTGCTGGCCGGCGGCGTCGCCCCCTCCGGCCGGCGCGTCCTGCGGGCCGACTCGGTGGCCGCCATGTGGGCCGACGAGACCGCCGGCCTGGCCGTTCCGACCATGGAGATCTTCCGCCCGGGGCTGGGCTGGGACTGCGTTGCCGATCCCGAACTGGCCTACGCCGGCCGGGCCATCTGGAAAAACGGCGGCTCGGAGACGTTCGGCGGGTTGCTCGAACTGATTCCCGGGCGCGGCTTGGGCGTCATTGTCCTGAACAGCTATCCCGGGGACGGCGTGGCCCGGGCCGTGGCCGTCGAGACGCTCCAGCGGGCGCTCAAGGACCGATTCGGACTCGACCCGCCCGCCCCGTCCACCCCGGCGCCGGCGCCGGCTGTTGCCTGGGGCGCCGACCGCCTGGCGGCGGTGACGGGTTGCTACGCCGTCGCCGGCGGGTATGACGTCGTCCGGGCGGAGGGCGCCGGACTGAGCTGGACGTACGGCGCGCAGGGCCTGGAGCCCAAGACCGTCTCCAACCTCGTGCCGCG
>CAZVVD010000004.1:59076-60804 GCA_964630555.1 uncultured Verrucomicrobiota bacterium | reverse complement strand
CCCGCATGCGGGCGAAGAGGTCGAGGTTCTCCTCGACCGACCGACCGCGGCCGGGGGGGGCCTTGCCCGGCCGGGTGGGCACGCCGCGGTATTCCTTGAAGGACTCGGCGTCCAGTTCGCAGACGTAGGCCTTCCCTCTGCGGATCAGTTCCCGGGCAAACTCGTAGAGCCGCTCGTAGTAGTCCGAAGCGTAAAACAGGTTCTGGCCCCAGTCGAAGCCCAGCCAGCGGATGTCGCGCTGGATGGACTCCACGTACTCCACGTCCTCGGCGCTGGGGTTGGTGTCGTCAAAGCGCAGGTGGCAGACCCCGCCGAACTCCCCGGCCAGCCCGAAGTTCATGCAGATGGACTTGGCGTGCCCGATGTGCAGGTAGCCGTTGGGCTCAGGCGGGAACCGGGTCACGACCCGACCGCCGGTCTTCCCAGTCTTGAGGTCGTCCTCGATGATGCGCCGGATGAAGCTGCCGGCGGACGCGGATTCGGGGGGGGTGTTCATGAAGGGGAGAGGGGTTCAGGGTTTCCCGTCGTCCCGCATGCGGGGCAAGGGACCACTTGCCCCAGCGCACCAGCGCCTGGGGCGACGTGGCAGGGTTTCCCGTCGCCCGCAACGGGCAAGGGACCACTTGCCCCGCATGCGGGGCGACGTGGCAGGGTTTGCCGCGCCGTAATCCCGACTCTCCAAGAGGTCGGGACGAAGGCGGGTTCGAGGTTCGATGTTGAATGTTCGAGGTTCAGCGGTACCCCGCAGTGTATTCCTCCTCCAGCCGCTTGAGTTCCTTGCCCTTCAGGGCAAAGCCGGCGCCCGCGAGGGCGTTCTGGGCGTATTGCAGGCGGCGCAGGACCATGTCCCGGCCGAGAATCTCCATGCTCTCGAAGAGCGGCAGGGACACGGCGGAGCCGGTCACGGCCACGAAAAACGGGATCAGCAGCGTCTTGAGCTTGAGCCCCTCCTTTTCCGCCATGCGGTCGAAGAGGCCGCGGATGGCGTCGGGAGTCCAGGCCGGGACTTTTTCCGCCTCCCACTGGGCGATTTTGAGCAGGCGGGCGGTCCGGGGACCGTCGAACTCCTTGCCGATCAACGCCGCCGGGGCGTAGGCGGGCCGGTCCGAGAAAAAATAGGCGGCCATGGGCACGAGGTCGGCGAGCGTGTCCAGGCGCGGCTGGGCCAGGGGGACGATCCGCCGCCAGGCGGCGTCGTTGAGCTTCCAGCGGGCCGCGCGCGCCGCCAGCTCTTCGGCCGTCATCCGGCGCAGGTACTGCCCGTTGAAGCTGGCCAGCTTCTGGAGGTCGAAGACGGGGCCGCCCAGGCTGACCCGGCCGAGGTCGAATTCCGCGGCCAGCTCGTCCCGCGAAAACAGCTCGCGCCCGTCGGGCAGGCTGTAGGCCATGAGGCCGAGGTAGTTGACCAGGACCTCGGGCAGGTAGCCGGCCTCGCGGTAATAGAGGATGCTGGTGGGATTCTTCCGTTTCGAGAGCTTGGACTTGTCGGGGTTCCGCAGGAGCGGCAAGTGCGCGAACTCCGGAGGGTCCCAGCCGAAATAGCGGTAGAGCAGGACATGCTTCGGGGTGGAGCTGATCCACTCCTCGCCGCGGATGACGTGGGAAATCCCCATCAGGTGATCGTCCACAACAACTGCAAAATTATAGGTAGGAATGCCGTTGGATTTCATGATAACGAAGTCATCGAATTGATCCATACCATAAGTAATATCACCGTGAATCAAATCA
>CAZVVD010000004.1:25563-59066 GCA_964630555.1 uncultured Verrucomicrobiota bacterium | reverse complement strand
TCCACTCCTCGCCGCGGATGACGTGGGAAATCCCCATCAGGTGATCGTCCACCACGTTGGCGAGGTGGTAGGTGGGAAAGCCGTCGGACTTCACCAGCACCTGGCGGTCCACGCCGGACCAGGCGATCCGGATTTCCCCGCGGATCCGGTCCCGGAAAACGCACTCGCCCTCCGCCGGCACCTTCATGCGGATGACGTGCGGCTCGCCGGCCGCCGCACGCCGGCCGGCCTCCGCGGGCGGCAGGGCTTCGCACAACCCGTCGTAGCCGGGATTGGCCTTGGCCGCCAGCTGCTCCGCGCGCAGCCGGGCCAGGCGCTCGGCGGTGCAGAAGCAGGGATAGGCGTGTCCGGCCTTGACCAGGGCCTGGGCCTGCTCGCGATAGATGGCCAGGCGTTCGCTCTGGCGGTAGGGTCCGCAGGGCCCGCCGGTGTCCGGCCCCTCGTCCCAGGGCAGCCCCATCCAGCGCAGGGCCTCCAGGATCGCGGCCTCGGATTCCCGGGTGCAGCGGGCGCGGTCGGTATCCTCGATCCGCAGGATGAAGCGCCCCCCCGCCCGCTTGGCAAAGGCGTAGTTGAAGAGGGCGATGAAGGCCGTGCCGATGTGCGGCGCGCCGGTCGGCGAGGGCGCGATGCGGGTACGGACTGGTTGGGACTCGGGCATGGCGGCAATTCCACCCGGTTCGAGACTCTACCGCAAGACCGCCGGCGCCTCAAGCCCTTTGACGGTCAAAACAGCATGGCCGCCCCGGGGCTTGACGCACCCGGGACGGCCAGCTTGGCGATCCTTGACCAGGCCGCCGTTATTTCGCCGGGGCGGCCTCGGCGGGCTTGGCCTCGGCCGGCGCGGCGGCGGCGGGGGCGGCCTTGACCTCATCGCCCGCCACGGACTCGACGCTCTTGACCGTGAACGAGCGTTTGCCTTCCGGGGACATGCTGAACGTGCCGGTCACGCGCACCTTCTTGCCGTCCTTGCCCTCGAGTTCCTTGCTGCCCTCGTCGAGGGTGATTTCGTAACTGGTGACAACCAGCTTGATGCCCGTGACCTTGCCGGCGGCGTCCTTGGTCACGCTGATCGTTCCGGTCTTCCGCAGCTCCAGCGGCTGCGGCAGGGCCGGCGCCGCCGGGGCGGCCTCCACCTCCGGCTTGGCCGCCGCCGGGGCGGCCTCCTGCGCCGACGCCACGCCGGCAACCATCAACGCGCCCATCAGGATCACGGAAACGCCCAGATATTTCATGGCCTTGCCCTTTCTCTGTTTCGATCTTGTTGTCGGTTATGCGCCACCAGGGCGGGCTTCCCGCGGAACCCCGCCCTGGAAAATCCGATTGAACGGCTTGTCTCCCGCACCACCTCCTTTGCTTGACACCTCCGAGCCTGCCGGATCAATTCAATAAACCCGGGCATGGTACGAAAGAAGCTGGCCGGCGTCAACGTTTTTCAAGCGACCGAATTTTTCCCTTGCATCCCCCAGGGCGCCTGCTAGAGTGTCCGGCTCAACCGGGTCCCGGAACCGACTCGGATTTGCCCCGGGCCTTCGGGCGCGGGGCGATCCGACACCGCCGGGACAGAAGCGAGTGCTTGCCCTTGCCACAAGGGGAGGCCAAAGCGGATTGTCCCGATCGCGCCCTGCGCGCCGGGACCCAAGGAGGACCTGTGGCTGTTAACAGCGAACTGTCTCTCACCCTCGGCGTCCGCGACCTGCTGGACGCCGGCCTGCACTTCGGCCACCAGAGCAAGCGGTGGAATCCCAAGATGAAGCGCTTCATTTTCGCCAAGCGCAACGGGATTACCATCATTGACCTGGCCAAAACCCTGGTCCAGCTCAAGGCGGCCCAGCAATTCGTTCACGACACCGTCGCCGGCGGACGCCAGATGCTTTTCGTCGGCACCAAGAAGGCCTGCCAGGAGCCGATCAAGGAGATCGCCACCCGCACGGGGCAGCACTACATCATCAGCCGCTGGCTGGGCGGAATCCTGACCAACCACCGGAACGTCGCCAGCAGCATCCGGCACATGCGCTCGATTGAAACCCTGGAGCAGGAGGGCAAGCTGGCCAGCATGCCGCAGAAGGAGGCCTCGCGCCTGCGCCACGAGCTCATCCGGCTCCAGCGCAACCTCGGCGGCATCGCCAACATGCAGGACATGCCCGGGGCCCTGATCGTGGTGGACCTCAACCGCGAGGCGATCGCCGTCAAGGAAGCCAACCGGATGAAGATCCCGGTCGTGGCCCTCGTGGACACCAACTGCGATCCCGACCTGGTCCAGCATCCGATCCCGGGCAACGACGACGCCATCCGCGGCATCCGCCTGGTCCTCAACGTCCTGGCCGACGCCATCGTCAAGGCCTCGGCCGATTACGCCGTGGCCGCCGCCAAGCTCAAGGAGGCCCGCGACGCCGCCGAAAAAGTCCGGGCCGCCCAGGCCGAGTCCCAGCAACGCGCCCGGCGGGAACGGAGGCCGCGCCGGAATGACGCGCGCCCGAGGGACAAGGCGGCGCCCGCGGCCGCTGCGCCGGCGCCCGACAAGCCGTCCGAGCCCGCGGCCGCCGCGCCGGCGCCGCAACCCGAAAAGCCCGCGCCGTAATATGAGCGCCTTGTCCTCCCGAAACCGCTATTAATAACGGGATGTTTTTTCAGCACCCGCGGCAGGCATCCCCGTTGTTATCGGTTGCCAGCGGACACGAAACGACAGCCCCCAAGAGGAGTTTCAGACCATGACCGCTATTTCCGCAGCGCTCGTCAAGGAACTGCGCGACGAAACCAACGCCGGCATGATGGATTGCAAACGCGCCCTGGTGGAAGCCCAGGGCGACAAGGCCCGAGCCGCGACCCTGCTCCGCGAACGCGGCGTCGCCATCGCCCGCAAAAAATCCTCGCGGACCGCGAACCAGGGCGTCATCGCCTCGGCCGTGTCGGCCGACGGGCACTCCGGCAGCCTGGTCGAGGTCAACTGCGAAACCGACTTCGTGGCCAAGAACGTCACCTTCCGGACCTTCGTCCAGGACCTGGCCGGGCGGGCCGCGGCCGCCGACCTGGACCTGGCCGCGGCGGCCGCCGCCGAGATCACCGCCAAGATCGCCGAGATCGGCGAAAACATCGTGGTGCGCCGCAGCCTGCGCTACACCCTGCAGGGCCCGGGGCGCCTGGGCGCCTACATCCACCACAACAGCGCCCTCGGCGTCCTGCTGGAGGTGGCCTGCCAGAAGGAGGCAACCCCCGCCAGCCCGGTGTTCCAGGAGCTGCTCAAGGATCTGTGCCTGCACATCGCCGCCTCCAACCCGGCCTACCTCGACCGCCAGGCCGTGCCGGCCGAGGTCATCGCCGCCGAGCGCGAGATCTACGCCAAGCAGATCGTGGGCAAGCCGGCCAACATCCTCGGCAAAATCGTCGACGGCAAGATAAACAAGTTCTTCGAGCAGGTCTGCCTGCTGGACCAGCCGTTTTTCAAGGACGAGGACAAGCGCATCTCGGCCCTGCTCAAGGAACAAGGCGCCCGGCTGGGCGACACCCTGGGCATCCGCCGGTTCGCACGCTTCCAGGTCGGCGACAGGCAGGCGTAGCGTCCGCGGCCGGGCGGCAGCCGGCGGCGGGCGCTGGGGAGGCGGAAACATGACGAAGCGAGCGCTGATCCATCGCGCCCTGGACCAGGGCGGGGGCATCCTGTGCCTGGCGCCGAACTGGGTGCCCCGGGCGTTCTGCATTCCCGGGCGCCGCCTCAAGCTGCACCCCGACGACCTCTACGCCCTGGGCGCCGACCGCGGCGGCATTGACGAGCGCTGGCTGGCCTCCACCACCCCGGCCGACAACGGGCCGCGCACGCCCCGCCACGAGGGCTTGAGCTTCGTCGTGGTCCAGGACGGCGCGCGGCCGCGGACCGTCCTGTTCGGCGACGCGGTCCGCGAGTTGAAAGGGGACTTGCTGGGCGACCGTTTCTGGGCGCGGTTCCGGGGCTGGCCCACCTTCGCCAAGTTTTTCGACAACCGTGATCCCCTGCCCCACCACCTGCACCACCGCGAGCGGCACGCCGCCCTGGTCGGCCAGGCCAGCAAGCCTGAATCCTATTACTACCCCGTCCAGCTCAACAACCACTGCGGCACCTTCCCCTACACCTTCTTCGGCCTGCGCCCGGGCACGACCCGGGACCAGGTGCGCGAATGCCTGCGGAACTTCAACGCCGGCGACAACAAGATCACGAGCCTGTCGCTGGCCTACCGGCTGGAACCCGGCACCGGCTGGCACGTGCCCCCGGGCGTCCTGCACGCGCCCGGCAGCCTCTGCACCTACGAGCCCCAGAAGGCCTCCGACATCTCCGCCATGTACCAGTCCCTCGCGGCCGACCGCGCGATCCCCGAGGCCATGCTCTGGCAGCACATGCCGGCCCGGAAACGGGGCGACCTGGACTTCCTGATCGAGGTGCTCGACTGGGAAAAGAACACCGATCCCGACTTCGCCGCCCATTACTTCATGCGGCCCCTGCCGGCCGCGCCCGAAGCGGCCATGCGCGCCCAGGGCTTCCGCGAGACCTGGATCAGCTACCGGGCCGACGACTTCAGCGCCAAGGAGCTGACGGTCCTGCCGGGGCGGACGGTGACGCTGCGCGATCCGGGCGCGCACGGCGTGATCGCCGTCCAGGGCCACGGGCGCCTGGGCCGCTGGGAAATCGAGGCGCCGGCTTTGATCCGCTTCGGGCAGTTCACCCGCGACGAGTTCTTCGTCAGCGAGCCGGCGGCCCGCGCGGGCGTCGCCATCGCCAACCTGTCCGCCAGCGACCCGCTGGTGATCCTGAAGAACTTCGGACCCGGCCATCCCGGCCGGCCGGCGCTGTGATGGATCAGAGGTTTTGCTTGGCAGCGCCCCGGCGATCTGGTAGGCTGCGCGTTGGTAATCGTATGAACTCATCCGGCCGATTGCGCCTGCTGTTCGCCTTGGCCCTCGCCGGCCTGGGAATCCCGGCCTGCGCCGGGTCCAGCCTGTGGCCGGGCCCCGGCGCACCGCCCATCGTATCCGCCACCCCGGGGCCCACCCCGCCCACCTACGTCGCGGCCAGCAAGGGGACCGACACCGCCAAGATCATCGTGACCTGGAATGCCTCGTCCTCCACCAGCCTGCAGGCCGCCGCCAGCTACGAAATCTGGCGGGGAACCACTTTCTCAATCAGTGACGCCAGCTACCTGGCCGTGGTGCTGTTTACCAACAGCATCGGGACCACGCATTACGACGACACGACGCCCGAACCGGGGTCGGTCTATTATTACTGGATCCGCGGAGTCACCGCCGGCGGCCTGAGGGGCGACTTCAGCGCCTGGGATTACGGTTACCAGGCCCTCATGCCCCCCCAGGCGCTCCAGGCCACCGACGGGGTCTACACCAACCGGGTGGCCCTGACCTGGGCGGCGGCGGCCGGCGCGTCCAGCTACAAGGTCTACCGCTCCGCCGGGGGGTCCCCGGCCAGCTTGCTCTACCACACGGCCGGCCTGGAATTCACCGACACCCTGGTGTCGGGAGGGGTCACCTACGCCTACCAGGTCCAGAGCATCAAGGGCCCCTACGCCAGCGCCCTGAGCGCGGCGGAATCCGGTTACCTCCTGGGCGCGGCCGCCGGCCTGCGGGCGAGCAAGGGCGCCGCCGTCAACCGGGTCGCCGTGCAGTGGAACGCGGCCGCCGGGGCCGTCGCCTACGAGGTCTGGCGCAGCCCCGTGGCTTCCTCGTTCGCGGCCGTCAAGATCGGGGACGCCTCCGGCACGTCCTATGCCGACACCTCGGCCCAGGCGGGCTCCATTTATTACTATTGGGTCAAGGCCAGGAGCCTCGAGGCGACTGGCGGCCTTTCGGACTCGGATTACGGTTACGCGGCCACGGCGGCGGTGGATTTATACGTCTCGGACCTCGTGGTCCTGCCGCGCAACCTGCCGGCGGGGTCGCACCCGGCCGTGATCTCGTTCCGCCTGAGAAACAACGGCCCGGCCGACCTGGCGGCGCCCAACACGACGCTCCGCTTCACCTTCTACCTGGGCGCCTCCGCCGACATCAACCAGGCCGTCTACGCGGGAGCGGCCCAGCAAAACGTTTCCCTGGCGGCGCAGGGGGAAGCGGCCACGGTGGTGATCCTGTCGACCGCCGGCGTGACCCTGCCTTCGACGCCGGGCAATTATTACCTTTTCATGCGGGCGGCTCCGGCCTGGCCCAACCTGCTGGCCAATGTCAACCCGAACACCTCGACCAGGCGGTCCGGGCAGGTCGCGGTCGCCGGCGGCGGCGCGCCCCGTTACTGGACCGCGAACGATTACGACGGCGACGGGCGCACCGACCTGGCCGCGTACGAGCCGGCCCAGGCCGCCTGGGGAATTCGCACCATATTCGGCCAGACCGCCCTCGGGGTGGTGGGGTCTGCCGGGCCGACCCCCACGGTTGGGGATTACGATGGCGACCGCAAGGCCGACCCGGCCCTCTACGACGCTGCCAGCGGCCTGTGGTCGGTCCTGCTCTCCGCCAGCGGCTACGCTCCGGCCTCGGCCGGCCTCGGCGTCATCGGCGGCGCCGCCCTGCCCGGCGACTACGACGGCGACGGCAAGGCCGACCCGGTGATCTTTGACGAGCTCTCCGGCGTCTGGTACGGCCTGCTCTCCGCCAGCGGCTACGCCCCGGCCACGGGCCAGTTCGGGGGCCCGGGCCTTCAGGCCGTCCCCGGCGACTACGACGGCGACGGGCGCTGGGATTTGGCGGTCTACCAGGAGGCCGGCGGGGCCTGGTATATCCGCAGCGCCACCGGCGCCCTGCTGAAGTGGGGCGAGATCTGGGGCGGCCCTGGCTACCGGCCGGTCAGCGGCGATTTCGACGGCGACGGGCGTTGGGATATGGCGGTCTACCATGCCCAGCTCGGCTACTGGAAAATGGAAACCCTGGCCGGAAAGGTCCTGTCGCCGGCGTTGAGTTACTGGGGCGGCCCCGGCTCGATCCCGGTCAGCGGTGATTTCGACGGCGACGGCATCGCGGACCAGGCGGTCTACCAGAGCGCCAGCGGCCGCTGGTCTGCCATCACCATGAGCGGTGTGATCATCCTCGACGCCGCCTGGGGTTCCGCTTCGGCCCTCCCCGTCCAGTGGCCATGAACGCCTCCGGTCAATGCCAGGCGTTTCTATCCCTGGCCCGCCTCGCGCTGGCCCTTGCCGCCGATGCCGCCCCGACCCCAAGCGCGTCCGCCGGAAGAACGCCCCCATGGCCGCCGATTTGAGATTCACCTCCGTGACCCACGCCTGGATCAAGCGGGTGTTGCACCCGCGCCTCGGCGTGGACGTGGATGGGCGCGCCTGTGTCCGCGTCCTGCGTTTCCGGCGACGGGTGCGCCTGGCGTATCTCGAGCTGTGGCGCACCAGCGCCAGCCGCTGGACTCCCGGTGTGCCGACCCACCCCGCCCACCTGCGGGTCAGCGTCCTCGACGGCGCTCGCTGGCGCGGGGTGAAAGAGATCGAGTTCCCGCGCGATGCCCGGATCAGCGGCGACGGGATCCCCCACGACCTGCCGCCCTGGGAGATGGACGCCCGTTTCCGGCCCGTTTTCGCCGAGCCGCTGAGGATCGAATTGGGAGGGCTGGAGAGCGACCATGTCCGCGTCGAGTGCGACCGCGAACACCCGGTCTGGCCCAGCCACGGCGACGTGGCGACCGGCGCCGCGGGCTACGCCGTGCCGTTCGGCATCCTCTCCCGGCTCAGCGCCCACGGTGAGGAGCTGGAACCGGCGCCGGACACCGCCGCCTATTACCAACCGATCCTCGAAGTCGGAGCGATCGCGCCTCGCGCTCCGCGAGGCATGCGGGTCTGGCGTCGCCTGAACAGTATTTATTTCGAGGGCCGGCGCCTGTCGGTGGGCTTCTCCCTGCGCCGCCCCCTGCTGACCCACCTCGGATGGGACGCGGCGGGTTTCGGACAGGCGGGCCGCAACCGGCTGGTCACCCGGCGGCTGGACCTGTGGCTGGCGCACTGCGAAGCCGCCGGCGCCAGCGGCCCGCTGCTGCGCACCCACGCCATTGACTGCGGCGCCAGCCACTGGACCGGGGCGGTGAGCGTCGAGGGCAACCGCGTCCGCTATCGGAACCTGCGCTGCGCCGCCGGCGCGCGGCTGGACGCGAGTTTCACCGTCGAGCCGGACCGGATCATCCTGGAGCTGACGCAAACGGCGGACCACGACCTGCCGGCGCTCGAAGCCGAGGCCTGGCGTCTGGCCTTTGACCTGAAAAAAGGCATGACGGCCGTCGCCGGCGCGCCGACGCGGCGCGAGGGACGCGCCGGCGACGTGCGCCTGCCGGCGCTGTTCGCCGGCGACACCGCGGGCTGCCTGTCCTGCGCCATGCTGGAGGAGCCGCCCGGCGGCATGCGCCTGCAGGCCGAAAGCTACCGCGATGGCGGCATCACCACCGCGGGACTCGTGCTGGCAGCGCCGCCGGCGCCGGAGGCGCCGCTGCTCGTCGCCCGCGCCCCCGCAAGGGCGGTCGTCGAACTGGCGGTGGCAAACCTTCAACCGGTCGCCACCGGCCGCCGCGCCAAGCCGCCGCCGGCGATTCGCAAGCACTGGGCCTCCCTGTTCGCCAACTTCCGCGCCGAATACGCCGGCTTCTCTAACCACGCGGCCTCCACCAACTGCCATGTCAACCAGCATGGCTGCATCGACGTCGCCGTCTTCACCGCGCGGCCAGAGAAGGGTCCCGACCCGGTGGATCTCGCCCGCTTCACGATCGCGCGCGCCGTGCTCGACGGCTCGGGCTACGGCTATTTCCGCCGCCTCTATCTCGACGCCGATCCCATTCTGCTCTCCGCGGCCGGGCGCATCCACCAGGCGGCGCCGGACGCCGCCTGGCTGGGGCAGGTGCGGCCCGGTCTGGCAGAAACCGCGGAACGCATCCTCGCCACCCTGGGCCCCGAAGGCCTGGCCGTCTGCCGCGATCTCTCCGGCAACTCCGGGTCCCACCGCTGGAGTTCCAACGCCATGGACCAGGTGGGCTTCGGACACCTGGACGCCTATGTCAACGCCTGGACCTACCGCGCCCTGCGCAACGGGGCGGCGCTGCTGCGCGAGACGGGCGACGCCGGCCTGGCCGGACGCTGCCGCGACGCGGCCCTGGCCATGCGCGAACCCTTCGCCCGGCTGCTGGTCAACCCGGACACCGGCCGGGTGGCCGGCTGGCGCAGCCGGGACGGCCAACTGCACGACGCCGCCTACGTCTGGGTCAACGGCGTCGCCTGCGCATTCGGCGTGCTGGACAGGCCTGCCGCCCGGCGCGCCCTGGCGGCTATCGAGGCCCTGCGGGAGAAGATGGGCTTGTCCGAAACGCCGTTCGGCTTGCCGGCCAACCTGCTGTCCATCCCCGAGGCGGACCAGCCGCGCGAGGTCAGCGCCGCCGCCTCCGCCGCCCAGCTCGAACTGTTTTGCAATGGCGCCATGATACCCGCCACCATGGAATATTACCTCCGCGCCCTGGCCACCCACGGGTTTAAAACCCGCGCCCGCAAGCTGGCGCGCGACATGGAGCGAGCTTTTCTTGCCGACGCCATCTCGCCGGGCATGGCCGAGGGCGCCGAGTTCTTTTCCTGGGAGGGATTCGCCAGCGGCTATGAAGGC
Organism: uncultured Verrucomicrobiota bacterium; assembly: GCA_964630555.1. Taxonomy (GTDB): domain Bacteria; phylum Verrucomicrobiota; class Kiritimatiellia; order JAAZAB01; family JAAZAB01; genus JAHIJO01. Next base: position 49,457 of record CAZVVD010000004.1, on the reverse strand, counting down.
ACCTTCGGACCCAACTTCGGGGTCCTGTATGCCCTGGCCATCGAGCGCGGCCTGTTCGCCCCGCCCGACCCCGAGTGGTGGCCGGCGGATTCCGCGGGGTAGCATGCGTCCCGCCTTGATCCGTCCGCGGACGGCTATTCCTCGTCGCCGGCGCCGGCGTTTTCGGCCCCGGCGGCCGACGGCGCCAGCACCTGCGCGGCGGCCTCCGCGGAAAGGGACTCGACGTTGCGCAGCTTCTTGCCCATGATCCGGGCGTCGTCGCGGGCATCGTCCAGGGCCCGGTCCGCCTCGTGGAGCTTCTGCTGGGCCTTGTCGAAGATAGCCTTGAAGCCCTCGAATTTTTTCTTCACGGCGGCCAGGGTTTTCCAGACCTCGCCGCTCCGCTTCTGAATCGCCAGGGTGCGGAACCCCATCTGCAGGCTGTTGAGCAGCGCCGCCAGGGTGGTCGGCCCGGCCACGGTGACCCGGTATTCCCGCTGCAGGGTGTCCACCAGCCCGGCCCGGCGCAAGACCTCGGCGTACAGGCCCTCCACCGGCAGGTAGAGAATCGCGAAGTTCGTCGTGTGCGGCGGCGCGATGTATTTGTCCCGGATGTCCCGGGCGGCGCCCTTGACCCGCGCCTCGAGGTCGCGGACCGCCTGCTCGACGCCGGCGGCATCCCCCTTCTCCGCCGCGTCCACCAGCCGCTCGTAGTCCTCCTTGGGAAACTTGGCGTCAATCGGCAGCAGGACCGGCGTGTCGCCGTCCTCGTGGCCCGGCAGCTTGATGGCGAACTCCACCTGCTCGGCCGAGCCCGGCTTGGGCCGGGCGCCGCGTTCAAACTGCTCCGGCAGCAGGATCTGCTCCAGGAGATGGCCAAGCTGGATCTCGCCCCAGGTCCCCCGGGTCTTGACGTTGGTCAAGACTTTCTTCAGATCCCCCACCCCGGCGGCCAGGGATTGCATTTCACCCAGACCCTTGTAGACCTGTTCCAGCCGCTGACTGACCTGGCTGAACGATTCCCCCAGGCGCTGTTCGAGGGTGTGATGCAGCTTTTCGTCCACGGTCTTGCGCATCTCCTCCAGCTTCTCGCGGTTTTCCTGGCGCACCTTGTCCAACTGCGCCTCGACCCCGGCCCGGATCGCCTCGAGCTTGCCGTCCAGCTCCTTCCGCTGGTCGGCGGCGGACCGGCCGAGCTCCTCCCGCAGACCGGCGGCGCTGTGGGCGATTTCCTGGCGGCTGGCCCCGAACTCGCCGCGCAGATGCTCGCGCATCCGGTCGAATTCGTTCCGAATCGCCTCCAGTCCGCCCGCCGTCGACCCGCGCTGGCGAAACAGCGCAGCCGCCGCCAGCGCGCAGCTCGCCAGCAGGAGAACGACCACCAGGATGTCCAGGAACGTCATGAGGGCTTTTCCTTTCCCGCGCCGGCGCCAGCCGGCGCCGCTTGGGTGGTTTCAGCTTGCCTCAACCGCCGGCGAAAATCAAGGCCGGGTTGCCGCCCGTGGCGCGTCTCCCCCGGACGCTTGCAGGCCGGCGTTTTCCTCCCCGGACAGGGAAACGCTGGGGATGGCGAGAATCGATTTCATGGCAGTACAATCTTACTTCGAGAGAAGAAATGCCCTTCCAGACATTCCCCCTCAACCATCACCCATGAACCATCAACCACCTCTTCCACGCCTTATCTCGCGCTGAACACCGTGCCCGGGCCCTGGATGCGCCAGTACACCGTGCCTGGCTCGCCCGGCTGATAGCCCGTTCCGTTGGTCACCGAGGTGGTCCCGGAAAAATGCTTGTAACAACAGCGCACCGCGATCCGCCCGCCGCCGCCCCCGCCGGCGTTATTGCCGACCCCGCTCGAACCGCCCGCCGCCGACAGGCTCCCGCAGCCTTCCAACGTCGTGCAATAGATATAAATCGTGCCGCCGGCGCCGCCGGCGGAGCGGTCCCAACCCCCACTTTCCCCGTTCGCAACCAGCGATCCGTCAACCGTCACCGTGCGCGACGCATGAATCCGAATGCACCCGCCCCCATTGCCTCCTTTCTCGTCCGATGAAGCCCATACCCCTCCGCTGCTCCCCGGCAATGCCGGGTCCGCAGGCAAGTCGTTCGTCCCTCCGCCCGCAGTACTCGGATTGCCGTTGCCGCCGCGCCCGCCATGCCCACCCCCGCCGCCATACCCGCTCCCGCCCCCGGATGCGCCGGCTCCAGGACCCAGCCCGGCCGACCTGAACACGCCGGTATATCCGTTCGTGTTGGCATTGACCGAACACCCCAAGGCAACACGAAAATCCCGAACCACGAACCACCCCGGAACGGCCCCTGATACCAGATCGCAATAGGAATAGAGCGTTGATGTGCCCCCCAAAGCAAAATCCTGCACGTTGGTGAACCCGCCGCCCGCATATTGGCAGACTTTCGAAGCATTCGTGATCAGCACGTCCCCGCTGCCCGCGTCCACTGTGGCATCCACCCCGAGCACCAGGGTCGAACCGCCTTCCACCCTCAGATTCGTGCAACTCATGACCGCGTTGGATCCCAATTCAAGCTGCGCCCCCCCCGCCACCCGCACCCCGCCCGCCACCGTCAGTTGAAAACCGGGATCGAATGCCGCGATGGCATGGGCATAGGTGTTCGAGAGCGTGAAGCTCGGAGTGCTCCAGGCATTGGTCATCAGAACCAACCCGCCCTTCCAGACCGCCGGAAGCACCCCGTTGTATTGCGACAACGCCAGCGTCCCCGGCCGGGCGGACGATCCGCCCCCGGAAGCAAAGCCTCCCGAAGCAACAAAATCAACGGCCGGGCTGTGGGTGTGCGCGAAGCTCACCACGATCCGACCGCCGCCACCCGCGCCCCCATGCTGCGATGTCCCCCCGTGGGCCTTGATCAAGCCGCTCCCTTCCAACGTATCGCAGTTGATATAGATCCCGCCGCCGGAGCCGGCCCCCGACCGGTCATGCGGATTATTCTCCCCGCAGGCCGTGATCGTGCCGTCCACCCGGACCGTCCCGCTCGCCTCGATGCGCACCACGCCGCCGCCATTGCCGCCCCGATGCGGACTGTATCGCGACGAACCGCCCCCGCTGCCCGGCCCCCCGGCCACCCGGGGATCGCCATTGGTCGTGCCGCCGGCCCCGCTTTGCCCGGGGCCGCCGCCCCCGCCATGCCCGCCCCCGCCCCCGCCCTCGGAACCATAAATTCCGCCACCCGGCCCGTAACCCGACGTGTATTGCGGCCCGCCCTTGTAGCCGTTGGTGTCCACGTTGATCGCCGCCCCCGCCGCCACCTCCAGGTTCGTGCACACGATCCACACCCCGTTGTCCGCCTGCCAGCCGTCCGCCCCGTTGGTGTCCGTATTAACCGTGTGCGTGATCTTCCCGCTCGCCCCCGCCACGGTCACGTTGCTGGCGGTGAGCACCGTGTTGGTCCCCTGGAACGTCAGGGTCTTATTGGAGAGCGTCAGCGTGAGCACGCTGACGCTGCCGGTCAGAACCGGCCCGCCCGCGCCGCTCGTGACATAGACCTCGTCGGCCGGCCCCGGCAGGATATCCTCCGCCCAGTTGGTGGGGTTGAACCAGTTCGAGTCCCCGGCGGCGCCCCCGTCCCAGGTCGCCGCCGCCGGCGCGCAGGCCGGCAGGAGGGCGACCCAGAGCATTAGGACTGGCGCAAGGGGTTTCATGGGAAAAAGGGGTCAGGGGGCAGGGTTCAGGGAATAGGGTTCAGGAGGATAAGACGGAGGGCAAACCATCCATCATCAACCATTTTTTCACCTACTAACCGTCGAACCGTTGAACCGTGAACCCTCCTCCTCCATGAACCATCCACCCGGCTTCGCTCAGACGCTTCGCCGCGGCACGCCTTCCACCTGCAACAATTCCCCTTCATTCCTCGTCCGCTGCCGGCTCTTCGCCCTCGCCCGCCTCGAGGCGTTCGGCGAGCGCCCGCAGCTTGGCGATGTAATAGGCGGTGTTTTCGTCGCGGGCTTCCGGATTCCAGTCGCCGACGAGCCGGGCGGCCTGGTGGGCCGCCACGGTTTTTTTCGTCCCCGTGATGTAGTAGGACACCTGGTCCCCGGCGCGGTAGGGACGGCCCGACTTGAGCGCCAGCTCGTAGGCCGCGTTGCGGCCCCGACCCTTGCCGGCGATCTTGGCGGCGTAGCCCTCCGGCGCCTCCTTGAGGGTCTCGGTCTTCGCCAGGCGGCGGACGGGCAGGGAGCCCTCGGCGATTTCCTTCTCGGTGCGCGCTTTCAAGGCCGGGATCTCGCCCTCGCGGAACTCGAGCTTGAGCCGGATATAGTCCCGCAGGAAGGCCCGCAGGTAGGGCTCCAGGCCGCGCGACTTCAGGGCGGCCCCGCGGATAATGATTTCGCCCTGGGCCTCCAGCAGCGCGTAGTTCTTCATCTTGTAGCTGAACATGGAGACGTAGTCGCCGTCGAACTCCACCTCGATCCCCTCCGGCAGGGACGCCTGGAACTCGCGCTCGAAGTCTTTTTTCTCGCGGACGCTTTCCAGGGGCGGCGGAATAAAGTAGATGCCGTCGGTGTCGATTTCCACGGGCCGGGCGCCGCGGGCCTCGAGCCAGGCGAGCATCCCCCGCAGGATGGCCCGCCCCTCGGCCGCGACCTGTTCGGCGGCCGCGAAATCGTTGAAGCGCGCCTGGGCGAACCCCAGGTAGCCGTAAAACGAGTTGATCAGGATCTTGAAGGCCGCCTGGAGGGCGTCGAGCCGCGCGCGTTCGGCCGGCGCCCTGGCCTCTTGCCACTCCCGCCGGGCTCGCAGGCGGACGTCGCGCAGGCGCTCCAGCAGGCGCAGGAACACGCCGAGGGTGTCGGAGCGCGGACCCAGCCGCCGGGTCAGCATGAGGGAGGGATACAGCGAGCGCACGTCGCAGTGCCGGACGTTGCGGACCACCCCCCGGATGAAGCAATCGGTGTAGCCGCCCTCGAAGGCGCGGGCCGGCTGCGGCGACGGCAGGGCCTGGCCCCGGCGCAGGTATTCGCGCAGCATGAGGGCGTCGATCTTGGCGGCGCTGCCCCGCAGGCAGACGTTATGGTAGCTGAACGGCAGGATCTGGGCCTGGGCGAAATAGGTGCGCGAGAGGATTTCGCTCAGCCCGCGGGTTTCGCGGATGTCGTCGGCGGCGTAGCGCAGCACCTTCCGCGGATCTTTCTCGAAGGTCCGGGCGATGTCCGCGCCCTCGATATGGACGCGGTCCGGCCGGGCCAGGCCGAAGTGGACGGCCGCCTCCTTGAGGCCGAAGCCCTCCAGGGAGCGGTGCGCCACGTCGTAGATTTGGAGGAGGAAATAGGTGTCCACGATGTGCCGGCCCGCCGCCTCGAACTTGGGAAAGGACACCACCCGCTCGCCGGCCGCGAACCGGCTGGGATGCGAGCGCAGGAGGCTGCCGTCGCGGCCGAGCGCCAGGGGAACACCGTGCCGCTGAGCGCGCGCCGCGAGATACGGCAGGTCGAAGTTGAACAGGTTGTGCCCCTCGATGACGTCCGGGTCGCGCTGGCGCACGGCCCGCACGAACCGCTCCAGCAGGCGTTGTTCGTCGCCGGAGGGCTCGCTCAGCGTTTCCACCCATCCGGAGTCATCGCCGAGCGCGATGACGATGATCCGGTCCTCCGCGCGCTCGGCGTTGCAGAACTCGAAGCCGGGCGCGGTAGTGGTCTCGATGTCCACCTGCAGCCGCCGGAGCTGTTCGAAGGCCATCCCCTGGAACAGCGTGCGGCCCGACAGCAGGAGGAACTGCTGGACCGGGTCGTTGACGGCCAGGAAGGGCGCGTCCGGGCTGCCGGGACTGCAGCCGGTTTTCCCGGAGAGCCAGGTCCGGGCGCGCTCCCAGTCCGGCCAGCTCGCGAACAGGGCCAGGGCTTTCAGGCGCCCGGGGCCCGCCAGCGGGCGCAGTTCCGGCGTGAGCGGGCAGCCCTCGAACAGCCGGCCGCTTTCCGCCACGAGGAAGGGGGTAAACGGCGCCGGCCGGCGGACCGTCTTGTCCTGCTCGCGGACATAGAGGCTGACCGTCTGCCCCGCGGCCTTGCGGCTGACCGGCTCGATTTCCACGGCCACCAGGCCGGGCTCGCCGCCGGCGCCGACCATGGAGGGAACATCCATCGGGCTTGAAATTCCCATGCTTTTGATTATGTCAAAAACGGGCGCCCGGCACAAGGGCATTGATCAGGGATCCGCCGTTCGCAGGCTGGTTCGGACGCCGTTCCAGCGGTGGTCGCCCTCGAACACGTCGTGCGCCCGGCTGGCGGCGGCGCCGAGCAGGCGGCAGGCCCGGCGCATGCCGGCGAGCTGCGAGCGGACGTTCTTCAGACCGCCGGATCGGATACCATCCAAGATTGATTCCCACAGAACACACGGAAAGGCGCGAAAACGACTCGGGAGAACAAGAAAGGCAAACAGGTCAACTTCTGCTGATTATGGTTCTCCCTTTCCGCGCAGTCCGTGGGCAAAAATTCTCTCAGCCTTCTGTCCGGCGGATGGCGTTGGGATCGGAGGCGTCAATCACGGCGCGGGCGCCGGCGCACTCGATCCGGACGATCCCGCTGTCGAGTTCGGCGTTGACGCAGGAATCGCGGAAGCGCCGTCCGCCGTACTCGGGGACCGCCCCGTTGACGGTGGGATCGCCGTCCTCCTTCCAGCAGAAGGTCAGGACGTCGCCTTCCAGGTTCGTGAACCGCACCTGCCGGTCGTCGCAGGCCAGGGGCGCGTCCAGCACCCGCGCCTTGAACGCCTGAAAGCCGCCGAACTCCTCGCTTTCGCCGGACTCGAGCAGGATGACGTCGTCCCAGACCTCGCAGAGGTAGACACGCCCCTCGATGGGCGGCTGCTGCGGCTCCTCGGCGAAGCCGCCGCGCACGGGGCGAATGGCGAAGCAGACGCCGTTTTTTTCCCCGAACAGCCAGCCGCCCTCGATCACGGTGCCCGGGATGCTGTCGGACACGTAGAACCGGCTCTGGAACAACCGCTTCTCGCCGCAGTGCCCCATGAGCCGCTTGCGACCGGAGGCCTGGGCCCAGGGCGCCTCGGGGAATCCATCCCAGAGCAGCTCGAAAAATTTTTCGTGACGCCAGGCGCGGAGCTGGCAGAAGAGCGTCTTGCGGTGCTGGAAGATCGTGGCATCCTGGTCGTTTTCCGCGTTGGGCCAGGTCATCCAGCCGCCCTGGTGGTCGGATTCCGCCCGCGAGCCGGCGAAGGAGAGCACGACGTCGCGGCAGTCGTCGCCCTTCAGCATCAGGGTCCAGGGCAGGCAGTGCATGTGCCACTCGCCGTCGTAGGCGCCCCAGTCCTGGACCGACCCCAGCCCGTAGCGCGGGGTCAGGTAGTTGTAGACGATCCCGTCCCCGCCCCAGTCCTCACGGTCGGACCGGCAGATGTAGACATTGTGCTTGCCGGGGTTGAAGCGCCCCTCCCCCTCCCCGCGCGGGTAGAATTTTGGGCCGACTTTTTCGATCGAGACGTAGCGGTCGGTCCGGAACGGCAGGCGCATGACGGCCTCGGGCGGGACGTAGTCGCCGGCGAGGATCCCGGCCGGGATGTGCTCGAGGTAAAAAACCGAGGCGTAGCCGCCGTAGCACTGCTGGAAATGGCACACACTGCACCATTTCGAATCGATCTGGTTATAGACCCGGGAATGGGCGCCCGTCCACAGGCGCCCCCGCAGGCTGACCGCCAGGCTCAGGAACATCATGTCGAGCATCGCCCGCGCGGCCTCCTGGGTGGGGCCGGGCGGCATGAGGTAATAAATCATCATCGCGGCGTCGAAGAGCACGTGGCAGTAGATCGGGGAGCGCCACTCGCGGAACCCGTGGCGCACCCGCGCGGCGACGAAGCGGCGGAAGGCGTCCTCCCAGTACGGCCGGTACTCGGCGGCGGTATGGCCGTCCGAGAACACGCGGTCGGGGAAGACCGTGGACTCGGCCAACCGGTTGCTGGTGTCGTTGAAGAGGTGGTTCTCGGTCGGGCAGCCGCAGAGCTGGTAGTCCCAGGGGTCGAAGGAGCGCTCCAGGCTGACGTAGGCCGGCAGCTTGGCGTGGTAGTGCCGGTCGCAGATGCTGCCCACGTTAGCCCGCGCTTGCGGGCTCAACCCGGCGTGGGCGGGATGCAGGACCGCGTAATAAGGCCAGAGATCCAGGGTGCGCGGCTTGGCCTCCAGGACTTTCGCGGCCAGGAAGCGGTTGACGGCCTCCAGGTTAGCGCCGGCGCCCAGCAGGACCAGGGCGGCGCCGATGTCCCGGCACTCGCCGGCGGCAATCAACGCCCGGCGGGCCTCCTCGCGGCGGGCATTAAAATCGGCGGCAAAGCTCATCGGCGCCCATCCTCCCGCGCCTCGAAGCGCTCCCACCCCGCCAGGTCCCGGCGCCACCCGTCCACGTAATACCACTCGCGGACCAGCCGGCCGGCCTCGTCGTATTCCCGCTCCGGGCCGTGCTTGCAGCCGCTCCGGTAGCCGACCGACCGGCGCAGGACGTCCCGCCCGTCGTATTCCCGATGTTCGCCCGTGCCGCGGACAAACTCCCCGTGCCAGAGGATCTCGCCGCGGGCGGAATACAGGGTCTGGGGCCCATGCTGGAGCCCGTCCACGAAGCGCGTTTCGCCCCGCAGGCGCCCCTGCGGATCGTAGATCTTCCAGGCGCCCGAAAAACGCCCGTTGGCGTAGGGCAGTTCCATTTCAAGCGTGCCGTCGCGCCGGAAACGCTTCTCGATCCCCTGCTTGCGGCCCCGGCGGAACACGGTTTCCTGGGCCGGCCGGCCGTCGGGCCAGTAGTGGTGCTCAGTGCCCTCGGGCTGGCCCGCGACATAGGGGGTCTCCCACTCGACCCGCCCGTCGGGGTAAAACGTCCGGCGCCAGGTGACGCCGCTGTTTCCGGGTTCCGCTGCCATAGTGCGTCTCGGGTTGCGATGCGATCGTCCTTGCCCGCGGCCGACTCCCATCCCGCGCGCAGAAGCTATCCTCTCCCCCACCCCGAAGGCAAGGGAAATATGCCGCAAACTGGACCCTCGCGGAACCGTCGGCAATCTGGTAGACTCCCGCGCATCGGATCGCCCCGCGGAGCCCGGCGCCGCGGACGAACTCCGAGCACACCATGAATTTGGCCGATCCGACAGTGCCCTTTGCCGCCCGCTTCGACGACCGCGCCCGCCGGCGCGGCCGGCTGTTCGCCTACGCTTCGGCCTGGTTCGGCTGCTACTCCGAGGTGATGATCGACGCGAGCGCGATCGTCATCCTGTACCTGACCCTGCTGGGCGGCAGCGCCACCCTGACCATGCTGTCCACCGCGCTGACGGCGATCGCCGCGATCGCCCTGACTCTGCCCAGCGCCGGCATCTCCAACCGCATCGGCCTGCGGAAAAGCTATTCCATCGCCTGCGCGGCGGGGTGCGGCGGCTTTTTGCTGATGGCGGCGGCGCCCTGGTTCGGCGCCGCGCACGACCAATACGTCGTCCTGCTCGGCTGCCTGGTCTACTGCCTCTCGCGCCCGCTTTACGGGGTCACCTGGTACCCGCTGCTTGATAACATCCTGCTGCCCGCCGAGCGCGGCGGCTTTTTCGGCGTCCTGCGCTTCTCCTACCTGGGCATGACCGCGGTCAGCTTTTTCCTGATCAGCCTGGCGCTGGGAAGGCAGCCGCCGACCTGGGCGCTGCAAACAACGATCGCCCTGGTCGGCCTGCTGATCCTCGGGCGGAAATACTGCCTCGATCAGCTGCCGATCAACGCGCGGGAGCGCAGCCGCCTCGACCTGCGGAAGGCGGTGGCCTCCTCGATCCGAAACCGGCCCTTGACCGGCTTCGCCCTCTACACCTGCTGCCTCTCCCTGGCCTCCGCCCCCCTGCTGCCGCTGACCTTCATCTACCTGAAGTGCGAACTCCAGGCGGATGCCAAGATCGTGCAGTGGATTTCGGTGGCCTACATGGCCGGCATGATCGCCGGGTACTGGCTGTCGGCCACGGCGTTGCGCCGGTTCGGGGTGCACCGGCTCCAGCCCTGGGGCCACCTGGCCTACATCGCCTGCGGCCTCGGCGTGTTCCTGGCGGACCCGGCCCTGCCGGGATTTTACGTCCTCGTCAGCGCCCTGCTCTTCCTGCTGGGATTCTGGGCAGCCCTGCTCCTGTGCTGCTACTCCATGGAACTCCTGGCGCTGGCCCGGCCGGGCAACAAAACGATGGCGGCGGCCTTCCTCAACACCTGCGCCGCGATCGGCGGCGCCTGCGGCCGCTTCGGCGCCTCGCTGGTCCTCGGCGCCGGCCTGCTGGCGCCGCATTGGAATCTGGGCAGCCTGAGTTTCTGCAGTTATCAAACGCTCTTCCTGGGCTTCAGCGCCCTGCTGGTGTTCTTCCTGCTGCTGCTCTTCCTGGTGCCCTCGATCGTGCCCAAGAGCAACGACTATTACATGCGCTACTGACCCCCGGCGCCAGAATCCCCGTCGGAAAGCCAGACCGCGCTGATCCGGTCGGCAAAGGTCAGCTCCACCCGGACCCGGGCCCGGCCCAGGCGCTCCAGGGCGGCGCAGGCGGTCCGCAGGGCCAGGTCCGGCCGGTTGCACTCGGCGCTGAGGTGCGAGAGAAACACCTGGCTCAAGTCCGGTCCGGCCAGCTCGCCGATCAGTTCGGCGGCATGTTCGTTGGAGAGGTGCCCCTGGCGTCCGGCAATGCGCTGCTTCAACTGCCAGGGACGCCGGGCGTCGGCCAGCAGGCGGGCGTCGTGGTTGGACTCGATGACCAGCGCGCGGCAGCGCCGCAACCGTTCGCGGACCAGGTGGGTGATCACGCCGACATCCGTCACCAGCCCGGCGCGGACCGGACCGGCCGTGACGATGAAGCCCACGGGCTCGTAGGCGTCGTGCGAGACCGCGAACGGCTCCACCAGGAGCTCGCCGACCCGGAAGGGCGACCCGGTGGTGAAGACGTTCCAGGCCAGCCTGCCCAGCTTCTCGTCCCGGCCCAGGGCCTCGACGGTGCCGGCGTTGGCGTAGAGGGGGATGCCGTGCCGGGTGTGCAGGGTGGCCAGGCCGGCGATGTGGTCGGAGTGCTCGTGGGTCAGGCAGACCGCGTTGACGGCGGACAGCGGCACACCCAGCTGCCCCAGCCTCCGGGCGGTCTCGCGTCCGCTCAAGCCCGCGTCCACCAGGAGGTGGGTCGAGCCCGCCCCCACGTAGGCGCAATTTCCGGAACTGCCGCTGCCCAGGATGCAAATTTTCATGGCAAAAACGCTTGCGAAGCCGCCGGGCTTTCTTATACTAATCGTCGCCAAATGGAAAGCCCAATGAAGGTGCGGGCCGCGGCGGGCCCGCGCGCGGTGCGGGACCCCGATCATGGCCGACACTTCCCTTGCCCTGCTCCAGGAACAACGCCAGGTCCAGACCCTGGCGCCCCAGCTGCGCCAGTCGCTGGAACTGCTCCAGGTGCCCATGCTCGAGCTGCGCACCCTGGTCCAGCAGGAGCTCCAACGCAACCCGACCCTCGAGGAAAAGGCCTCCGACACCCCCCCCCTCGAGCCGGAATCGCCCGGGGGCGGGGTGGACGACGCCAAGGAGCTGAACTTCAAGGAGGAGTTCGCCGTTCTTTCCCGGATCGACGAGGAATGGTGCCGCTATTTCGCCCAGAACCAGGACCACGAGCCCTACGATCCCGGCGCCGAACAGCGCCGCCGCTTCTTCATGGATTCCCAGACCCAGAAAGTCTCGCTTCAGGAGCACCTCGAGCGCCAGCTCGCCCTGGCCGGCGTGGGCGAGACCGACCGCCAGCTGGGCCTGCTGATCATCGGCAATATCAACGACAACGGGTTCCTGACCCAAGACGTCGAGGAGCTGGCGGCCTCGGCCGGCGCCGATCCCGGCCACCTGCGGGACCTCCTGGCCTTGATCCAGGATTTCGACCCCGTCGGCGTCGGCGCGCGCGACCTGAAGGAGTCTCTGCTGCTCCAGCTGGAGCGCCTCGGACAAGCCGACTCCCTGGCCGCGCGCATCGTCCGGGACCACCTGCCGGCCCTGGGCAACAGGCATTTCAAGGAGATCGCCCACGCCCTGGGAACGCCGGTCGAGGAGATCCAGCAAGCGGCCAAGGTCATCGCCACCCTCGAGCCCCGGCCCGGCCGGGCCTTCAACCCCGATTCCCCCCATTATGTCCAGCCCGACGTATTCGTCGAGCGGGTGGAGGGGCGCTACCACGTCATCCTGAACGATGCCGACCTCCCGGGCCTGCGCATCAGCCGGCATTACCGCGATCTCCTGCACACCGCCGGCACGGCCGATGACGTCAAAACCTACATCCGGGACCGGATCCGTTCGGGACTGTTCCTGATCAAGAGCATCGCCCAGCGCCAGCACACCCTCCACCGCGTGGCCACCGCCATCGTGGAAGCCCAAGAGGACTTTTTGGACCGGGGCATCGCCCACCTCAAACCCCTCACCATGGCCGCGGTGGCCCGCACGGTCGGCCTCCACGAAACCACTGTCTGCCGCTGCATCGCCAATAAGCACATGCAGACGCCGCGCGGCCTGTTCGAGATGAAATACTTCTTTACCCCCGGCCTGAAAACGGCGGACGGGGGCGCCATGTCCAACAAGTCCGTCCAGGACCTGCTGGCGGCCCTGATCGCCAGGGAGGATCCAACCCGGCCCCTCTCCGACCAGGAACTCGTGGAGAAGCTCACGGCCCAGGGCATCGGCATCGCCCGCCGGACGATCGCCAAGTACCGGATCGCCCTCAAGATCCTACCCTCCCACCTCCGGAAATCAGGCTGACGCCCGCGGCGGCGGGCGCGGCCGCAGGCGGGACGGGTACGCCGGCCACGCTCACGGCGTGGCCTGCCCGCCCTTCCTATGGCATACCCAAGTTGACCGGGCTTTGGGAGGCTCCTCCCGACCTCTCGGAGAGCCGGAACTGCGGACCGCCTGCGCATGGTTTTTTACAGTTTCCGAGGGCTTCCGCGCGGAATCATTTAGGAGTTGCTTGCGGGCCGCGCCGTGGCATAATGAACGGCCAATGCAACGGATGTTGCGGGGGCTCGCCATGCGTTTCAGCTTGCGTTGCGGCATCGGCTTGGTGGTCTTGGGCCTGGCCGCGGGACTCGCCGGCTGCTCCCAGGCCAAGAAAGAGGAGGTCCCGGCCCCCGGCCAGGCGGCGCCCGCCGCCGCGGCTGTGGACCCGGCGGACGGCGGACAACTCCAGGCCAGCGGCTGCACGGCCGAGTTGACCGATGTGTTCTTCCTCAGCCCCGCCACCCTGCCGCCGGGCGCGGACCCCATCCCGACCGACGCCGCCGGCCGCGTCGGGTTTATCACCGGCGGCGACTTTACCCTGCTCAGGACCGCCGACGGGGGCGCCGGCTGGCAGCGGGTCCTGGAGCCGCCAAGCAACGCCCCGGCCCTGAAGCGGATCCATTTTCTGAACAGGGACGAGGGGTGGGTGGCCGGCCGCGACATTGTTCTGCGGACCCTCGACGGCGGGCTCAGCTGGACGCCGCAGCCCAATCTGCCGGAAAATTTTTATTACTTCGGGCCGTCCGCGGCCTCGGCCTCGAGCTATTACCAGATGCAGCCGCCGACCTGCGGGGCCACGCTTTGGCAGGCGCGGCGGGGCGGCGGCGCCTGGCAGGCCCTGCCGGCCCGCCTGCCGCACAACGACTACGGGGCCGTTTTTTTCTTTGACGACCGGCACGGTTGGGTCTCGGGGAATTATGGTCGCGTGGCTCGTACCGCGGACGGCGGCCAGACCTGGCAAACGCAGACCCTGAAGGACGGCGGCCGGCTGGCCCAGATCCAGTTCGTCTCCCCGCAGGTCGGCTGGCTGCGGCCGGACCAGGACCACCAGGGCCGGATCTGGGCGACCCGCGACGGCGGCCGGACCTGGCAGGCGCAGGAAGTCGGGGTGCCCTCCACCTGGGACCTGGGCGGCCTGCAGTTCCTTGACGAGAAGACCGGCTTCCTGCTGGCGCGCGGCGGGTCCAAGGAGTCGCAGATCAAGCGCACCCTGGACGGCGGCCGGACCTGGGCGCTTTTCGCCGCGCACCCCGTTTTCATCGCAGCCCTGTGCTTTGTGTCCGCCGAGGAAGGCTGGGTGGTCGGCCACGGCGGCTATGTGTTCCATCACGGCCCGCCCGCGGGGGGCGGCGTCGGACCTTAACATCCCGTTAGGAGCAAAAGGGCATGAAACCGGAACAATGCCGGGTGGCCATCGCGGACGACGAGACCATGATCCGGTTCGCGCTCAAGAGCGTCATCACCGGCCTCAAGCTGACCTTCGTCGGGGAGGCGACCCGCGGCGAGGACGCCGTGGCCCTGTACGCAAAGGAAAAACCCGACCTGATGTTCATGGACATCAACATGCCCGGCCTGAACGGCGACGAGGCCCTCAAGCAAATCCGCGCCCGGTTCCCGGACGCCCGGATTGTCATGCTGACCTCGGTGGCGGAGACCGAGAAGGTCAAGGAATGCATCCAGCACGGCGCCCTGAATTACATCCTCAAATCCAACCCGCTCGACGCCATCAAGGCCCTGATCGCCGAGATCGTCGCCGGCCTGTAGGGAACCGCGCCATGAAAAAAATTAAATACAATCTCCAGGCGATGCTGGCGGACGCCGCCAGGGACGAGGCCGGCGCCAAGGCCGCGCGCCAGCTGGTTTCCCAGAACGCCATCGCCGCCATGCTCAAGCAGGCCACCCCGAAACAAAAAACCGGAAACGGTCCGGCGGAGCCGCAACCCCCGCAACCCTCCAGCCATGCGCCCTGACGACCAGCCGCTGGCGGCCGCCGCCGGCCTGACCCTGATCGAGGTCATCTACGCCTCCGCCCTGGCGGGCCTGGCGGTCCTGGGGTTGTATTCCGCCATCACCATGGGCTACGCCATGATCTGCGCCAACCAGCAGCGGCTGGACGCCGAGGCCCTGGCCTTCGACACCGCCCTGGAAATCTTCAACACCCACGATTTCTCCGGCGTGCTCCTGGCCACCAACCTGCCGCCGCAGCGGCCGCCGGCCGCCAGCATCCTGCCGACCAATTCCGAAATCCGGGTGCTGATCGAGCCGAACGCCGGCACCAACGCGCCCCACCGCTGGGACGTCGAGGTGCGGGTCAAGCGCGACCGCATCTGGCCGGGCGGCCGGACGATCGCCCTAACCAACGACGTTGTCTACCGGGTCACCCGCTACGCGGTGGACCGCAACTGATGAACCCTTCTTCTCCCAACGCCGGCTTCACCCTGAGCGAGCTGCTGGTGGCCGCCGCCCTGAGCAGCCTGGTGCTGGCCCTGTTCCTGGTCCTGCTGGTGAACAGCCTGGGGCTCTGGCGGGAGGGCCTGGCGCGGGTGAGCCTGAGCGAGCAGAGCCGCGTCACCCGCGAGCGCATCCTGCGCGGACTGGATGGGCGCTACGGCCTGCGCCACGCCAGCCGCTCGCGGCTGGAGCTGGCCACCAACCAGGTCGTTTTCCGCGAGCTCTTTGCCGGCGCCACCAACGCCTTCACCCTGCGGCTGGACACCGGCCGGCCGCCGGCCTACTCGAACGCCGCCGGCGAGGTTTTTCTGACCCGGAGCGGCGCGTTCGTCAGCCAGGCGAGCATCGCCGGCACCGGGTCCTTCCTGAACCTCGATCTCACCCTGGCCGTCGCCAGCGGCCAGCGCCAGCACCGGCAGCCCCAGCGCATCCGGGTGTATCTTCTGAACGAGTGAGGCCATGACGACCCGACCCAGCCCCCAGCATCCCCACGGCCCGCCCGGCAACCGGGCCGGGTTCGTGATTTACGTGGCCCTGCTGACCCTGCTGACGGCGGGCGCGGTGGGCGGGTTCATGGTCTACTCCGCCTTCCAGCACAGCCGGTCGGTGCGCCGCTGGCACGCCGCCGACCAGTGCCTGCTCGACGCCCAGTCGGCCCTGGAGCGGGTCAAATACGAACTCTGCCGGGCTTACGAGTCCAACGGCCAGCCCTCGCTGGCCTGGTTCCAGGCCTGGACCTCGAACGCCATCGGGAGCAACCCGGTCTACACGATCCCGGACCTGCCCCCGATCCACGACAGCGAGGTCAGGGTGGCCATCGCCGGCGTGAGCGTGCTCACCAACGCCGGTTACGCCGAGATCGTCCTGGTGGGCGCGGCGCGCGCGCCGGCCTTCGCCGCGACCCGGATCATCTCCGAAACCCTCCGGGTCCATGCCCCCGCCGGCGGCGGCGACCTGGTCCAGCCGTTCGAATACGCCTACCTGCTGAACAGCTCCGGGACCCTGCGCAATAACATGGTCATCAACGGGGACATCCGCATCAACGGGAACTACCGCCTGAGCCAGCAGTCCATCGTTAACGGCGGCCGCTACGCCTCCGGCCAGCTCACGGCCAACGCGCCCATCTGGGACCTGGCGACCTACTGGGCCCAGGCCGGGCCCCGGGCGCGGCCGAGCGATCCCCCGGTGGCCGACGGCCCGGAGTGGCCGATGGGCTACGTGCCCGACCGGACCAAGAACACCTCCCTGCCGGCCTTCACCATCCCGCCGATTGACGACCTCAACGCCCTGGCGTCCGCGGTCTCCGGGCGGATTCTCCGGAACGGGGTCGAGATCGTCGGGAACGCCTACGACGGGCCGGGCCCGGATAACCTCCCCGGCACCGCCGACGACGGCTGCCTGGTCCTCGACGGCTCGACGGCGGCCATCGCCATCCAGGGGGCCGTGGTGGTCAAGGGCGACCTCATCATCCGCGGAACCATCGGCGGGCAGGGCGAGATTTACGCCGGGCGCAACGTGCACATCGTCGGCGCCCTCTCCTACCGCGACCCGCCGGCGTGGCCCAAGCCGGATCCGGACCCGGCTGCGACGGCCGTCCTCAACGCGGGCAAGGACCTGCTGGTGCTGGGGGCCAAGGGCAACATCGTCGTCGGCAACTACACGGCCGCGGCCTGGTCGAACCAGGTCTGGAGCACCCTGGCCGCCTCGGCCAGCCCTTATTCCGTCAGCGCCTCGGACGCCGCCATCGGCTACGACAGCGACAACGATCCTGCCAACGGCTTCCTGTTCGATGGGCGCTACACGGCCGTCGAGGCCCACGGCGGCCGGCGCCTGAGCGGGGCCGGCACCAACACCGTGCCGCGCCGGTATTACGAGTCGTCGCTCTCCCCCGCCGCCTTCAGCGCCCTGTGCGCCGCCGACAACGTGCCGCGCATTGATGCCGCCCTGCTCACCAACCACGGACTCCTGGGCGTCCTGGGATCCAGCGCGCCCAACGGCAATACCGAGCTGAACGGGGCCCTGGCCTGCCACGACGAGCTGGACAGCTTCTACGGCCGGTTCACGATCAACTGGGACATCCGCCTCGGCTCCCAAAGCCGGGACCGGGTCAAGCTGGCGTCCAAAGTCACGGGCGGCCCCGCGGCCGACCCCGCAACCGTTAGCTGGAGGGAGTTACCCTGATATGCACCCCCGGATAAGGTTCAAGAAAACCCTGGCGCTGGGCTGCCTGGTCCTGGCCTGCCTGGCGGCGCCGGCCGGCAGGCCGGCGCGGGCGCAGGCGGCGGACCCGTCCGCCGCCGACTCCGCCACCCTGGCCCAAAGACAGCAGGCGGCCGCCGCGGCGGCGCGGGCGGCCCTGGAGGCACCCCTGCCGGCCGCACCCGCCCAGCCGGCGCCGGCGCCGGCGCGTTCCGAACACCGCCTGGGCCGGCACTTGATCGTGATCCTGCTGGTCCTGGTGCTGGCGGCGGTCGTGACCCTCATTTTCCGGATTCCCCAGGCCGCCGGCAGCGGCAAGCCCGCCGGGCGCCCCGCGGCATCTCCCGACGGACGCGAACCGCCCCCCGGCAAATCGAGGGCCGAGGCCGCCCCTGGCCAGCGCCTCGCCAACCCGCGCTTCCTGCCGCTGGCGGCCGAGCAGCGCGTCATCAGCCCGACAGACGCGGCCGACCTGGGCGGGCGTTTCCGCGGCAACGAGTTCGCCGCCCTGCTCTACCTGATCACGGAGCGGCCGGAGCTGAAGAACCGCCTGGGGAAGGCCTGGGGCGATTCCATCGGCTTTGCCTACCTGGACCTGGAAACCACCGTGATCCAGCCGGAGGCCGTGCGCCAGATTTCACGCGAGTTCGCCGAAACCCACCTGGTGATTCCCCTGTATTCCTTCGGCGGCAACCTGTCGGTGGCCGCGGCCAATCCCGGCGACCGCAACCTGGAAACGCGCGTGTTCGAAGCCTTCAACCTCATGCCCAGCTTCACCTTCGCCCTGCCGGACGACATCGCCGACGCCATCGCCGTGGCCTACCAGTCGGCCGAGGAGCTCCAGGCCGCCATCGCCGGCCTGGGCGACGGCCAGGGCCGGGCCCTGGCCAAGGCCCAGCAGGAAGCCGCCACCACGGAAGACCTCTACCGCCAGGCCAACAGCAGCCAGGTGATCGAGTTCGTCAACGGCCTGATCCTCCTGGCCATGAACGAGATGGCCAGCGACATCCACATCGAGCCCGACGAGCTCAGCGTCCGCGTCCGCTTCCGGGTGGACGGCATCCTCCAGGAAAAATTCATCCTGGACAACGCCCTCCTGCCGCCCCTGATCAGCCGCCTGAAGATCATGGCCGGCTGCGACATTGCCGAGAAGCGCCTGCCGCAGGACGGGCGCATCAAGTTCGCGATGGCCCGGCGCAAGGTGGACATGCGCTTCTCGACGGTGCCGACCCTGTACGGCGAGAAAGTCGTCCTGCGCCTGCTGGGCTCGACCTTCGCGCGGGCCATCCCCAACCTGGACGAGATGGATTTTTCGGCCGCGGTGCTTGAGGCCATCAAGCGCGTGGCGCGCTCGCCCAACGGGGTATTCTTCATCACCGGCCCCACCGGCTCGGGCAAGACCACCACCCTCTACTCGGTGCTCAAATACATCAACACCCCCGGGGTCAACATCATGACGGTCGAGGACCCGGTCGAGTACCGCCTGGCCGGCATCAACCAGGTCCAAGTCAACACGGCCATCGCCCTGGACTTTGTGCGCGTCCTGCGCGCCTTCCTGCGCCAGGACCCCAACGTGATCCTGATCGGTGAGATCCGCGACATCGAGTCCGCGCGGATCGCCTCCCAGGCCGCGCTCACCGGCCACCTGGTGTTCGCCACCATGCACACCAACAACGCCCTGCAGGCCGTCAGCCGCATGATCGACATCGGGGTGGAGCCCTTCCTGGTGGCGCCCTCGTTAATCGCCCTGATGGCCCAGCGGCTGGTGCGCCGCATCTGCCCGCACTGCAAGGAAAAGTACCCGGCGCCGCGGGAGACGCTGGACGACAACTTCGAATGGGACGGCACCACGGAGGTCTTTTTCCACCGCGGCAAGGGATGCCCCCGCTGCCGCGGCACGGGGTTCCTGGGGCGCCTGGCGATCCACGAGATCTTCATCATCAACAGCGAGACCCGCGCCCAGATCGCCCGCAACGCCTCGATCATGGCGGTGGAGGAGATCGCCCTCAAGTCGGGGTTCAAGCCCCTGCGCTACGACGGCCTGAAGAAGGTGCTCCGCGGTCTGACCACGATCGAGGAAGTGGACCGGGTAACCTACGCCGACGTCGAATGAGCCGCCGGGGCCGGCGCGGCCCCGCGGGGAGGATCCCGCCATGACCGCATCAGCCCCGCTGCCCACGGCCTTCGCCCCGGCCGAACGCGCCGCGCCGGATGAACTGCGGCGGGCGGCCGCCGCTTTGTCGGAAAGCCCCCTGCTGGCCACGCTCTACGACGCCCTGGAAATTCCCATCGCGGTCCTCAACCCGCAGCGCCAGATCGCGTTCGCCAACCGGCGCCTGCTGGCCCTGCTGAACCGCGACCGGGCCGAGGACCTGCTGGGCCTGCGGCCGGGCGAAGCCCTGGGCTGCGTACACGCCGCGGAAACCGCCGGCGGCTGCGGCACGACCGAGGCCTGCTCCCAGTGCGGGGCCGTCAACTCCATCCTCGAGAGCCAGGCCGGCGGAGGCAAGGTCATCCGGGAATGCCGCCTCCTGCGGCGGCAGGACCTCGCGGCCCTGGACCTCCAGGTCAGCGCCAGCCCCTTGCGGCTGGAAGACCGGGACTACACCATCCTGGCGGTGGCGGATATCAGCGACCAGAAGCGCCGGCGGATCCTGGAGCGGATTTTTTTCCACGATATCACGAACACCGCCGTGGGGGTGCGCGCGCTCTCGGAGATCCTGCCCGCCGCGCCCGCCCAGGAGCTGCCCGCCGTCAGCCAGATGATCCACACGGGCGCCCATTCCATGGTCCTGGAAATCAACACCCAGCGCGACCTGATGGCCATGGAAAACAACGAGCTGATCCCCCGGATCGCCCCGGTCCGGGTCGCCGACCTGTTTCGGACCCTGGAAGCCATCTATCAGCGCCACGACGTCGCCAGGGATAAACGCCTGGCGATCCCGGCGGTGGAGCCGGGGCGCACGATCGCCACCGACGCCACCCTGCTGGGCCGGGTGCTGCACAATATGACCAAGAACGCCCTGGAGGCGTCGGCCGCGGGCGATACGGTGACGGTGCGCTTCGAGGAGCCCTCCGGCGGCGGAGCGCGCTTCTCGGTGCACAACCCGGCGGCGATGCCGCGCGAGGTCCAACTGCAGGTCTTCCAACGGTCCTTTTCCACCAAGGGCGAGGGACGCGGCCTGGGCACCTACAGCATCAAGCTGATCACCGAGCGCTACCTGAAAGGCAAGGCCGGCTTCACCTCGGCCCCGGGCGCCGGCACCGTGTTCTTCGTTGAGTTGCCGGCGGGCTGAATCCCCTCCCCCGTCCCGAGGCGGCGCCGGAAAGTTCATCCGGGCGGCGGCGGGTCCTTGAGGGCCTGTAGCAGGCACGCAATCGCCTGGGCATCCGCTGCGACCGCCGCGAGGGCGTCCGCCGGCAGGCCGGCGTCGCCGGCCTTGAGGCACGCCTGCGCCGCCGCCTCCATGCGCGCCGCGGCGTCGGCGATGGCCCCCAGTTCCATCAAGGCGGCCGTGCCTTTGAGGCCGTGGGCGGCGCGGTGCAAGGCGGAAAGGGCCTGGCCGTCGGGACCCGACTTCAGGGCCGCCAGCGCCCGGCGGCACGCCTCCGTCTGGCGGTCGGTGTCCTCGAAAAAAACCTTCCGATACAAGGGATCGCGCAGGTAATCGGGCATCGCAGTCCTTTCCTTCAACCGGCGGCGCCGGACGGCGCCCTCACGGCGTCCGCCCGTAGACCGCCTGCTCCAGCACCCGGCGCATGGCCTCCACCGGCGGCTCGAGGCCGGTCCAGATCGCCAAGGACCGCGCGCCCTGGTGGAGCAGCATGCCCAGCCCGTTTGCCGCGCGGGCCCCGCCGGCGCGGGCGGCTTTCATCACCGCGGTTTCCGGGAACATGTAGATCAGGTCATAGACCGCCTGGCCCGGACGGAAGGCCTCCGCCGGCAGGAGCGAGGACTCGCCGGCATGCATGCCCACCGGTGTGGCGTGCACCACGAGGTCCGCCTCCCGGCAGGGACGGATCCAGGCGGCGGGATCGGCCGCCGCCGCGCCGGCTTCCGGCTTGCCCGGCAGGGCGGCGATCTCGTCCGCCAGCCTGCCGGCGCGGTCCGGATCGAGGTCCGCCAGCAGGAACCGACCCGCGCCGGCCGCGGCCGCGGCCAGGGCCACGGCGCGGCCGGCGCCGCCGCAGCCCAGGACAAACAGGCTCTTCCCCCGCACCGGCTCGCGGAAGGCCTCCACCGCCGCCCGCAAGAACCCCTCGCCGTCCGTGCTGAACCCTTCCATCCCGTCCGGCGCGAATTTCACGGTGTTGACGGACCCCAGCCGCCGGGCGGATTCGTCCAGGCTGGCGATGCCGCGGAAGGCGACCTCCTTCAGGGGCACCGTCAGGTTCACCCCCCCGAAGCCCAGCTCGGCCAGGCTCTCCAAGGCGCGCATCAGCCGCCCGGGCGGCACGTCGAACGCCAGGTAGACGGCGTCCAGGCCCAGGGCGGCGATGGCCGCATTCTGCATCGCCGGCGAGAGCGAGTGCCGGATGGGATGGCCGAGGACGGCGTAGAGCCGGGTGGCGGGGCTGATGGTCATGGGCGGATCAAAGATATCGGAGTATGGGAGTATCGGGGTTTCGGTGTAAAGGATCCAGGCAGCCGCCGATCAGAGTCTCGGAGCATGGAAACAAGATAAGGGTCAAAGCGCACACCAACGATCGGCGCCGTTGATCATGGTAACCAGCTGAGCCACCAGGCGCTCACACCTTTCATCGAACTGCTTATAAACTTCTTTCGGCATATAGGCAAGCTTGAGCGCGACATCCAGCCAACACTGCATTTCTCCGGCTTCCGTCTCGGCATCATTCAACTTGGAAACAAACGCCGCCTGGTAGCGCCGCTTGCGCCAGGCTTCCGCGATATTGGCGCCGACCGACCGCGACGCCCGCCGCATTTGATCCGCTAGGGCAAATTTCTCTTTGGAAGGCAACGTGTCGCAAAATGCGTTCACATCCACGACCAATTCCAGCGCTTGCTGATAAACCTCCAAATCCCTGAAGCTTTTCGCAAACCCGCCCATAGATCCTTCTGGGGAAGTATCGGGGTAGTGGTGTATCGGGGTGTCGGCGTACCGATTTCCAACTCCCACTCCGTTACACCCCCACTCCGTTACTCCCATACTCCGATACGCCCATACTCCGATACGCCCACACGCCCACACGCCGTTACCTATTTCCCCACCGCCAGCATCCGGTTGACGCACCCCAGGTAGGCGGCGGCGCTGGCCTGGACGATGTCCGTGCTGGCGGCCTTGCCGCTGACCGTGGCGTCGCCGAAGGCCACCCGCAGGCTGACCTCGCCCTGGGCGTCCTGGCCGATGGTCACGGCCTGGATGCCGTATTCCAGCAGCTTGCCCTTGACTCCCGTGATGCGGTCGATGGTCTTGAGGGCCGCATCCACCGGGCCGTCCCCGCAGGCGGCATCCTGGATAACCTCCGCCCCCTTTTTCAGGCGCACGGTGGCGGTCGGCACGGTCTTCGAGCCGGTGGAAACGTGCAGGTACTCCAGGGTGTACATCCCGGCCACCTCCTCCATCTCGTCGCGGGCGATGGCCACCAGGTCGTCGTCATAGATGGTCTTCTTCTTGTCCGCCAGGTCGATGAAGCGGTGGTAGGCGCGCTCGAGCTCCCCGGGCTCCAGCCGGAAGCCCATCCTGGCCAGGCGGTCGCCGAAGGCGTGCCGCCCGGAATGCTTGCCCAGGACCAGGTCGGACCCCTCAATGCCGATGTCCTCGGCGCGCATGATCTCGTAGGTCGTGCGCTCCTTGAGGATGCCGTCCTGGTGGATGCCGGCCTCGTGGGCAAAGGCGTTGGCGCCGACGATGGCCTTGTTCCGCTGGACCACCATGCCGGTCAGGCGGCTGACCAGGCGGCTGGTCTTGAACAGCTCGCGGGTCTGGATGTCCGTGACCGCCCCGAACAGGTCGGAGCGGGTGCGCAGGGCCATGACGACCTCCTCGAGCGCGCAGTTCCCGGCGCGCTCGCCCAGGCCGTTGATGGTGCACTCCACCCCCCCGGCGCCGTTCCGCACCGCCGCCAGCGAGTTGGCCACCGCCAGCCCCAGGTCGTTGTGGCAATGGACGTTGATCACCGCCTGCCCGATGTTAGGCACCCGCTCGAACAGGGAGGCGATCAGGGCGCCGAACTCGTCGGGGATGGCGTAGCCGACGGTGTCGGGGATGTTGACGGTGGCGGCGCCGGCGTCGATCACCGCCCGGACGACCTCGGCCAGGAAATCCGGCTCGGTCCGCGAGGCGTCCTCGGCGCTGAACTCCACGTCTTCGCAAAGCGTGCGGGCGTACTGCACGGACGCCGCGGCCTGCTTCAGGATCTCGGCCTTGTCCTTTTTCAGCTTGTGCCGGCGGTGGATCGGCGAGGTGGCCAGGAACACGTGGATGCGCCCCTTCTTGCCGGCTCGCGCCGCTTCGGCCTCGGCATTGATCGCCGC
>CAZVVD010000004.1:20236-25553 GCA_964630555.1 uncultured Verrucomicrobiota bacterium | reverse complement strand
GGGGCCACCGCCTCGGCGCAGCGCTCGATATCCTTGTTCAGGCAGCGCGACAGGCCGGCCACGCCCGGGCCCTTGACCTGCTCGGCCACGGCCTGGACCGCCCGGAAATCGTCCGGGGAGGCGATCGGGAACCCGGCCTCGATGACGTCCACCTTCAGCCGCGCGAGCTGCTGGGCGATCTCCAGTTTCTCGCGGTGATTCAGGCTGGCCCCGGGGCACTGTTCGCCGTCCCGCAGGGTGGTGTCGAAGATCAGTATTTTTTTATCCGTCTTGGTGTTCATAGCCCTCCATCAGACCGCGACCCGTGTTCATGGCAAGTTTTATTGCAGAGCTGGAACGGTTGAATCCACGAAACCTTCCAGCCGGCATTGGCAAGCTTGAAATCTTTCAGCTCTCCGAGTGCCCGACGGCGATGACGCCGGTCCGGGAGATATCCCGGATGCCGTGGGGCTTGAGCAGTTCGATGAAATTGTCCAGCGCCTCGGGGGTCCCCGCCAGCTGGAGGGTCAGCGCGTCGCGCTGGACGTGGACAATCTCGGCGTGGAAGAGCGCGGCCAGCTCGATGACCGCCGCGCGGTTCTTGGCGGAGACCCGCACCTGGATCAGCATCAGCTCGCGATCGAGGTGAGCCTCGCCGATGAAGTCGCTGACCTTGATGACGTCCACCAGCTTGTTGAGCTGCTTGGTCACCTGCTCGATGACGCGGTCGTCGCCGGCCACCACCAGGGTCAGGCGCGAGGTGCCCAGGTCCTGGGTGGGCGCCACGTTCAGGCTGTGGATGTTGTAGCCGCGGCCGGAGATCAGCCCCACGATGCGCGCCAGGACGCCCGGCCGGTTTTCGGTGATCACCGAGACGATGTGTTTCATGACGCTTGTTCCTCGTTCTTTGTTCGTTGTTCTTTATTCATCAAGAACCCGTGAACAAGGAACCCTGCTTGGATCGTTGCCTCCACAATCCGCAATCAGCAATCCGCAATCAGCAATCCGCAATCAGCAATCCGCAATCAGCAATTCTTCAAGCCAGCCCCTGGATCATCTCGGTCAGCGAGGCGCCCGCCGGCACCATGGGATAGACGTTGGCCTCGGCTTCCACCCGGCACTCCACCACCGCGGGCAGGTCCGAGGCCAGGGCCTTTTCGAGGGCCGGCGCCACGTCCTCGCGGCGGTCCACCCGCAGGCCCAGGGCCCCGTGCGCCTCCGCCAGCTTGACGAAGTCCGGCAGGTAGCGGGGCGCGGGCGGCTCCGGGATGTGTTCGTTGCGGCCGCGGCCGCCCTGGCCGAGGCGGGTGGCGGAATACTGCTTGTGGTAGAACATCTCCTGCCACTGGCGCACCATGCCCAGGTGCCCGTTGTTGAGGATCACCACCTTGATCGGCACCCCGTGCTCCACCGCCACCACCAGCTCCTGGAAATTCATCTGGGCGCTGCCGTCGCCGGAAATATCCACCACCGTCTTGCCGGGGCAGCCCAGCTGGGCGCCGATCGCGGCCGGCAGGCCGAAGCCCATCGTGCCCAGGCCGCCGGAGGAGATGAAGGTGCGGGGCCGGGTGTACTTGTAATACTGGGCCGCCCACATCTGGTGCTGGCCCACCTCGGTGACGACGATGGCGTCGCCCTTGGTCAGGGCGTAAATCTGCTCGATGACGAACTGGGGCATGATGGCGTCGCCCTTTGGCTCGTAGGCGAACGGATATTGCGCCTGCCAGGCCGCCACCTGGGCCAGCCATTCCTTGCGCTCCCGGGCCTCCACCTGCGGGAGCAGCTCTTGCAGGATGCGTTTCGCGTCGCCCACCACCGGGATGTCCACCGGCACGCTCTTGGAAATCGCCGAGGGATCGATGTCGATGTGGGCGATCTGCGCCTGGGGCGCGAATTCCGAAATCTTGCCGGTCACCCGGTCGTCGAAGCGGGCCCCGATCGACACCAGCAGGTCGCAGTGGTGAGTGGCGTAATTGGCGGGCACGCTGCCGTGCATGCCGAGCATCCGCAGGGCCAGGGGATCGGTTTCCGGAAAACTCCCCAGCCCCAGCAGGGTCGTGGTCACCGGGAGGCGCGCCTTGCGGGCCAGGGCGGTCAGTTCTTCCGCCGCCCCGGCGATGATGGCGCCGCCGCCCGCGTAGAGCAGCGGCTTTTTGGCCTTGTTGATGGCGGCGGCCAGCCGGGCAATCTGCTTGGGATGTCCCTCGGTGGTGGGGTTGTAACTCCGGATGGCCACCTGGTCCGGCGTCGGCGCCCGGGTGGAGGCCCGCTGGACATCCTTGGGGATATCCACTAGCACCGGCCCCGGCCGGCCGGTGGTGGCGATGTAAAACGCCTCGGCGATGACCCGCGGCAGGTCGTTTACGTCGCGCACCAGGTAGTTGTGCTTGGTCACCGGGCGGGTGATGCCGGTGGTGTCGGCCTCCTGGAAGGCGTCGTTGCCGATCATGGGGGTCGGCACCTGCCCGGCGATGCACACCAGCGGGCTGGAA
Source organism: uncultured Verrucomicrobiota bacterium (assembly GCA_964630555.1). Classification (GTDB taxonomy): domain Bacteria; phylum Verrucomicrobiota; class Kiritimatiellia; order JAAZAB01; family JAAZAB01; genus JAHIJO01. The sequence goes on along the minus strand of CAZVVD010000004.1, from coordinate 23,082 downwards.
TCCATGTAGGCGGTGGCCAGGCCGGTCACCGTGTTGGTGGCGCCGGGGCCGGAGGTCACCAGGCAGCAGCCGGTCTTGCCGGTGGCCCGCGCGTAGCCGTCGGCCATGTGGGTGGCCCCCTGCTCGTGGCGCGCCAGCACAAACTTGAACGGCGCCCGATAGAGCTTATCGAAGATGTCCAGGACCTGCCCGCCGGGCAGCCCGAAAATGATTTCCACCCCCGCCCGCTTGAGCCCGTCCAGCAGGCATTCCACCCCGGTTCTCATGTTCGCTTCCTCCCGCCCGCCGATCCCCTTTCGGGGCGTTCACGGGCATCATAGCACGGCCGACAAAAAAACCCACCGTTTTTCACGGTGGGTTCGATGACGCCTCGCTCGGGTCGACGGCCTTTCAGCCGCGCCCGGGCCCCACCGTGAAGCGGACCACGAGCGCCGGGACCGGCAATACCAGGACCCGGACGCTGGCCCGAAACACCTTCACGCTGGAGCTTGCTGTGCTCATAAATGCAATCCTGGCATAGCCGAAAACACCTGTCAACCTTTTTTTCGAGGCTCTGAAACCCGGCGCCGGCCATCCTGTTCCGCTGCTGCCTGGGTTGGTCGGGAGATCGTCGCGTTCGCTTGCCTGATCCGCATTTCCCCGCCCTCTTTTTTGCCTGCCTGCCATAGCGCGTTGGGACAACGCGCTCCACCTTTCGCGGGTTGCGTCCCAAGGGTGGAGCGGTTTGTCCCCAAGACGCCCCCATCATTCCAGGGAGAGCGCACATCTTGCGCCGATGGCGGCTGGCGGCGCCCCCGCCCTCCCATCATCCCAGCACTCTGGATCACCGGCAACCGGCGTTTGCGGTTGCCCCGGTTCGGGGCGGCATGAATTTTGCGCCCGGCGAAACCTTCATTTGCGGAGGGCTTCGTCGAAGACCCGGTCCGACTTGGGGAAGTCCAGGGCGCGCACGAAGCGGCAAGCCTCGGCGGCGCCGGCCTCGCGGTTCATCAGGGCGTCCTCCCACTCCACCGAGAGCGGGCCGTCATAGCTGAGGACGTTCAGCGCCCGGATGATCTCCTCGAACTTCACCCCGCCCCGGCCCGGACTCCGGAAATCCCAGCCGCGGCCGGGCGCGCCGAAGTTCAGGTGCGAGCCCAGGATGCCGCTCTCGCCGTCCAGGGTCAGGGCGGCATCCTTCATGTGCACGTGGTAGATGCGGTCCGGGAAGGCTTTCAGGAAACGGACCGGGTCCACTCCCTGCCAGTGCAGGTGGCTGGGATCGAAGTTGAACCCGAAGGCCTTGCGCCGGCCGACGGCCTCCAGGGCCCGGCGGGCGGTGATGAGGTCGAAGGCGATCTCGGTCGGGTGCACCTCCAGGGCGAAGCGCACGCCGCACTCGTCGAACACGTCGAGAATCGGGTTCCAGCGCTTGGCGAACTCGGCGAAGCCCCGCGCGATCATCTCCTCCGAGACCGGCGGAAAACTGTAGAGCAGGTGCCAGATCGGGGAGCCGGTGAACCCGTTGACGACCTTCAGGCCCATGTTCTGCGCCGCACGGGCGGTGTTCTTCATGGCGGCCGTCGCCCACTTGCGCTTGGCCTCGGCGTCACCGGCGCACGCCTTGGGCGCGAACAGGTCGGAGCGGGCGTCGTTGTTCGGATCGCAGACGAGCTGGCCCGCGAGGTGATTGCTGATAGCGAAAACCTTCAAGCCGTGCTTCGCCAGCAGGGCCGCCTGCCCCCGGGCATACGACTTGTCCTTCGCCGCGCGATCGACATCCAGGTGATCGCCCCAGCAGGCCAGCTCCAGGCCGTCATAGCCCCACTGCTTGGCCTTGGCCGCGAGCTGCTCCAAGGGGATATCCGCGAACTGGCCGGTAAACAAGGTCACGGGACGCATGGCTGATCTCCTTTTATTGATTACTTACACCGCACCCCACCGATCCGAAAGCGCCGCGCATAGCGTGGCACCCGCTTCAGCGCATCTCTTTCCTGATGTGTCCGTCGCGCTACTATCGGCGGGCCTTTGATCCCCAGGCTGGGCGAACCCCCCGAAGCGCGAGGCAAGCCCCAGCTCTTTTTCCGCTCACTTTCTTGCTTTCCGCAGGGCGAACGTCCCGTTCCCGCAAGCGCCGCCCGCGCGACAGCCTCGCCCGAAGCGCCTGCCGACCTCTTCATTCTGCTTTCTCTTCATGGCCCCACCCCGGACGGCGCCGTGCGCCCGCCGCGACAGCCGCCATTGCCGCTTTCCTGCGCTGCGCCGCCCGTGCCGGCGGCGCAAACGCGGGACGAGGTACGTGATCTCGAGATGTTTGACTCCCAATGAGCGCCGCGATACGAGGCGCCGATTCCATCAGTCCCGGGCCAGTAGGTGACATTCGCGTTGCCCGCCGTGTTTAAGCGCCCATCGCCGTGCAAGCCCGTGAACGACCGCCCCGTCGCTTTTCCCACCGACACCTGCCGCTCGGTCACATTCCCGCTCAACTCCATAATCCCCCAATAAGATGCCCCCGCCGTCTGGCGCGTAGAATTCGTCTTGGCATAGATGCCCACCCTCAAGGGGCCGATCCCCGATCCGGAATCGCAATAATTCCCGTTGGTTGTCGCCTCATACCCGCTCCCGTCGTTTTGTAACGCACCTGTTGTCTTGACATTTTCTGCGCTGCCCCACGCATATTCGTCCGCCACCGGTGTCAGCGGCCCCCGGCAGGCCTTCTCAAATTCGAGTTCCGATAATTCAGGCATAGCAGAATCTGCCCGTGTTGCGACTTCCAGAGTTCCAGAGCTTAGTTTATTATCATAGTCCTGAATTTTTCTAAGGACAAGGTCCATTATGCAGAAAGATACCTTGTTTTCAATAAAGCG
>CAZVVD010000004.1:19725-20226 GCA_964630555.1 uncultured Verrucomicrobiota bacterium | reverse complement strand
GCCACCGGTGTCAGCGGCCCCCGGCAGGCCTTCTCAAATTCGAGTTCCGATAATGGCCGCAGTCCCGCCCAGTCCATGAAGGCCGCCCCGCGAGCCCATGACAAATAATTGCAGGCCCGGTCCATGGCGTCGTTGGTTTGGTTCATGATCTTGTTGTTGTTTCCGTCACAGCCGAAGACGATCGGGCTGGGCGACAACGGAATGTCGGCCGGACAACGGATGCCGTTGCGGCCGGCAATAACGGCAGAAGCCGACATGGCAAAAGAATTGGCGACCTGGCTCACCGAGCACCCCATCTGTTGGAGCCGGGTAAGGCTGTTCAGAAAGTCCCGGTATTGCCCTTGGGTGACCTCGTATTTCATGCAGTAGAAGGCGGCATAGCCCTTGGGAAAGGGCGCAGGCAGGGTTTTGCTCACGGTGTCGCTGAAGTCGTCCTTTGTCCACATGCCCGATCCGTTGTTGTCCCCCAGGCTTCCGTCTCCCCCGCCGCCCAGGATGATC
>CAZVVD010000004.1:0-19707 GCA_964630555.1 uncultured Verrucomicrobiota bacterium | reverse complement strand
TGGAACGGCGTACCGTTCGTGCCGGCCTCGAACTGTCCTTGGATGTCCAGGATCGTCCCATCACCCACCCAGAAATCCCCCTTGGCTACATAGACCATCTCCACCGCGAAAGCCTGAAGCCGCACACGGTCGGTCTTGACCAGGCTGTGGGAGGCGAAGTTCCACACCACCTTCACGTTCGTGATCGAGAGCGTACCCGAACCCTCCCCCGCGCGCCGGATGAAGCAGCCGACCCGGTCTTCCGGCACTATGATCTCGACTTCCGTCCCCGATCCCGCCACATGGCCGTCGGCCTCCAGGGTGACATGCTCCCAGTCCGCGCGACCTTCTGGCTTGACCTTGAAAAACACCCAGGCGGCGTCGTGGTTGATGTTCGTATAGCGCCACGAATTGTCCCACCGGAGATCGAACTGCACGAAGGCCCGGGTATCGTCCAGCGGCTTCAGGACCACGTTGGTCAGGTTCAGGTTGTTCGCCCAAGCTCCGCTAGCCGCCAGCACACCCGCCGCAGCCAAGCCCGCCAGAATCCTTCGGTCGTTTGTCAGCTGCATCTCGTTTGTCCAACTTCCAGCGTCTATTCCGAAAGCGCCGCTCGCAGCTCGGTGCGCACGTAAACCCAAGTTTTTTCCTTTGCTATGGTTGATTGCAGGTTGCTGACACCCGATCCGCTTCAGGGCAGCTTGACCCACTTGGCGCCCAGCTTCGACGACTTCACCACCGCCTCGATGAACCGCATGCCGCGCACCCCCTGTTCCACCTGGGGGAAATCGAGCGTCAGCGGGTCGGGCTTGCGGCCGTCAATCCGGGCGGCCACGGTGTCGGCGAAGTTGACGTAATTGTTGGCGAAGGCCTCCAGGAAGGCCTCGGGATGGCCGGAGGGGATCCGCGTGCCGCGGGCCGCCGCCGGGCTCTTGACCCCGATGTAGCCGTTGCCGCGCCGCCAGACCTGGACGGGCCCGTCAATGACTTTGACGTGGAGGTGGTTGGGATGCTCCTGGTGCCACTCGAGGCTCCGGTCTTCGCCGTAGACCCAGATGGCCAGATTGTTCTCCTCGCCGATGGACACCTGGCTGGCGTGCAGCAGCCCCTTGGCGCCGTTGGCAAAGCGCAGCAGGCAGTTGCCGTCGTCATCCAGCCGGCGGCCCTTGACAAACGTGGAAAGGTCGGCCAGGATTTCGCTGATCTTGAGGCCGGTGATGTATTCGGCCAGGTTGGCGGCGTGGGTGCCGATGTCGCCCATGCAGCCGGCCGAGCCGCTCTGCTTGGGATCGGTGCGCCAGGAAGCCTGCATCGAGCCCGAGCGCTCGATCGGCCGGATCAGCCAGCCCTGGGGATACTGCACCACCACCTTGAGAATCCGGCCCAGGTCGCCCTGCCGGACCATGTCCCTGGCCAGCTTGACCATCGGGTAGCCGGTGTAGTTGTGCATCAGTCCGAACACCCGCCCCGTGCGCTTGACCAGGGCCTCCAGCTCCAGGGCCTCCTTGACGTTGAAGGTCATCGGCTTCTCGCACATGACGTGGAAGCCGGCCTTGAGGAAATCGCGCGCGATCGGAAAGTGCCAGTTGTTGGGGGTCGTCACGGCCACGAAATCAATCCGCCGCTCCGGTCCCAGGGCCAGCTCCCCCGCCAGCATGCTCCGGGAATCCTTGTAGACGCGGGCGGGATCCAGGCAGAGTTCGCGGCCCATCTGCAGGCTCTTTTCGGGGTTGATGTCGAAGGCCCCCGCCACCAGCTCGATTTTACCGTCGAGCCGCGCCGCCTTGCGGTGCACCTCGCCGATAAAGGCCCCCGGCCCGCCGCCCACCATCCCCATGCGCACTTTGCGATTCATAGTCCCTCCTTGTATCCCGGAACACACCGGACACCCCACCGTGAACACACCGTTAATGATGGCGGATCGGCACATGGTCCGCAAGTTAAATATTTACACCGGCTAAATATTTACACCCCGATACCCCCAAAGCATTGCGCGTGAACCCCCGCGGCCACGCCGCTGGCGCGGTGACCCTTATGCCAGCCACGCGAAACGGGCGGTCGCGGATCAAGGAGATGGACCGGGCAGCGCGCGCAGGTCATAAGAATTGCCGCGATAAACGGTTTGACAAGTCCCCGTCCGATTTCCTATATTGGACGTGTAAAGGAGCGGTCGGGATAGGAATCTTCGGAAGCCGGAATGGAAGGACGTGGCCCATGACAGTCTTCCCAGGCTTGCTGTCCGGAGTGGCGCGGCGACTGCTGTTGGGCGCCGCCCTGCTGCTCGGGGCCCTGCCGGTCGGCGCGTTCCGCGCCGACCCCGATCGGAGCGGAGCGGTCCGTGCCTCCATCCGGCCGCCCACCCCCCCCGCCCGGGCGATTTCAGCCGCCCAGTCCGCCGCGGCGCAACAGGCCGAGGCCGCCGGCATGGCGGTCTCGTGGGACGCCCGCCTGGGCGTCCCGCGCTCACTCCGCGGCCGCAACCTGGGGTTCGCCCATCCGGCCTTCGCGTCCCGACGCGCGGCGCTCGCCGGGGCGACGCCGGAGGACAAAGCCATCGCCGTGCTGGACGCGCTGGGCGGGCTGTATGCGCTGCGGGACGCCGCCACCGAGTTCACGCCCAAGGCCACCCAGCGCGACGCCCTGGGCTTTCGGCACGTCCGGCTGACGCAGCGCCATGCCGGCTTGAACGTGGTCGGGGGCGAACTGATCGTCCACTTCGACGCCCGGGGCGAAGCCTACGAAGTCAACGGGCCCTACGTGGCCGACATTGACGTCGATGCCCGCCCCGTTCTCGACGCGGCGGCAGCCGAGGCTGCGGCGCGCCGCGATCTGGCCGGCCTGGGAAAGCCCCCGGCCGCCGCGATGCTCGGACCGGAACGGGTCATCTTTGCCTATCACAGCGCACCGCGCCTGGCCTACGAACTGACCTTGCTTTACGACACGGACGGACGGATGCCCGGCCGCTGGCGCTATTGGATTGACGCGCGCACCGGCGGCGTCCTCCTGCGTTTCAACGACGTTCCGCTCGCCGCCTTTCCCACCGAGGGAACGCACACCAACCTCAGTGGCGCCCGCCTGGCGGGCGAAGGCGGCGCCGTCACGAACGTCATCGGCTGGCACAATACCCCCAACGATTTCTATTACCTCTACAACACCAACTTCCCCTGGATCGTATTCAACGCCGCCGCCGTCGGGTATTTCGACAACGGCAGCTTCGCCTACCGCATTGAATCCGACTGGGGCGTCTCCGACCGCACGGAAATATCGGCCGCGGTGAATTTCGACAAGATTCAGCGCTATTTCGCCAACGTCCACGCCCGTTCCAGTTTCGATAACGCCCGCGCCCTGGCCACGGTCAATGTCCATTACGGCGACCACTACGCCAACGCCTATTGGAACGGCGTCGATTTCACCTTCGGCGACGGCGACGACGACCAGTTCGCCGCCTTGACCGTGCTGGACGTCGCCGCCCATGAATTCACCCACGCCGTGACCGAATATAGCGTCAACCTGTATTACGACTACTATGAATCCGGGGCCTTGAACGAGTCGTTTTCCGATATCTTCGGAACCTGCGCCGAATTCCACTCGCAGCCGTCCGGCGCCAGCGTCTATCCGAATTCCACGCCCGGGCGCAGCGACTGGCTCATGGGGGAAGACGCCTGCCTGCCCCCCTACCGCGCCTTGCGCGACCTGCGCGACCCCTCCGGGGACGGCCTGATCGAAGGACGCCATCCCTCCCGCTATCGCGGTTTCTACTGGGATCCCTACGGCGAAATGCACGTCAACAGCACGGTGCAAAGCTTCATGTTCTACCTGCTCTGCGAGGGAGGATCAGGCGAAAACGAAGGCATCGCCTACGCGGTCAACGGCATTTCTATCACCAACGCCGAGCAAATCGCCTACCGGGCCTTGACAGTCTACCTCACGCCCTACGCCTGCTATGCCGATGCCCAGTCCGCCTGGATGTCGGCCGCCGCCGACCTGAACAGCGACTGGGTCGCCAGCGTCCAACAGGCCTGGGCCGCCGTCGGTTTTACCGATACCCCCAGCAGCGCGTTGGGCGAGGCCGTCAACGCGCCGGACCTCAGCTGGCAAACCGGGGGCAACAGCAACTGGTTCGCACAGGCTTCCGTCACCCATGACGGCGTCATGGCCGCGCAAAGCGCTCCCATCACCAACGATCGGATGTCGAAACTCTATGCCCGCATCACCGGACCCGTGGCCCTCCAGTTTTGGTGGAAAGTGTCGTCGGAAGCGGAGTACGACTTTCTCACCTTCTCCGTCGACGGCGTTCCCCTGGCGCGCATCTCGGGAGAAACGGACTGGAACCAGATGGCATTCGCCCTGGGCGCCGGCGCACACGTGATGCAGTGGGACTACAAGAAAGACCATTTCGTGTCTGAGGGCGCCGACGCCGGCTGGCTGGACGAGGTCGTGATCCGTTTACCGCTGGCGCTGACCGCCAGCTACGGCGACTTCGCGGACCGGGTGGCCTTGTCGTGGGTTCCGCTGCCCGGCGCCGGCGTCTACGAGATCTGGAGAGCCCAAGGAGTTGCGGATCCCGCCTTGGCCAGGCGCCTGGCCACCACCGCCGCAACGAGCTATAACGACACCGACGCCCTTCCCGGCATGATCTACTATTACTGGATCAAGGCCTTGGGCGCTACCGGGGAGGCCGCGCCCGGCTGGAAGTCCTGGGCGTTCATCCCGACCGGCGTCAGCGCCTCCGACGGCGTCTACACCAACAAGGTGCGGATCGCTTGGACGCCCGCGGCCAACGCCGTCAGCTACACGGTCTACCGGAACACCCAGGCCGCGGACAGCGGCGCCGCCGCCATCGGCAACACCGTCACGATCCCCTACGACGACACCTCGGCCGCGCCCGGCACGACCTATTACTACTGGGTCAAGGGCCTGGACGCCCAAGGCGCCGAGAGCGGGTTCAGCCTGCCGGACAGCGGCTGGCGCCTGAAGGCGCCGGAGCCCGACCCGGAAGCCACCAACATCCCGGCGCTGCGGGCCACCGACTTCCAGCTGACGCCGACCGCTATCCAGCTCGGCGCCCCCCCCGACGCGGTCGTGATCCGGATCATCAACACCTCGGAAGCCGCCACCAGCGCCTGGGTCAACCTGTCGCTGGTCCTCTCCCCCGGCGGCGTTTTCGGCGCCGCCGACAACATCGCCCTGGGCAGCCTGAGGCGCTTCGTGAACCTGGCGGCCGGGCAGAGCGTGGACCTCGGTCTGACTGCCGCGGAGCGCGCCCCGCTCCGCATCCCCAACACCACCCCCCTGGGGTCTTACGCCGCGTTCCTGAAAGCCACCACCACCCGCCCATCCTCGACCAACAATATCCTGACCCTGGCCACCCGCCTGCGGGTCGTGGCCTCGCGCCTGGCCAATCGCCACGATTTCGACGGCGACGGCAAGAGCGACCTGGCGCTCTACCATCCCGGGAGCGGGCTCTGGCACATCCGCGGTTCGGCCACCGGCGTCGAAGCCGTGATGGCCTGCGGCGGACCCGGCTGCCTGCCGGTGGCCGGGGACTACGACGGCGACGGCAAGAGCGACCTGGCCGTGTACCAGCCGTCCTCCGGCGCCTGGATGTTCCTGCTGTCCGCCAGCCTCTACAACGCCGCCATGCTGGCGGACGCCGCCGCCGCCGGCTGCGTTCCGGTCGCCGGCGATTTCGACGGCGACGGCAAGGACGATCCGGCCCTCTTCAACACGGAGACCGGCGCCTGGACGGTCCGGCTCTCGGGCAGCGGCTATGCCTCCGCCTCGGCGGCGCTGGACGCGGGCGGCCGACTGCCGGTCGCCGGCGATTACGACGGCGACGGCAAGTCGGATCCGGCGGTCTTCCATCCCGCCGGCGGCCAGTGGGCCTTGCTGCTCTCCGGCAGCGGCTACGCCCCGGCGGCGGCCGTTTTCGGGGACGCCGACAGCGCGTCGGTCAGCGGCGATTTCGACGGCGATTTGAAGTCGGACCCCGCCATCTACCGGGAAACCGACGGCCTCTGGGCGGTGATGATGTCCGCCGGAAACTACGCGCCGGCCACGGCGCGGTTCGGCGAGCCCGGGTTCGTGGCGGTGTCCGGCGATTACGACGGCGACGGCAAGACCGATTTGGCCGTGTACCAGTCCGGCTACGGCCACTGGTATTTCCGCCTGTCCAAGTCCGGCTACCCGGTCTCCTACCAGCGGTTCGGCGAGGCGGGGTTCGTGCCGATCGCCGCCGGCGACTGACCCCGGAAAGAAGCTACCGCTTCCCGCGATGCTCGGCCACGGCTCGCGCGGTTTCACGCTCCGCGGTCTTGCGCTTGAGGGTTTCGCGCCGGTCGGCCAGCCGCTTGCCCTGGCAGAGACCCAGCTCCACCTTCAGCTTGCCCCGGCGGTTGAAATACAGGGACAGCGGCACGAGGGTGCGCCCCTTGAGATTGACCGCCGCGAACAACTTGCGGAGTTCCCGCCGATGCAACAGCAACCGCCGCGGCCGGCGCGGCTCGTGGCTGGACGCCGGGCCGAACTCGTAGGGCTTGATGTGTACGTCGTAGAGGGTCGCCTGGCCGTTGTCGATCCGGGCGAAACCGGCGCTCAGGTCCGCCTGGCCGTCCCGCAGGGACTTGATCTCCGTGCCCAGCAGGACAATCCCCGCCTCGATCCGGTCCAGCACGAGATAGAGATGCCGGGCCTTGCGGTTGACGGCCAGGCGCCGGAAGCGCTCGGCCTCGGGTTTGCCGTTATCCTTTTTCATGCCTCCCGCCAATCGGGCCGCCATGCCCCCCGGCGGACCTCAAAACTGGATCATGGCCTTGACCACCCCGTCCCGGTAGCCCGCCACCAGGTCGAAGGCGGCGCGCGTCCCGGCCAGCGGGAAGCGGTGGGTCACCAGGAAGTCGGCGCGGATCCGGCCGCGCGCCAGGAGATCCAGGGCCGCCTGGAAACAGCCGCACTGGCGCCGGATGTTCTGGATGGTGATTTCTTTCCGGCGCAGCCGGTCGATGACGAACGAGACCCGCTCCACGGCCGGGATGCCGACCAGGACGAGTTTGCCCCCGGGCTTGAGCAGGTCCACGGCCTGGTCCAGGGCGGCCTGCTCGCCGCAGCACTCGAAGACCGCGTCCAGCAGCAGCGGCTCCCGCCGCGCGATCGCCCGGACCGCGTCCGGTCGGTCGGGGTTGCCCGCCCAGACGGCGCCGGCGGACCGCGCCGCGGCCAGGCGCCGGGGAATCTTGTCGGTGGCGTAAATCGCCCGGGGCCGTTGGAGCCGGGCGCACAGCAGCACGCTCAGGCCGATCGGCCCGCAGCCCAGGATGGCGATGGCCTTGCCCTCCAGGGGGATGGACTGCCGGACCGAATACAACCCGATGGAGAGCGGCTCGGCCAGGGCCGCCTGTTCCGACGTCAGCCGCCGGCCGACGGGGAAACAGCAGGCCTCCGGCATCACCAGGTATTCGGCCAGGCAGCCGGCGGCCTGGCCGGGGCAGCCCAGGAATCTCAGCTTCCGGCAGGTGTGCGGCCGGCCCGCGCGGCACTGGTCGCAGCGGCCGCAGGCCATGGCCGGCTCGATCGCCACCCGGGCGCCCGGCCGCACCCGGGTCACTTTCGGCCCGACCCGTTCCACCCTGGCGGCGCACTCGTGGCCCACGGTGAAGGGATAGCGCACCACCTGGGAGCCGATCCGGCCCTCCCGGTAGTAGTGGATATCGGAACCGCAGACGCCCACGGCCTCCAGCCTGAGGAGGACGTCGCCCGGCGCCCGGAGCGCCGGCACGGGCGTCTCCCGCAGTTCCATCCGCCGCCGGCCGGTCAGCATCATGGTTTTCATCGCGTGCCCCTTCCGTTTCCTGAATGACGAGCGCCCGCTTTGTCAGGCCGACGCGCAACGCGACCCCAACAGACTAATCCTGCCGCTTGTAGAGAGGCAGGAAGCGGTAGTAGACCTCCAGGCAGAGCGTCGCGGCGGCGGTGCTGTATATCCGCCCGCCGCGGGCCCCGAGCTGGCAAACCGGGTCCCAACTGCCGGCCGCCGGGCCGGACTTGCGCCGCCCGTCCAGCAGGGCCCGGGTCAGGGCCGCATTCCAGGCCTCGAATTCCTTGGCGCCCGCGAGGTAGAGCGTCAGGGTGCCGTAGTACCAGTAATACAAGTGGACCGTGCGGTTTTTCGGATCCCAGCTCGGCAGGTGCTCCATGAGATAGGCGGTGGACTCGGCCTGGCCGCGGGCGCGGGCGGTCTCGGCCATGAAGAGCTGGCAGAAGGCGCCCTCGGCGGTCATGACCGGGGTCACGGCGTGGCCGGGCTTGTAACAATACAGGCCGCCCTCGGCGCCCTGGCGGACCTTGTCCAGCCAGAGCTCGGTCCAGCGGATTGTCCGCGCCGGCACCGGGAGGCCTGCGATCTGCGCGCTCTTGAGCGCCAGGATCTGCCAGCCGGTGACGGAGGTGTCGCTGTCGTTGCGGGGCTCGTAGCGCCAGCCGGCTTCCGGGGTCTGGGCCTCGACAATGAACCGCACCGCGCGCTGAACCGGCTCGCGCAGGCGGGCGTCGCCGGTGAGGGAATAGGCCTCGCACAGCGCGGCCGTGGCGATCGCCTGGCTGTACATCTGGCCGGCGCCGCGCAGGTCGCCGTCCTGTTCGCAGCCCAGCAGCCAGTCGAGCCCCTTGCGGACCGTCTCCCGGTGCACGCCCTCGAGATGGGTGTAGCCGGCGCCGAGGTAGGCCAGCAGCGACAGGCCGGTCACGGCGGCGTCCTCGCCGGCCAGGTCGCCGGCGCCGCCGCACGCCCGGAGCCCGGCGAACCCGTCCACGTCCCAACGGCCGTCCGCGCTCTGGGTGCGGCCGAGCCAGTCCAGGGCCTGCTCGACCGCCTGCTCGGTCTCGGCGGTGCCGCCGAGTTCGCGGATGAATTCCCGGCGCTTCTCCGGCTTGCGCATCTGGTAGATGGCCTTGTCGGGCACGAAGTCCGGCTTGGGCACGCTGGCCACCGACAGGAACGAGCGCCGCGCCCCCTGACCGGACGGCCCGGCCGAGATGTCGGCGGCCACCCGCGCCGAGGGCGGACCCTCGCTCAGGCTCATTTCCATCCTGACCGGGCCGCGCTCGATCACCCCGCCCGGCGCCGCCGTGATCCGGTCGCGCCCGCCCGCGCCGTCCCGCGGGGTCTCGCCGCCGCCCCCGGCCTTGGCGACCCGCAGGACGCCGGCCGGCGCCGCGCCGGCGGACGCCAAGCCGCCGGCCTGCGCGCCGCGGGCCTTGACCGTGGGCGCCAGCAGCGCGAGCCCGCCGGCATCGGACACGCCGGCGGGGGCCGCCATGGCCACGAGCCCTTCACCGCCCCCGATCCCCGATCCCGCCGAACGGCCCGGACCGGCCGCCGGCAGAGCGGACGCCGCCACCAGCGTGCCAGCCGGACCCGGCCCCGCCCCGGACCCGCCGCCCGCCATTGCAGGCGCCTGCGCCCGGCCCCCGGAGACGCCGCCGGCAACCCCGCCGCCAACCCTCCCCACGGATACGGAAGCCGGGCCCCGGCCGCCGGGCTCATACCCCCCGCCAACCCCGCCCCTCCCCCCGCCGCCGCCGGGCGCCGACAGCGCGCTCACCTGGCCGACAAGGGCCTTGGCGGCGCCGGCGGAAACCGAGGCGGATGCGTCCAGGGTAAGCTGCCGTTCGCCGGCGACGGAAGCCCCCGCCGGACGAGCCGCGCCCCCGCCGCCGATCGCCTGCCCCACAAAAGACTCACGGCCCGCCGGGATGTCGGAACGCCCCGCTATCGCGGGATGCCCCGCGCCAACGCCGGGACCGGCGCCGATCCCGGCTGGAACCCCGTCCGCCCGGCGCCGGTCCGGGGCCAGGGCCGCCATGGCGACGCCCAGGCCTTCGTTCGTCGAGCCGGCGGCCGCGCCCCGCCCGACGCCCGGCGCCAACTGCGCCGGCGTCCCCAGCGGCGTCAGGTCCGCGCCGACGCCGCCGGCCGGCAAGCCCGCCAGCTGATCCTTGACGCCGGTGGACGCCGATCCCCGGGAACGGACTCCCCCGCCGCTCCCCTCGACCATGCTCTCGGCTCCGGCGGCCCCATCGCCGAGGCCTTCCCGAATCCCGGAAGGCCGCCCCGGCACGCCGCCGCCCGCAGCAACCGGGAGCGTACCCAAGCCCCCGCGTCGGGCGGCGGGCGGCAGATCGGCCAACCCGTAACGATCAACGGCGGCCCCGCCCGCCGGGCCCGAACCGCCTTGCGCCAGGGCCATCCCGGGCACGGGATCGCCGATCGCCTGCACTCCCGGCCGGCCCGCCGGCATATCGGAGACCATGTCCCGGACAGACGGGGCGTCCGCCTTCGGCGGCAGAAACGAATCGCCCCCCAAGCCCACCCGGATGGGCGCCTTGGACGAGGCCGTATGCATCACGCCCGCCCGCGGCTTCCCCGCCACCGCCGGGCTGGCCCCGGCCGCATAGCCCGTTTCCCTGGCCGTCGCCCACTCGGCCACACCGTCCGGCGCCGAGGACAAGGGCCGGCCCGGCGAGCCCGCGCGCGCCGAGGGAAGCAGGTCCTGCCGACCGCTCATCCGCACCGGCTCGATCCGGACCGCGTCCGGCGCGGGATCGACGGCCACCCAGCCCACCTCGGTCTGCTTGCGCTCGAGGCCGTCCGGGCTGCCCCCGGCCAGGCTGCTCCCCGCCATCCGCGGCTGAACCGCGGGCCCGTCCGCCGCCGCCAGCTTTGGCTCGGAGGCCTCCGGCGCGGTCCCGGAAACCCTGGCCACCCGCAACTCGGCGGCGCCGCCGGACCCGGCCTCAGCGGCGCGCTCGGCCCGGCGCTGATCGGACGCCAGGGCCGGGACGACCAGGCGTTCGATCCCGGTCCGGGCGGCCGCGGGCTGAATCGCGTCCCGGACTTCCGTCTGCCGCCCGCCCACGGCGGTCGCATCCAGCCGCACGCCGGCCGGCAGGCGGGAGGGCTCCTGCAACCCGGTCCGGGGCGTCCTCGACGCTGCCGCCGGCGCCGCGAGCAGCACGGGGCTTTCGGCCGGCGCCCCGCGCTCGGCCGGCCAGGACCTCTGGTCATCCCCCCGCGCCGCCGGCGCCGCCGCCGGCCGGTCGCCTGCCGCCGCTGCCTGGCCGGCGACGACTGCCAGTGGGTCGAGGCGCGCGGACTCGGGGTCGGCGAGGGATTCCTCCGGACCCGCGAGGTGGCGTGCCATCCCGCCGGCCTGGCCGGCGGCCAGGCTGGCCGCCGCCGCTTCCGGCGGACTGTCCAGGCGGATGTCCGCCTTCGCCGGCGGGCCGCCCGCGTCCGGCGCGCCGCCCGCGGCTTTCGCCGCGGCCAGTTCGCCCGCCGGTTCGGCGGCCGCCGGACCGGCGGCCGGCCGCTCGGCCTGGGCGGCGCGGGCCGCGATCGCGACGCGTTCCACGGCGGCCTGGGCCACAGCGCGCTCGAGCGCCTCGCCCAACTCCGGCTGGCGCCCGTCCCCGGCGTCCGCCAGGACCAGGGGAACGCCGGAGGGATCGCGCTCCGCGTCCTTCAGGGCCGCGCGCGGGGCCGCCGGGGTTTCGTCCGGCGCCGCCGCCCGCTCGGCCGGCGTCAGCTCGAAGGACTTGTCCGGCTCGCCCGGCGCCGCCGGCCCGGCGTCTGCGGCGCCGCGCTCCGGCCGCGGCGCCGCGAGGGGCAGCGCCGCGAGTTCGAGCGGACGCTCCGACAGGGATGCCAGGGATTCGTCCACGGAAGTCTTCTGCGGGATCGCCTCGGGAGTCTTGACCTCGCCGCGTTCGGCGTCCCGCGCCGGGGTCTCCGGCAGGTCCCCCGGCATCCGGACCGGCTCCCCCTCCCGGACCGGCGCATCCCGGGCGATGCGGTCGGTTTGCAGGCGAACCTGCGGATCCACCCACTCGGTCTCCAGGGGCGCGGAACGCAGTCCCTGGCTGACCAGGGCTTCCCGGACGGAGGGCGTTCCGATCTCGATCCGGTGGAGACCGGTTCGCGGGGCCAGGGCCTTGGGGGCCGAGCCGATCGGCACCACGCTGAACAGGGAGAGCGACAGCAGGTGCAGCACCATGCTGAGGGCCAGGCAGACCGAGAGCAGCTCCGAGCGGTGCCGGCGGCGGAGCACGGCGGCTGTGAGCAGGGTCACGATCGCCAGGAACAGGAACACGTTGAGCACCGGGTACTCGAACCCCGCCCACAGGGCCGCCGCCAGGTCCATGAATTCCGGGCGGGACCCGCTGGCGCGCGCCAGCCACGGGCAGGCGGCCAGGAGCGCCGCCGGCCACAGCCGGCGGCGGCAGGCGTTCCCGCGGGCGGATCTGGAAATGCGTGTTCCGGACATGGCCTCAGGCCCCGTTGCGGGGCGATGTTTTTCCGGCCCGGAGGAAAAAATTACGTGTCGTCCTGGCGGGTCGCGAGATACGTTCGTTCGACACCGTGCTTTTCGCACAAGTCCAGGATGGTGACGGCGTAGCGCAGAACGGTCTCCTCGTCGCCGCGGATGACGACGGACTGCCCGGGGTCCTCCTGGACGGCGGCGCCCAGCAGGCGGTCGATGTCCTCGAGCGTGCGCGGCCGGCCGGCGACCAGGAAATCGCCCGCCTGGGTCACGTTGACCACGAGTTCGCGCGGCGCCTCCGTGATCGGGCGCACGTCGTGGCTCAGGGGAGGATGCACCCGCGCGTCGCGCTCGATGTCGGCGAACTTGGTGGCCATCATGAAAAAGATCAGCAGGAACATCATCGTGTCGATCATCGGGATCACGTTGATGCCGAGGAATTCCTGGGGCGGCCGCTTGATGTTCATGGCGTCTCCCGGGGCGGAGCCGCGGAGGCGGAGAGGGTCTCCAGGAACTCGACCGCGCCCTCGTCGATCCGCGCCACGAGCTTGTCCACCTGCTCCTGGTAATAGAAATAGAGCGCCATCGAGGGAATGGCGATCGAGAGGCCGACGGCGGTCGCCACCAGCGCCTCGTAGATGCCAGCCGCCAGCAGTTCGGTCCGGCCCAGGGCCTCCGCGGTCATGGCCACGTTCATGAACGAGCGCATCAGGCCGGTGACGGTGCCCAGCAGGCCCAGGAGCGGCGCGATGGTGGCCACGACCGAGAAGACCTTGTTGTTCCGCTGCAGCCGGGCGACCTCCCGGGCCGCGGCGTCCTCGATCGCCTTTTCCACCTCGAGGGGCGGCCGGCCCAGCTTGCGGCCCCCGGCCTTGATGATCCGCGCCATGGGGCTGGCGCCGGCCTGGATCTCGTCCAGCAGCCGCCGGCGCACCTCGGGATCGCGGGAGACGGAGGCCTCGTGGATGGCGTCGAGCACCCCGGGCGGGATCACCCGGTTGCGCCGCAGGCTGATCAGGCGCTCGATCCAGAAGGCCACCACCAGGATGCTGCAGACGTAGAGGGGATACATGACCGGCCCGCCGCGCTGCAGGAGCTGCAGCAGGTTGTGTCCCGCCGGCGAAACCTCCGCCGGCGGCCCGCCCGCCGTCTGCGCCGCGCCGACCGCGGCCAGCGCCAGGACCGCCGCCATGCCGCCCCACCCGACAATGCGTTTGTCCATGACCTGCTCCCCCATGCTTGAGCTTATTTCAGGCGGCCCGTCGCCAGCGCGGCCCACTGGGTGTCCTTGTACTGGTCGGCCACCTCCCGCAGGATCTTGCGGGCCTCCTCCTTGTTGCCGAGCGCCTCGGCGCACTTGGCGTTCTCGAACATGGCGGCGGCGACCCACTCCCGGACCTCGGGATAGAGGGCCTGGACGCGCAGGTAGGCCAGCGAGGCCCCCGCGTAATCCTGGCGCAGCTGGAGCGCCTGGCCGGTGTAGAACTGGGCCTGGGCGGCCACCTCGGGCCGGGCCGCGCCGGAGACCTTGCCGAAGCACTCCAGGGCGGCGTCGTATTCCTTCAAGTCATACCGGGCCCGGCCGATCAGGAACCAGGCCTGGCCGGCCGCGGGATGCTTCCCGTTCCCGGCCACCCAGGTCTCGAGGGTTTTGACGGTATCCCCCGGCCGGTTGAGGGCCAGCCGGGCCTCGCCCAAGCCGATGATCGCCTCCGGCAGGTATTTGAAGCCGGCGTATTTCGGATTGCCGACCAGGGCCTCGAAGCGCTCGGCGGCCGTCTGCGGGTCCCCCGCCCGGGCGTAGGCCTGCCCGGCCTGGAAGATCGCGTCCGGGACCAGCTCGCTGGCGGAGAATTCCGCGGCCAGCCGGTCGAAGGCGGCGGAGGCCTCCTTGTACTTGCGGTTCTGCCAGTCGCACCAGCCCATGCGGTACAGGCACTTGTCGCCCAGGCGCTTGTCCTTGGACTGCGCGAGCGCCTTGACGTAGAGCTCGCGGGCGGCGTCGAACCGCTTGGCCGCATCGCCCGGCGTCTCCGGCGCCGACGGGGTCTTGAACTGCGCTTCCGCCAGGTGGAACAGGGCGTCCGCGGCCAGGGGATCGCCGCCGAACTTGTCGGCCAGGGCGCGGAAGGCTGCCAGCGACTTCTCCTCCTGCCCGGCCTCGCGCCAGGACCAGCCCAGCTCGTAGAACACCCGCGGCTGGTCCTGGTCGGCCCGGTAGTCGTCGATGACCGCCTGGAAGGCCTGGGCGGCCTCGGCCCATTTCTTCTGCTCCTGCAGGCAGGTGCCGGCCATGAAGAGGGCCGACCGCGCCAGCTCGTGCTTGGGCGCCGCCGCCAGCAGGGCGCGGAAGACCCCCTCGGCCTCCGCCCATTGCGAGAGCTTGGTGAGGCTCAGCCCCTGGCGGTAGAGCGCCGGCGCGGCCAGGTTGGAATCCTTGTAGGTCGCGGCGACCTGTCCGAACGCGTCGGCGGCGTCCTTCCAGTCGCCTTGATCGTAGTGGCACTGGGCCAGGCCGAACAGGGCGTAGGGGCTGAGTTCGTCCGGCGGCTGGCGCTCGGCGGCCTTGCGGTAGTGGCCGATGGCCCGGCCGTAGTCCTTGAGTTCGTGGCACAGTTCGCCCAGCTGGTACTGGGCCTGGGACGCCAGCTCGCTTTTGGGATAGTTGCTCAGCAGGCGCTCGAAGGCGTCCCGCGCTTCCCGGGGCTGGCCCTGTTTCGTGTGGGCCACCGCCGTCTTGAGCAGGGCGTCGTCCCCGAAGCGGCCGGCCTCGCCGGATTTCAGGTAGGCCTGGAAGGCCTGGACCGCCTCCGGGTATTTCTGGGTCTCGAACAGGCAGACGCCCCTGAGGTAGCCCGCCTCGGCCGCGACCGTTTTCCCGGCCGCCGCGGGGTCCAGCTTGTCCAGCTCGCCCAGGGCCTCCGCGTAGCGCTTGGCGTAGCGGTGGACCCAGGCCAGGCGGAAGCGCGCGCGCGCGGCCAGGTCCGCCGGGGTATCCTTGCGGTCGAGGAGCTCCTTGTAGACCGGCGCCGCGCGCTCGTATTGTTTCTGGAGGAAGCGGTTTTCGGCGCTGAGGAACAGGACCTGCGGCGCCAGCTCGGCGCGGGCATGCTTGCCGAGAAACTCGCCGCAGACTTCGTCCGAGGGACCGTATTGCTCGACCCGGTGCAGGGCCACGGCGGCCGAGTAGAGCGCGCGGGCGGCCTGGTCCGGCTGGCGGCTGACCCGGGCGTATTCCCGGTAGGCCTGGGCGGCCGGCTCGTTCTGGTTGAGGGCCAGGCGGGCGTCGGCCAGGCCCAGCCGCATGTCCGCCAGCAGGGCGGATTTCGGAAACGCCTCCATGGCGCCGGCGAACGCTTTCTCGGCCTCGGCCGGCTTGCCCATTTTCAGCAGGCACATGCCGGACCAGTAGGCCGCCGCGTCGGCCAGCTCTCCCTTGGCGTCCGCCAGCGGCTTGAGCCGGGCCAGCGCGCCGGAAGGATCGCCGGCGTCGTAGAGCAGGGTGCCGGAATACAGGCGGGCCTTCGGCGCGCGCGCGCTGGCCGGGAAGCGCGCGGCCATGTCCGCGAAGGCCGCCGCCGCGTCCTTGAGCGACCCGGCCTTGTGCAGGGCCAGGCCGCGCTCGAAGGCCGCCGCGTCGGCAAAATCGCTCTTGCCCTCGGCCGCCGACCGGTAGGCCGCGGCGGCGTCGGCAAAGGCGCCCTGGCGGTAAAGGGCCTGGGCCAGGCGGAAGCGCGCCTCCTCCTTGAGCTGGCTGTCGGGATACTGCGCCAGGAAGGCCTGGAACGAGCCGCGGGCGGCGTCGAACTGGTCCTGGTTGAACCGCGCCAGCGCCAGGTAAAACGCGCTGCGCTCGGCCAGCTCCAGGAAGGCCGGGCCGGCCTTGACGCCCGCCTTGTCCAGCCGGGCCAGCATCTCGGCGGTCGCCGCGGACTTGGCCGCCGGCTTGCCCTCCGGCGCGTACTTGTCCAGGAACGCCCGCAGCGGCGGCTCGGCCTCCTGGTCGCGGTTCAGGCTGACAAGGCAGGCGCCCCGGCGCGCCAGGGCCCAGTCGGCCAGGTAATGGTCGGGATGCTTGGCCGCCAGCTCCGCGAAAAGCTTCTCGGCCTCCGCGAACTGGCCCAGGCCGATGCGGGCCTGGCCGAGCTGGAAGAGGACCTCCGGCATCTGGGGAAAGGCGGCAAACCGGGAGCGCACGCCCTCGTATTCCTCGGCCGCCTCCTTGAACTGGTCCTGGTGGAACAGGGCCTGGGCCAGGCCGAAGCGAGCGTCGGGGATTTTTTCGTGGTCGTCGTGGGTCTTGAGAAACGTCCGGTAGGCGTCCGCGGCCATGGCGTACTTGCCGCCATTGTAGAGCCAGGCCGCGAAGTTGTAATCCTCGATTGCCTTGGCGTCCTCCGCCGCCGGCAGCAGCGCCGGCAGCAGCGCGAGCGCGAGCGCGCCCGCCGCGAGAAGAATTGTCCTGCGCCAGGTCTGGATGGTCATGGTGTCTTTCTCCCGCCCTCCGCGGGCGTCGCGCCCGCGCTGCCCGTTGCCTCCTGCGGATTGGAACGCCGGCCGACGCGGCGAATCGAAATAAGCTGAAAGTATAGTCCCGGCCCCGCGGGGTTGCAAGGCCGCTTTCCCCCTAACGCGGCGCCATGGCCGCCACGTCAGCCCCGCATGCGGGCCGGCGCCTCCTGCCGCCTTGTGCGGCGGAGGTCTAAAGACCCCAATGAGAATTGCCGCCCCCCCGCTCCCCGTAGGGCGCGACCTCGTGTCGCGCCGTTCCCGAATCCGGACGGCCTTGGACAAGCCAAGGCCCCGCCCATCCGCGCCGCCCGGGATGTCAGGCGCCCGGGGCTTTCCAGGAGAACACCGGACGCAGGCGCCGGTAGGGATGCCGGTTGTAGCGCGCCCGGGGACGGCGTCCCCGCCATTTCCAGGCGATGAAGTCCAGGAGGACCTCCCAGTCGGCGGGGGCGTGCGAATGCCCGCCCGGCCGCAGGTGGAAGGCGAGCTGGTCGGCGCAGCCCAGGAAACGGTAGACCTCGCCGGCGGCCCGGGCGGCCTGGACCATGCCTTCCGGATTCGACCAGCGGTCGTCGGCGGCGTAGGTCAGCAGCAGCGGACGCGGCGCCACCGCCGCCAGCAGGCAATGCTGGTCGAACGGCAGGTCCGCCTCCCGGCCGACGTAGGGCCGCAGGCCCGGACCGAACCAGGAGGGAAGGACGTTGACGATGTCCAGGGTCTCCCCGCCGTCCCCCACGTAGCGGAAGGCGGCGCTACCGCCGGCGCAGGAGGCGTTGTCGTTGACCAGCGCAATGCGCTCGTCGGTCGCCCCGGCCAGCAGGGTGGTCTTGCCGCCGCGCGAGTGCCCGGTCACGGCAATGCGGACGGAGTCAATGAAAGGCAGCTGCCGCAGGGCGTCCACGCAACGGTGGTAACCCCAGGCCCAGGCCGCGAGGGCCCCGAACTCCAGGCCGGGATAGATTTCGTAGAGGCCGCCGGCGCGCTTGAGCTTGTCCGGCACGCCGCCGTAACCGAGGTCCTCGGCCAGCTCGGTCCGGTTAAACATCACCAGGGCGCAGCCGGAGGCGACCACCCGCCGAACGATCGCGTCGGACAGGTACCACCAGCAGCCGTCGCCGTTGATGATCGCCGGGAGCGGCGCGTCGGATTTCGGAAACAGGATCCGCGCGCCGAAGGAGAAGGCGCCCCGGCCGCCGCGGCAATGAATCCGGTAGGAGCGCAGCTCCGGCGCGCCCGGCCAGCGATACACGCCGCTATGGCACAGGGGTTCTACCTCGACGGACTCCGGCGGCGGCGGCAGGCCGCCGTATTCCAGGTTCGCGATCAGCTCCCGCCAGGCGCGGGCGCGTTCCGGCCATTCGGCCGGACCGGCCACCCGGCCCCCGCCGGGCAGGGCGAAGGGATCGGGCAATTCGCCCGCGGCGACGATCGGTTTGACCGGATAGCTGCGACTTGCCTTCGGCTTCGTCTTCGGCATGATCATCTCCTCCTGCGCTGAGTCCATAGCGGGCTGTGCCCGCAAGCCAAAACATTTTTCCGCGAATCACCAATGAACGCGAAATTGTCTAAGGTAACCCATTCTCATTCGCGTCCAGGCGTGGGATTCGCGGGTAAGGCTTCGATTCCTTTTCTTCGCCCTTCCTGATGGATCTGGCGCGCGGCAGTTCCGGGAGGGCGATCCCGTCGCCATCCGCGTCAGCCGCCGCGGCCGGTCCGGTCGGCGTTTGGCGGCGCGGCCGCCGCCCGCAGGGCCGGGCCGAAGGGCGGCGTCAGGATGCCCCGTTCGCAGACGATGGCCGTGATCAGCTCCCCCGGGGTGACGTCGAAGGCCGGGGCATAGACCTTGACCCCCTCGGGCGCGGTGCGCCGGCCGAATCCCCGGGTGATTTCGTCGGCGCCGCGCTCCTCGATCGGGATGGAGTCCCCGGACGCGAGGGAGAGATCGAAGGTGGAACTGGGCGCCAGGACGTAAAAGGGAATCCGGTGCGCCCGGGCCAGGACGGCCACGCCGTAGGTGCCGATCTTGTTGGCGGTGTCGCCGTTGGCGGCGATCCGGTCGGCGCCCACCATGACCAGCTGGACCCGGCCCTCCTTCATCACCTGGGCGGCCATGTTGTCGCAGATCAGGACGACCTCAATCCCCGCCTGCATCAGCTCCCAGGCCGTCAGGCGCGCGCCCTGCAGTAGCGGCCGGGTTTCATCGGCATAGACCCGGAAGCGCCGGCCTTGCTCGTGGGCCGTGTACATCGGGGCCAGGGCCGTGCCGTATTGCGCCGCACACAGCCCCCCGGCGTTGCAGTGGGTCAGCACCGCCTGGCCGTCCTTCAGCAGGGCCGCCCCGTGCCGGCCGATGGCCCGGCACATGGCCACATCCTCATCCCAGATCGCCAGCGCCTCGCGCACCAGCCGCTCCTTGATCGCGGCAGGCTCGCGGCCGGCCTCGCGCTCCGCCAGCGCCTTCATGCGCGCCAGGGCCCAGAAGAGGTTCACCGCCGTCGGCCGGGACGTGGCCAGGCGGTCGGCCGCGCGGATCACCTCGGAGAGCAATTCCGCGCCGGTTGCGGCCGGGGAATCCTGGACCGCAGCGGCCACGCCCATGGCGGCGGCGATGCCGATCGCCGGCGCACCGCGCACCTGGAGGGTCTTGATCGCCGTCCAGATCTCTTCCAGGTCCCGCGTTTCCAGGGTGACCAGCTCGTTGGGGAGGCGCGTCTGGTCCACCATCCGGACGCGGCCCGGGAGCAGGGCGCCGGGCCGGTCGGGAATCCACTCGAGGGTCTTGAGGTGCTGCATAATGTCCCCCCTCGCCAATCAGTTACCTGTTCATCAATGAACGAAAGAATCCAACCACGGAGGCACGGAGACCCTGCTTCGCCAAGGCGCTTCGCAGGGCAGGCAA
>CAZVVD010000003.1:0-61457 GCA_964630555.1 uncultured Verrucomicrobiota bacterium | reverse complement strand
TTCGCAATCAAAGATGCAAGAAGTCCAGTCGGCAATCTGGTTTGCCTTGGGACTGGGATAAGGCTTAAACAAAATGCTGTTCATCGGTGCCGCTGGCCCTGCGGGACATGCGGCTCGCGCGCCGCACCATGGACCTGGTCCAGTAGCGTCCCACAGACCGGCGCCGGTATGCCGGAAAACATCCGATCATAGCAAGCGATGGGATGGATGAGTTGACGGAAGACGTTATCGCGCAGAGGCGCAGGGGCGCAGAGATCGGAGCAGATCGTTTTTATCTTTTTATTCATTAACGGCTTATAACTCCGCGCCTCTGCGTCTTTGCGCGAGATTATTCCTTATTTCTATGGGATGGTATTGGACCTGGTCAACCGGGAGGCGACCGATGAACCTGTTGGGCAACAAGGTTGCGATGGCCGTCACCAGCACCTTTCCCTCACTCCGCTCCGTGCCCGGCAATGACTATTTTATATGAATATATAAAATAGTTTGACTAAATTATAATGTATAGAAAGTCGCCGATCACCGGAGACCCCCCGCTGAATTCATCCGCCTGCTGGGCGCCCGGATAAAGGCATTGTCCGACAACCCCTCCACCCAAGCCGACTTTGTCGGGGAAATGCGGCGATTCCTGCCGGCATCCGTTGTGGAGGAGACCGTTACGAAGCCGGACTTCTGGCAGTACTTGACCGGCCTGGTGCGCGAGGAATGCGATCAGGCGTTGGCGGCCATGAAGCGATGACGTTCTCATAATACCTGAATATTGCACGATGATCGTGCAATATTCACTTTTGCCTAAGCGGGCATTGCCCGCTGGCAAAAGACGTGAAGTTTTGCAGATAACCTATCCGGTTATCTGCAAAACTAACGTGGTTAAACCCCGTTTGGCCGCGTTTTCGCGGCCATCACGGCCCTTCGGGTGAATTTTGCGCCAGTTCGGCGCAAAATTCAGGTAATACCCGGCAGGAACACCAAGTTGGCGATAGATCTATGCCGCCCGCCGAGGCATGTCTAGACCAGACGCACCATTCCATGGCAAGAAGAATATCCTTGATTTTGTAAACCGGCAGTTTATGATTTCGAGCCATGAAATATCATCAAAGAAATATTGAGACAAAAGTCCGTAGATATTTTGAGTCTTTTTCCTGTGTGTTGCTCGTAGGGTCTCGCCAAACGGGAAAGAGCACGTTATTGCAGCACCTCTATGGGGAAAAAATTAACGCGTTCACCTTTGATCCTGTGCAGGACATTTATGGGGCACGGGCAGATCCTGATCTGTTTCTGCGTAATAATCCGGCGCCGCTGATCCTGGATGAAATTCAATATGCTCCGGAACTGGTTCCGGCGCTGAAGAGATACGTTGATGCCCATCGTGCGCCGGGGCTTTTCCTTATCACGGGATCTCAGCAATGGGAAGTCATGCGGAATCTTTCAGAATCCCTGGCCGGTCGTGTGGCGATCATTGAGTTGCCGGCTTTCTCCTTGAGTGAACAACAGGAGGATGCGCGGCTTAACTGGTTTAAATGTTGGCTTGAGACCGCGGAGGATTCATCGGCTGCTTTTGATCGGTTATTGCGCGGCGCCAGTTCCGGTCAGAGTCCCACTCAATTGATATGGCGGGGTTCTTATCCCGAAGTGCAGGCGTTGGCAGACGATGTGATTCCCGGTTGGATGCGGGGCTATGTCAGCACCTATCTGCAACGCGATGTGCGCAGCCTGCTGGCCGTAAAAGACGAGACACAATTCGGCGCTTTTCTCGGGCTGTGCGCGGCGCTCACCGCGCAGGAATGCAATTACAGCCAGATGGGACGGGATATCGGGCTTTCCACGCCGGCTGTCCAGGCCTGGATTGCCACGCTGCGCGGCACGTTTCAGTGGCTGGAAATACCGGCGTTCTCACGGAATCCAATCAAGAATCTCAGTCAAAAACCGAAAGGATATCTTACCGATACCGGGTTGGCATGTTATCTATTGCGTCTGTCGTCGTCCGAAGCGGTGTTGGGCCACCCGTTGTTTGGCGCGTTGTTTGAGACCTTTGTGATGCTGGATTTGATCAAGCAAGTTCAAGGACTTGGAACGCTTCCAGCATTCCAGCACTTTCGACTGCACAGTGGCATGGAGGTGGATTTGATCGCGGAAATCAACGGAAAATATTACCCCATTGAAATCAAGGCCGCCTCTTCTGTGAAACCGCATGATGCGGCGGGTGTTTCGCGGTTTCAGGATCTGAGTGGCAAGCAGGCCGGGGCGGGACTAATTGTCTATGGCGGAAGACAGGCGCTGCGCATCTCGGAGCGTTGCCTGGCTGTTCCTTTCGATCTTGCCATTGAATAGGTGCAACCCGCGATGTATGTTCCATGGGGAAAACGCTCCCTGGCCGGGCTCGGGTTAGGCGGGCGGGCCGTCGCGCGGGAATCCCCTGATACGGATCTCATATGATGCGATCCACAAGGGAGATCACCTGCCGGGTGAGGTGCTTGATATTCATAAACAGCTGAGTATTGGCGGTCATTGGTGTCCATTCGTGGTTCAACTTCTCTTTATAAGTTCGATCAGCGGCATCCGAAATCAGTGGTGAGTCCTTGCTGATATTTCGCCGGATTAACCGCCGCGAATGGCGCGCGAATAAACGGCTTGTGATCGCCGGGAATTCAATGTAAATGTTGCGTATGCATACACGCGGCCCAGCCGGTTGGCCTGATAAATCCCCGCGTCCTGACGGCGCGCCGCGCCGTCAGGTCGGACGCGATTCGACGCTGCGTCCGCTGCAGCGGCTGGCGCGGTTGAACGCGGCCCTGCGCGGATTGCGCATCGACCCCGGACATGAAGACCACATCGTGCGAATACGAAAAACTGTTGGCGGGACTGGTGCGCGCTGAAGTGCGCTTCATCACCGTGGGCGGACTGGCTTGCGCCATGTGCGGCTTCGTCCGGGCGACGGAAGACGTTGACATCATCGTGGACGCCGCCGTCGAAAACATCAAGCGCCTGATCGCATTTCTTAGCGCCTGGGGGGAAGGGTGTGCGGCCGAGCTGCAACCGGATGACTTCACGGACGAAGAAGGCGCCTTGCGAGTGGTCGAGGAGTTTCCGCTGGATATTTTTGTGCGCATGAGCGGCCTGCGTTATCATGACCTGTTGCCCTATTGCCGGGAACACGATGCCGGCGCCGCGCGCATTCCGTATCTTAATCCGGCGGGGCTGTTGCGCCTGAAGCAAAACAGCCGGCGTGACAAGGATCGGATAGACGCGTCCGTTTTGCGGCGCTTGCTGGAGGCGTCAGCCGAATCCGGGCCCTGACGCTTTATCTACTGGCGCACTGCTCTTGTTCCTGCCGGACCTGTGCCTGGTGGATGCGCTCAATCTCCGTCGTCTGACGTTCCTGCCGGCCTGGCTGGGTTGCCTGGCGTTCACCGGACCTTACACCGAACGTCTGGCTGGCGACTTACACCGGCCGCCGGGGTGGTGGAGATTGGCGGCCCGGGCCGGCCGTCGCGCGGGAAATCCCCTTTTCCGTAAACAGATGCACTTTTGCGTGTGTGTTTTGGGAGGGCTGGCGTACCGCCGGCCGCTATCGGCGCGCAACATGCGCGCCCTCCCTGGCCGAACGCTTCTTTGTCGGTCTCATCGCGGCCCCTGCGGCGCCAGGACGCAAGGAATGAACACTGCAACGCCGGCTTGCTTGATCGCCCCTTGTTCCGTGACGACCCGCCTTTCGTGATTGACGCCCAGGGGCGGGCGACTATGATTATTAATTCCTTTTCAGTTGTTCCGGGCGGGCTGGCGCGGAATCCCGGGGTTCGATTAATGCCATGCTTTGCGGGTTCTTCGGGATGTCAAAGGCGAGCCGGTGGAATTGCCTGAGATGCGCAATCGCTATTTATTCATTTTGGATGTCGTCCTCCTGTCGGTGACCCCGGTCCTGGCCCTGGTCCTGCGCCTGGATGCCGCGGCCTGGGTGTCCCGCTACGGGCCGGCCCTGCTGCGCTTCACGCTCCTGGCCCTGGCCGTGAAGCTGGCGACGTTTTTCCTGTTCGGCCTCTACCGACGCTACTGGCGCTACGCCAGCGTGGACGAGCTGCTCAGCATCGTGCTCGCCGTCGGCAGCGCCACCCTGGTCGCTGCGGGACTGGTCTTCGGGGCCGGGATCCTGGGGCTGGATGTCTTCGGGCAGGACGTGGGGCGCAGCCTGCCGCGCTCGGTGCCGTTCATCGACGGACTGCTGACCCTGCTGGTGGTCGGGGGGTCGCGTTTCAGCGTGCGGGTGGTGACTCACCGCCGCCGCCGGCGCGCCGACCCCGGGGACGAAGGCAAGAACGTCCTGATCGTGGGCGCCGGGGACGCCGGGTCCATGATCGCCCGCGAAATGCTCTCCAGCCGGCATATCAATATCACGCCGGTGGGGTTCGTGGACGACGATCCCGCCAAGGGCCATAAGTCCATCCACGGTGTGCCGGTGCTGGGGACCCGCAAGGATATTCCCCGCCTGGCCGAAAAACTCGGGGTGGACGAGGTGGTGATCGCCATTCCCACCGCGCCCGGCAAGGTGGTCCGCGAGATCATGACTCTCTGCGAGGCCGCCCGGGTGCCGTCGCGCACGATGCCGGGGGTCTACGAGCTCCTTTCGGGCCAGGTCAGTGTCAGCCAGTTGCGCAACCTCGATATCGAGGATCTTCTGCGCCGCGAGCCGATCCGGATCAACGCCCAGGAGGTGGAACGCATGCTGGCCGGCAAGCGGGTGCTGGTGACCGGCGGCGGCGGCTCGATCGGGTCGGAGCTGTGCCGCCAGATCGCCCGCTGCGCGCCCGAGCGGCTGACGCTGCTGGGGCATGGCGAGAACAGCCTGTTTACCTTTGAAAACGAGCTGCGCGCCCGCTGGCCCAAGCTGCCGCTGGGCGTGGTCGTGGCCGATGTCCGCGACCGGGTCAGGTTGCGGGCGGTGTTCGAGGCCCTCCGGCCCCAGGTCGTGTTCCACGCCGCCGCCCATAAGCATGTGCCCATGATGGAGACGAATTGCGAGGACGCGGTGACCAACAACGTCGGGGGCACGCGGGAGCTGGCGCGCCTGGCGGAGCGCTTCGGCGTCGAACGCTTCGTGCTGATTTCGTCCGATAAGGCCGTGAATCCGACGAACATCATGGGGGCCACCAAGCGGGTGGCCGAGCGGATCGTGCAGGCCGCGGCCGTCCGCACCGGACGGCCCTACGTGGCCGTGCGCTTCGGCAACGTGCTCGGCAGCCGGGGGAGCGTGGTGCCCATGTTCCGGGAACAGATCGCCCGCGGCGGGCCGGTGACGGTCACGCATCCCGACGTCAAGCGCTACTTCATGACCATCCCCGAGGCCGTCCAGCTCGTGCTCCAGGCGGCCACCCTGGCGGGGGTGGAGTGCCGGAACGGCGTGTTCGTGCTGGATATGGGCGAGCCGATCCGGATCGTGGATTTGGCCCGGGACCTGATCGAGCTCTCCGGCAAGCAGGTGGGGCGGGATATCGAAATCGTTTTCACCGGCTTGCGGCCCGGGGAAAAGTTGTTCGAGGAGCTGTTCCGGGACGGCGAGCATTACCGCCGGACGCGTCATGAAAAAATTTTAGTGGCCGGCGGCCGGCCGACGGAGGCCGCGGCGCCGACGGCCGGGGCGGAGGAGGAGGCTTTGGACCGGATGGTGGATCGGCTGCTGCAGGCGGCGGAAACCGGCGGTCCGGAGGAGGTCCGCCGTCTGCTGCGGGAGATCGTTCCCAATTACTCGCCGCCGGCGCTTTGAGGCGTGTGAATCGGAACCGTCGGACTCCGGTAACCGGTCGGAATTATTCGGGGCTTCCCTGCCGGCTTGTCCGGCAGGTACCGGAAATTTCCGCGCCTCGTAACCACGCTGAAAGCGCGGAACTCCCCTGTCCGAACGCTTCTTTTTAGATGAACAGCACTCCCGTCCAACGCCGGCTGGTCGTCGCGGCCTACGCGCTCATGCTGCTGGGCGTGTCCGTCATGCCCTCGGGCGCCCTGGCGGAGACGCCTACGCTCGTCCCGCACCAGGATAAACTGGCCCACGCCCTGGCCTACGCGGGCTGGGCCGTCGTCCTGGCCTGGGCCCTGCGGGACCGGATTGGACGCCGCCCGGCGGCCGCCTGGCTGGCCGGGATCGCGGCGCTGGCCGGGACCTACGGCCTGCTCATGGAGCTGCTGCAGGCGGCCCTGCCTTGGACCGGCCGGGAATGCTCCTGGGGGGATGCGCTGGCCAACCTGGCCGGGGCGGTCTTGGGTGCGGGACTGAGCCTACTGCGCCGCGTCCCCGGCGGCGGCTGATGAGCGCGCGGCGGCCGCATGCTGGGCTGTGTCTCCTGCCGCCTTGCGCGGCAGGGACGATGGATTGGCTGGTTGGGAGGGCTGGCGTGCCGCCGGCCGCCTGCTGGTCTGCGTCTCCTGCCGCCTTGCGCGGCAGGGACGATGGATTGGCCGGTTGGGAGGGCTGGCGTGCCGCCGGCCGCAATCGGCGCGCAACATGCGCGCCCTCCCTAGGTTGAGGGCACAGTCCGCTTCATAAGGTTCTCATTATAATCCGGATGAATAATATCTCGTTATTCATAGCGGTTTCGAGAGGATAAGGCGCTAAGAACCGAGGCCGGCCACGGCGGGCGACAAACTGGATGACAAACTGGTTGAATTTGATAAAGTCCAATTGACGAAACCCTGCTGGGTTTGCGGCGTCATTATACCTGGATTCAGTGACGCCGCGGCAGGTTGCTCCGCGGCGGCCGTCGCCGGCGCTGGCAGGGTTGGGTTTTCGGATCAGCTGCTCTCCTCGTGTCAACCATGAACGATGTGGCCGTCAGCGTCGAAGGACTCAGCAAGGTCTACCGCCTCTACCATCATCCCCTGGACCGGATGAAGGAGGCCCTGGATCCGCGCCGGCGCAAGTACCACCAGGATTTTTACGCGCTGTGCGACCTGGGCTTCGAGGTCCGCCGGGGCGAGACCGTGGGGATCATCGGGCGAAACGGGTCGGGGAAGTCCACGCTGCTCAAGATCCTGGCCGGCATCCTGACGCCCACCGCCGGGCAGGCGGCGGTCCGGGGCCGGGCGTCCGCGCTGCTGGAGCTGGGCGCCGGGTTCAACCCGGAGCTGAGCGGACTGGACAACGTGTTCTTCAGCGGCACGATCATGGGCTATCGCCGCGCCCAGATGGCCGCGCGCCTGGAGGCGATCCGGGCGTTCGCGGATATCGGCGAGTACCTGGACCAGCCGGTGAAAACCTATTCCAGCGGCATGTTCGTGCGCCTGGCCTTCGCCGTGGCCGTCAACGTGGACCCGGACATCCTCATCGTGGATGAGGCCATGGCGGTGGGGGACCTCAGCTTCCAGGCGAAATGCTTCCGCAAGTTCAACGACTTCCGGAAAGCGGGCAAGACGATCCTGTTCGTGACCCACGCCCTGGACAGCGTCATCCGGCAGTGCGACCGCGCCCTGGTCCTCGACCGGGGCCGGAAGCTCATGGAGGGCTCGCCCAAGGCGGCCGTGGATGCCTACAAGAAACTGACGGCCGAGTGCGATGCTCCGGGATCGCGCGCCGCGGCGGCCGCGCCGGCCGCCACGCCGGTCGCCGCGCTGCTGAAGGACCAGTTTTCGCTGGATCCCCACGCGCTGTCCTACGGCGACCGCCGGGCGGTGATCGAGGATTTCGGCCTGTTCGACGAGGACGGCCAGGCGGTCCAGATTCTGCACAACGAGTGCCCGTTTACCGTCAAAATGAAGGTCCGTTTTCACGCCGCGATCGAGCAGCCCATTTTCGCCTTCACGCTGAAGGATTTGAAAGGCCTGGAGGTGACGGGCACCAACACGTTTTTCAAGCAGATGGATACCGGCGCGTTCCGGGAAGGGGAGGGCGCCCTGGTGGAGTTCCGGCAGACCCTCAACATCCAGTCGGGCCGCTACGCGCTCTCCCTCGGCTGCACCGGGTTCGAGCGCGATAAGCTGGCGGTCTTCCACCGCCTCTACGACGTCATCCTGTTCGAGGTGGTCTCCGGCCCGCAAATGGTGGGCTTCTATGACCTCCATAGCGCGGTCACGATCGAGAAAGAGGAGCATGCCGGCCCGAAGCCGTAGGACCTTGGTCCGTAAACCATCGTGAACCGCGATAAGAAGCAAGAAAAGGACTAACCACGGAGGCTTCTCTTGTTTTCTCCGTGCCTCCGTGGTTGTATTCTTTCTTTCATTGGATTGTGGGCGCAAGCCCGCATGAACTTTTTTAACGTCGGAAATGGGCGTCCGCGGCGGTGCCCCGCGAAACGCGGGGCAAGGCCTGCCACGTCGCCCCGCATGCGGGGCAAGTGGTCCCTTGCCCGTTGCGGGCGACGGGAAACCCTGGAACCCTTCAAATGCTGATCGGCACGGATATCGAGCAGATTTCGCGGATCGAGCGGGCCCTGGCGCGGACGCCGCGGTTCGCGGACAAGGTGTTCACGCCGGCCGAGCGGGATTACTGCGACCAGCGGGGTCGCCCGGCCCAGCACTACGCCGCGCGCTTCTGCGCCAAGGAGGCCCTGGCCAAGGCCCTCGGGGTTCCCTTGAATTGGCAGGAGGTCGAGGTGGTCCGCGACGCGCGCGGCGCGCCCGGATTCCACTTGCGCGGCGACGCCGGCCGGGCCGTCGGACGCCGCGCGGTCCGGCTCTCGCTCTCCCATGCCGGCGATTACGCCCTGGCGACCGTTTTGATCGAGTGACGCATATGGCAACCCTCAACCTGGAACATTACCGCGGACCCGACGCCTACTCGGAAGGGGCCGTCGAGGACGAGCTGCTGGAGATCGTCCGCGGCCGCCGGGAGGAAATCCCGGCCCTCCTGGACCGGGACCGGCGCTGGCCGATCCTCTACCACCTGTCGCCGGCGCGGCGCGCCTTGCTGGAGTGGTACCCGTTCGCGCCCGGCGCCCGAGTGCTGGAAATCGGGGCCGGCTGCGGCGCGCTGACCGGCCTGCTGTGCGAAAAAGCGGCGCGGGTGACGGCCGTGGAGCTCGCGGAGAAACGCAGCCGGATCGTTTTCCACCGGCACGTGGCGGCGCCGAACCTGGAGGTGCTGGCGGGGAACGTGATGGACATGCCCCTGGACGCCGCCTTCGACCGCGTGACCCTGGTGGGCGTTCTGGAATACGCCCCCAGCTTCGTCCACTCGCCCCGGCCGGCGGCGGACCTCCTGCGCCGGGCCGGCGCCCTGCTGGCGCCGGGGGGATGCCTGCTCCTGGCGGTGGAAAACCGGCTGGGCCTCAAGTACTTCGCCGGCGCCCGGGAGGATCATAGCGGCCGATTTTTCGAGGGGATCGAGGGCTATCCCGCCGAGGCCGCCGCCGTGACCTACGCCCGCGACGAGCTGGCCGCCCTGCTGGCCGAAGCCGGTTTCGCCGCCTGCCGCTGGCATTATCCGCACCCCGACTACAAGTTTCCTTCCGAGATCTTCAGCGACGACCGCCTGCCCGCGCCCAACCACAAGTTCGCCAACGCGCCGAATTACGACCGCGACCGGTTCCAGCTCTTCAGCGAGCCAAAGGCGCTGTTCCAGGTCGTGGAACGCGGATTGTTCCCGCTCTTCGCCAACGCGTTCCTGGTGGAGGCCGCCAGGGGATAGGGCGCTATGGCCCGCAACCCGGAATGATCACCACGAGACACACGAAACAACACGCATGATGATTTCCGAAAAAGGGTCTGAGGTTTTCTTGATCATCCGGATGAACCAGGTGGCCCGCGCGCTCCCTGGCCGGGCTCGGGCTAGGCGGGCAGGCCCTCGCGCGGGAAAATCCCCGGTCAGCTAGGCGGATCGTTTTGAGAAATTTGCGAAGGTTCCATGGACGTCCTGTACACAAAATATAACTACCACCGCCTGCCGGAGTTCCAGGTGGCCACCTCGATCGTCCGGGAGGGTGGCCGGAAGCGGGTGGTCAAGCGCGCGCTGGCTCCGCAGGCGCGCGGTCACCTGGAACGCGTGCGGCGCGCGCACCTCCGGTTCGCGGAGGCCGCCGCCGCCGCTCCCGGCGGCTTCGAGCCCGCGGGGCTGCGGGAGGCCGCTGGGCCGGAGGCGCTGGTCTATGACTTCGTCGAGGGGGCCAGCCTGGACACCCTTTTGTTCGCGGCCTTCCGGCAGGGGGACCGCAGCCGGTTCTGGGCCCTGCTGGATGATTACCTCCGCCGCCTGCAGATTGCCCTCGGGACCGCCGCTCGCCCGGCGCCGGAGGGCCAGGAGGAAATCGGGCGCGTGTTCGGGCGGACCGACTTTCCCTGGGTGGCGGAGGCGCCCGGCGCCTTCCTGTCCGTGGCGATGGTGGACCTGATCTTCGACAACGTGATCGTCGCCGGCGAGCGCCGGGTGCTGGTGGACAACGAGTGGGTGTTTGCCGGGAGCGTGCCGGCGGGTTACGTCGCCTTCCGCGCCCTGTTCGAGTTCTACCAGCTGAAGTGGCGCGAGTTCGGGGTCGAGCGCTTCGCGCCGTATGCGGAGGCCCTGCGGCGCTGCGGCATCGACGCGGAGGCCGCGGCCCGCTACCGCGAGATGGAAGATCATTTCCAGACGTACGTCTGCGGGGCCGAGCGCCTGAATTTCAACCTGCGCTTCCTGAAGGAGGTCGAGACCTTGCCCCATGTCCAGGAGATCGTCGCCGACCAGGCCCGCCGCCTCCAGGAGCAGGCGCAGGCGCTCCAGGAACTGCAGGCGCGCTTCGCGGCGCTCGAGGCGGAGCTGCGGGTTCGAACCGCGGTGCTCGCCGAAATCCAAACCTCCTACGGCTACCGCCTGCTGCGCGCCGCCTGCCGGGGTGTCGACCGGCTCCTGCCGCCCGGCACCCGCCGGCGGCGGATGCTGGCGGCCCCGCTGCGCGGAGTGTTGTCCGTCATCGGCAGGATCCCGAAATGAACTGTCGGACTCATTTTGAGAGGCGTCATAAATAACAGCGTGAACGAGCCGTTGGTCATCTCTGAGGAAAGCGAGGAATCTTATGAAA
The DNA here is from genome assembly GCA_964630555.1 of uncultured Verrucomicrobiota bacterium. Classification (GTDB taxonomy): domain Bacteria; phylum Verrucomicrobiota; class Kiritimatiellia; order JAAZAB01; family JAAZAB01; genus JAHIJO01. Next base: position 50,481 of record CAZVVD010000003.1, on the reverse strand, counting down.
AATTCCATCAAGGAACAAATCGCCGCATCCATCCGGGTCAAGCAGGCCATTCTCAAGAGTCCCGCCTTTCTCGACGACATCCAGGCGGCGGCCGGGCGCGTCGTAGCCGCGTTCCGCGCCGGGCACAAGCTGCTCCTGGCCGGGAACGGCGGCAGCGCCGCCGACGCCCAGCATATCGCCGGCGAAATGGTGAACCGCTTCCGCTTCGACCGCCCCCCGCTGCCCGCCATCGCCCTCTCCACGGATACGTCCGTGCTGACCGCCATCGGCAACGATGCTGATTTCCGGGATATCTTCGCCCGGCAAGTCCAGGCCCTGGGCCGGGCCGGCGACGTGTTCATCGGTATTTCAACCTCCGGCCATTCGCCCAATATCGTCAAGGCCTTCCAGGAATGCCGCCGGCGGAGGATCGTCCGGATCGGCCTGACCGGTCGCGGCGGGGGGGTCCTGAAAGCCCATTGCGATCTCTGCCTCCAGGTGCCCTCGGCGGAAACCCCGCGCGTCCAGGAGGCCCACATCCTGATCGCGCATATCCTCTGCGGGATCATCGAGGAGTCGCTCTTCGGGAAAGGGTAGGGGGCGGTGGCTGCGGAAAATTATTCCCTCTTCCAGGTTGATACCGGATTGTTTAACCGCAAAGAACGCAAAGATCGCATAAAAGAAATGTTTATAATGATGGTTTCTTTGCGTCCTTTGCGATCTTTGTGGTTACTCATGTGCTCTTAATAATCCGGATGATCGCAGGTGGCCCGCGCGCTCCCTGGCCGGGCTCGGGCTAGGCGGGCAGGCCGTTGCGCGGGAAATCCCCGGTCCATAGTCCCGGAAATGAGCCGAGTTTCGTGTGTACGGGTGTTCCTTCGTGGTTGATCTCTTTGGGGTGTGGGCATCGCCGTCATTGGAAGGCACCGCATGATGCTGACCCGCGAACAGCGGCGGCGGTTTGAACGCCAGGTCACGCTCCCGGAAATCGGGGTGCGCGGCCAGCGGCGCCTGCTGGCCGGGCGCGTCCTGGTCGTCGGCGCCGGCGGCCTGGGCTCGCCGGCCGCCCTCTACCTGGCCGCCGCCGGCGTCGGAACCCTCGGGCTGGTTGACCACGATGTGGTGGAGTTGGCTAACCTCCAGCGCCAGGTTCTGCATGCCACGGCGGACATCGGACGCTTGAAAACGGACTCCGCGGCCGAAAAACTCCGGGCGCTTCAGCCGGCCGTCAAGATCCACGCCATCCCGGCGCGCCTGACCGCCCGCAATGCGCCGGCCATTTTTCGGCATTTTGATTTCATCATCGATGCCGTCGACAACGCCAGGACAAAATGGCTGATCGCGAAAGTCTGCCGGCGGCTGGGTAAGCCCTGTTCCTACGGCGGCATTGACCGCTACCGGGGGCAGACTTTGACCGTCCACCCGGGCCGGAGCGCCTGCCTGCGCTGCGTGTTTCCCGCCCTGTCCCCCGCGGCCGGCGGGCGGGACCGGGGTCCGCTGGGGGTCGTGCCGGGGGTGATCGGGACGATCCAGGCCGCGGAGGCGATCAAGCACCTGCTGAAGCTCGGGGCGCCGCTGACCAACCGCCTGCTGATGTTCGATTGCCTGGATATGTCTTTCCGCTGCGTGCCTGTCAGGCGCAATCCCGCCTGCCCATGGTGCGGCGGCGGCCGGGGAACGCGGGGTGGCCGATGACCGGTTTTCCGGACACGCGCTGCCTCCGCTGATGCCGGCGAGCGGGGCCTTGCCGGGCTGCAGGTCATGCCGCCTTTCGGTTTTGCGACTTACCAATTAATTTGACGATCGTCAAATTAATTGGTAAGCGGGCATCCGGCCTTGTGTCGGGCGCGGTCGATGTTCCTGGGGTGTTGCCGCGTTCCCTGTCCCGTCTGCGGGATGACGCGGCGGATCAATCCTATTCTGCCGGCCCATGCGGGCGGTCGCAGGATCAGCCCTGGCGGTGGCGGAGGCGAGCGTCGGACGGAAAGTGTCCGGGGCCTTGGCGGCCGGCGGCAGTCATTGCGGCAGCGGCAGCCACGGCAGCCAGTGCTTGAAAAACTCCACGGCCTCGGGGCTGCGCTGGACGGCCGAAAGGACGTGCTGACCGAAGGCGGCGCCGCCCAGGGCGTAGACGCCCACGGCCAAGCCGCCGAAGGCGACGCCGCCGATCGCCGCTCCGCCGGCCGCCAGCAGTCCCACGGCGAGTCCGCCCAAAGCCAGGCCGCCAAGGCCAAGGCCCCCGAGGGCGACGAGACCGAAGGCCACTCCGCCGATGGCCAGACCGCTCCGCGCCACCCCGCCGAGCGCGATCCAGCCGGTGGCGATGTCGCCGATGGCGACCACCCCCCGGGCGTGCCCGCGGCTTTCGCCCCGGGATGGGTCGGGGCCGATGGCGATCGCGAGCAGCGGCAGACCGCCCCAGACTGCCGCCGAACGCAAACGAAGGCCGCGAACGGATGTCGGCATCATTTCCGTTGTTCTCCCCTGGCCTGAATAAGTTACGCAGCGTGAATTGTTCACCCACACCCGACGCGACCGTCCGCGCCCCTGTTCCTCACCGCCGGGGTATAGCATAAGCCGATGTCCAGGCTGCCGTCAACTCACTGCCGGTAAATACCGGGGATGGAGGCGAGGATATCCCGGGCAATGGCCAGGGCGGCCTGCGGTTTGCCGGTCAGCCGGGCCTGGCGGGCCATCCGCTCCAGGCGTCGCCGGTCGCCCAGGAGCGCCTGGATCGTGTCCGGCGCGTCCTCGATTTCGAACAGGCGGACCGCCGCGCCGGCTTCAAGCAGGTATTCGCAGTTGCGCTGCTCTTGGCCGGGGATGGGATCGACGATCACCAGCGGCTTGCCCTTGGCGAGCACCTCGGAACTGGTCAGCCCGCCGGGCTTGCTGATGACCAGGTCCGCCGCGTCCATCAGTTCGTGGACGTTCTCCACGAATCCGTAAACCTTGACTGCGATCGGCAGGGCCCGGGCCGCTTCCTCCGCCTTCCGTTGCATGGCCGCGTTCTTTCCCACCACCACCAGGATCTGGCAGGGACAGGCGTCGTTCCGGAAGGAGCGCAGCAGCTGGACTGTCGGCCCGACGCCGAACCCGCCGCTGATGAGCAGGATCGCGGGCAGGTCGGGCTTCAACCCCAGACGCCGGCGCGCGGACTCCGGGGGTTCCCGGGTGGAAAAAACCGGGTGGATCGGGATCCCCGTGACCTTGACGCGATCCGCGGGCTGGCCTTTCCGGATTGTGTGCCGGCGCGCTTCCTCGGTGGCGACGTAGTAGCGGGAGACGTTGGGACATATCCACAGCGCATGCACCGCGAAATCCGTCACCACTGCGTGCAGGGGGGTGGTGACGCCTTTCCTTGGGATCCGGGAGGCCAGGATCTCGAGCGGCAGGAAATGCGTGCAGACCGTGGCATCCGGCCGCAGCCGGTCGAAGAATCGCGCAAAGGTCAGGGTGTTCAGCTGGTTGAAGAGGGAGCGGGTGGCCTTTTTCCATGGCGGTTGGGCCGCCCGATCGGTTCGGGCGTACATGTAGCCCCAGAGTTCGGGGACGGTCCGGACGATGTCCAGGTATCCCTCGACGTAGGTTTTCCGGAACAGGGGCACGGTGAAATCGAGGATATCGCGCACGACGGGCTCGGCGCCGAGCCCGCCCAAGGCGGCGGCGAGCGCTTCCGCCGCCCGCTTGTGGCCCGCCCCGGCCGAGGCATGAAGCAATAGTATTTTCATAACCAGAATAACCGCAAAGATCGCAAAGAACACATAGAAATGCAGGTTGTTAACCACCAAAAAATAAGATGGCGCTGATTTCAATAGAAATATTATTAGACGCTATCCCGTGAAGATACACTTTTTTGCGTGTTTGTTTTGGGAGGGCCGGCGTGACGCCAGCCGCGGCGGGCGCAAGCCCGCCTTAAACCAGAATCTGTTTTATCTTTGCGATCTCTGCGTTCTTTGCGGTTAATAACTTCGATTCCGGAGTTTGTTGACCGCGGATGGCGCTGATGGCTCCGGATAAAAACCGAATCGATTCTAGCCTGTTCCTTATTCGTGTCCTTCAGGTTGACCGCTGCTTGAAGGTGGGTTGAGAATTGACCGCAAATCCATTCAGCGCGGCCCGGCCCAGATAAAGAAAAGGATAAAGAGAGCCAGGAAGAGGCCGGCCGTGCCGAACTTGACGGCCGCGGCGTGCCGCTGGAGCCAGAGCGTCATTCGCCCTGCGGTCAGACCGAAAAGAACCAGCGTGAACACGGCGATCAGCGGCAGAATAAACGCAGCATTATACAGGATGAGCAGGCCGACAGCGCGAGCCGAAAGTCCCTGGGTCTGGACGATAAATCCGATCGTCGGGGCATAGACCTGGCCCGTGCAGGCCAATTCCAACAGGGAGATGACCAAGCCGACGATAAACGCGGCGACTACAAAACGGGCGTGACGGGCGCCGCGGCGAATGACGATGTGAGTGGCCTTCTTTAAAAATGCGGGAAGCTGAAGCGCCGTTTCCGCCAAGCGCCCCTGCAGGCATAAAATGCCATCCCGTATGTTCAACACCATCAATACCAGGACCAAGGCAGCCAATCCCCAGTTGAGCACCAGGCTTGCTTTGTTGAGCACCATCATCCGGGAGATGATCTGTGCCAACCCGAGGCCCAGCCCGAGATAGGCCAGGAACACGCCGCTGATGAAGGCGGCGGCAACCTGGACGGTTTCGCGCGGTTTGTGGCGCGCGATCTGCAGGTACGAAACGAGGAAGATCAGGGTCGCGAAAGCGCAGGGGTTGATGCCGTCCAGAAATCCACTGCCGGCCACAAGCAGCGGCGAAAGTGCCGCGTAGCGCCGGGCGATGGCATGTCCGGCCGCCGCCAAGTCCACTTCCGGCGCGGCCAGCCAGTCCTCTGCGGACATGGTCGCCGAACGCGCGAGGAGATCAGCCAGCCGTTCGAAGGTGATGTCCTTCTTGATGAGAAAGCCGCCGTTGGCGAAGACGGCGGGGGAGACCAGGCGCAGGTTGTCGGGCACGCCGAATCTTTCGCACAAGGCCTCGTTCAGCTTCATGGCCCTGATCGTGCGTAAGTCGTGGGTCCGAGCATCCAGCCACGGGAACAATTCGCGCAGCTCCGGCAGGAATCTCTTCACGCGGGCGCAGTCGGCGCAGCCCGCGCTGGTGAAAAACACCATCTTGATCCGTTGCGCGTTGGCGGCTTGCCGGTTGTCGTTTGTGCTCAGGTAAACCGCCATGCGAGCGGACGGTTTGGCCAACCGGGCCGACAGGGCCGCGGCATCCGCCTCTTCCTCGTCCCCCATGTCGAAATGCTTGCGTATCTTTTGGAAGCGCTCGCTGTCCCCGCGGTTGTCATCAAGGTAGCGCAACAGGATGCCGAACCCCTTACCGAGATTCTCGAAGTTGGAGCTGAGATAATCCGTAACGCGCGAACGGATTTCCATGCGGTCGGGAAAACTGTCAATGGTCGCGGCAAATTCGGCCAGGTTCAGTGCTTTGCGGTTTTCGAGCAGACTGAAAAACGCCTCGATCCGCACCTTGGGCGATGCGTCGCGGGTCAGCCTGAACAAGAGCGCTTCGATATCCGGCGGCAAGGGGCGGCTTTGCCGGTCATACGAGGAGAAAGAAGAATAATTGTACGAGAAATGCTCCAGGTCGAAATAATTAATCCATTGCGATCTTCCGCGGTTGTAAATGTCGGGCACGACGGTGCGGACATATTCGGACGAATCGGACGCGGCGGCGCCGGCCAGGTTGGTAAATGCCGGGGTATCCAGTTTGCCGAGCGCATGATAGGCCGCGCGGCGCAGGAAGGGGTTCTCGGCTTGCAGGAAAGGACGGATGCGTTGGGCATCCTGCTTGGTTCCATATCCTTCCAGCAGGAATATTCCCAGATCCTGGGTCTCCGGGTCCGTGCTTTCCGCGATCAGGCGCCGGGCCCACTTGAGCAGGTTCTGCCTGGCCGCCGGGTTGCGGTCCGCGTTCGATAATTCGTAGGTGTATAATTCGTAGGGCTTGAGGCGTGTGCCGCGGCGCAAAAGCTCTTCGAACAAGAAATCCAGGATCGCAGGGGTATCGAGACTTTCCAGGGCAGACGCGATGACCGTTTGGCGGACCGTGTCGGCGGGATCGTTCAGCAGCAAACGCAGGCAATGGCTCGGCGCCCTGCCGGCCACGCCGTCGAGACTGTCGGCGACCGCCAGCCGTTCCGCGACGGACCGCTCCGCCAGCCCGTTCTGGAGATAGGCCAGGCCCGCCGGACTGCCGTAGCGGGTAAGCAACAGGGCGGCCCGGAAAGAGATTTCGGGGTCGGACCCGGCCCGCAGTGTGTCGACTTCCTGCAATAACCGTTCCGTGGTGTAGCGCGCAGGGGACCGCTCTCCGGGGTGTGCGCTTTCCGGGGACGCGGCGGCGGACACGCCGCCTGTCGTCCGGCCGGCGTCGGCCTGAGAAAATGCGGTCAGGATATCGTCCAGCGCAACCCCTTGCGGGGCTGCCGGGGCGGGGGTTGCAGGAGCGGGCTGGGCTGCAGGAGTCGGGCTGGCCCCGCCGGCGCCAAGGAAATCGTCGAAGAGGGAATCGATGGGGGCCGGAGGGTTTGTTCCCGGCGCCGCAAGCGCCGGCGGCGGTGCGGGAGCCCCAAAAGAAGGCAGCCGATCCTTGGCCTCGGGCGGGGGGATGGCCTCCAGCGCTGCCAATTTTCTTTCCCGAGAGCCGGATATGAGCGTCTCGACGATTCGGGCGCGGATGGCGGGGATCTTCATGCCGTGCGCGGCCGCAATGCGAATAGCGGCGCAGGCGACATCGGGGTTTTCGTGATTAATGAAATCGGAGGCCAGGTCGATGCAGGGCTTCTGGTCCGAGTCGATGGCCTCGATGACGGAGAGCAGCACCTCCGGGTTTTTGCCGGCCAAAGCCGGCTTGAAACTTGCCGGCAGGGGCAGTTCCATACTGACAAAGGCCGCGACCACAGCGCCCTTCAGCCCGTCCTCCTTGAGGAAAACCTTTTCGAGCTTGGGCGCCGCTTTTTTATCGGCAATCAAGGACAGCGTCTTAACCGCGGTATAACGCGCGAATTCGTCGGGATCGTTCAATAGCGCGACGACCTTATCGGTCAGAGTGCTTGTTTTCAAGGCGCCGATCGCCTCCAGGGCCGCGACCCGGACGCGCCAACGCGGGTCTTTCAGGCATGCTTCCACGGGGGCCACGGCTGCTTTGGCCTTCAAACGGGTGACGCTGTTCAGGGCGGTGACGGCCAGGTCCTCGTTGGCATGGTCCAGGTACGAGATCAGCACGGCCAGCCCCCGCTTGCTCTTGACGCGGCCCAGACCGCGCAGCATCGCGCAGACCACTTCCGGATCGTTTTCCACCTTGAGCCGTTTTTCCAGCAAGGCGGGCGCGCTCATGCTGTTGGCGGCGATCAAGGTGTCGATCGCGGCCTCGCGCAGCATGGGGTCGGGATCGTTCAGGAAATCCTGCAGGATCACCAGCGCGCCGGCTCCGGCCGTCATCAATTTGGGAATACTGCTCTGGCGGACATCCAGCGAACCGAAGACCAGATGGTGCGCCAGGGAATGGGGGTCGCTGCCGTCGATCCCCGCCAGCAGATTGGCATATTGCACCTCCTTGACGGTCATGGCGGCGGCCGGGGGTAATCCCGGATTTTCCTCCAGGAACCCGGCCAGGGCGCCGGCCACTGACGGGCCGCCGTTATGAAGCATCTGCCGGGCGCGCCGCGCGCGATCGGGATGATCGGAAATCAAGTCGCGGATATAGGCGTTGATCTGGTCCTGGGTCAAGGTGGCATATAGGGTGGCCTGTCTGTTGGTGGACGAGACCCAGGCCGACCATTGATCCGCGGCAGCCTGGTTTTCGGTCGCGCCCGGGGCGAGCCAGGGGTCGAACCCGAAGGCGTCCCCGGTCATTTCCTCCAATATTTCCAGCGCGCCCAGGCGCACGGCCAGGCGGGGATGGCGCAGCATGCCGGCCAGGTCTTGTTTGGGAAACGGCGCCAGGCCTAGGATGGCGTCATGCAGCGTCTTGCGCTTTACGGGAGAACCCAGGGCGGTCAGGATATCCGGCCATTGATCGGCGGGCACTTTCTGGTCGGCCAGCATTTTCATCAGGGCGGAATAGGCGGGGTCCTGGCGGCGCAGGAATTCCGGATTCAAGGCGGCCTTCAAGACCTCGCGCACCTCTTGCGGTGTTCGATAGCCCGAGGCATATTGCTGAACGTCGCCGCCGGCCGAAAGAACAACCAGGGTCGGCACACCGGCGATCTGGTAGGCGGCGGCCATTTCGGGATCGTCGCCGGCGTCGATTTCAACCAGCGCAAAATGTTGAAGCAGGGCGTGGGTGTCGGGGTCATCCATCATTTCTGCTTTCAGGCGCAGGCACCACGGGCAGGCGGGCGTGCTGAAAAGCACGAGCGCCGGCTGGTATTCGGCGGCGGCCTTGAGCAGTGCCGGCTTCAGGCTGGTGTGCCATACCAGGGGGGGCGGGGCGTTCGAGATGACGGCCGGGGTCGGTTCGATCCTGGGCGCGGTCGGGATGGCCGGCGCCGGAAGGCTTGCCGCCAGGAGGGCGCTAACAATGAGCAGGCATGGCCGGAGCTGGTTCATGGGTTTAATACAACAAGGCGTAGACGACGATATTCACGTTCATTTCTAGCGAATTGACGATCTCGTTGCCGCCGCAACAGCAGCAACCCACGGTGTGGGAGGTGTCGTTCAAGCCGTGGGGTGAATAGACGACCGCCAGCTTGCCGTTCGATTCGATGCCCTGCAGCTGCGCGTTGTCGCCGGCGTGTTGCAGCTTTAACTCCTTGATCTCGTGCACGGTGTGGAAGAGGGGATGGGTCATCTCGATATTCTTCAGGCTGTGATCGCCGAACATCACGCGCATTTCTCGCCGGAAGGCGCGGTCCCAGTCCTTGTTGGAACATCCGGCGGAAGCCAGCAGGAAACCGCCGCGGGTCAAATACTTTTTCAGGTTCTCGCGTTCCGGCCCGGTGAAATGAAAATTCGACTCGCCAGTCATCACCACGAACGGGTATTGGAATAACTCATCGGAACCGAGCTTAACGCTCTTGAAGCGGCGCTCGGTGGGAATCGTGGTCTGTTTCTGGACCGCGCTGAGGAATTCGTCGCTGAAACAACGCGAGGTATGCGTTCCGCCGTAAATCAAATTGGCGCACTGGATGGTGCCTTCCTTGGCCGCAACCGGCCCCGCCAGCAGGCCGGCGGCCAGGATCACTCCCGCCAGGGCGCTTTTGGAGGGACGCGTTTGACCCGCCGGCATCGGCGGGCAAAGCCTTGCGGGCAGGCTGCGGCCGGCGCAGCTTGCCTGTTTCACCGCTTGCGATGGACCCGTTTGCTTGGAGGCCGCGATCATGAAGGGTTGCCCTCCTGGTTGAAGTAACGCTTGAGCGCTTCGCGGTATTTCTCGGGAATGTTTTCCGCCGGCAGGCTTTCGCCCGGCGGCGGCCCTTTTGCCGGCACCGTCAGCGTGTCGGCGGCCGTGGCGGTGACCGGCGCGCCGGCTTGGCAGGTGGCATTCGACTGGCCCGTCCCGCTGCCGCCGCCGGGAGCGGGCGGCATGTCACGCGCCGGACCGAAGACCGGGATGTCGAGCAGCGACGTTTGCGCCATCGCGAAGCCGTCGTCGGTATTGCCGCCGCCCCAGCCGACGCCGAAGAAGCCCGGTTTGGCGCCGTTGCCCTGTCCCGGGTTCATCGCCGCCAGCATCTGTTCCAGGGTGTCTTTCAAGCCCGGGCCGACGCCGAAATTCATGCGCTTGCCGGTTAAGCCCCCGAAGGGCGAGTTGCCCTGGGACTTGGCCAGTTCGAGCAGTTTCTCCAGGGCATGGCGGGCATGGCGGGCCGTTTGCGGGCCGGCTTGGTTTCCCGCCGCCGTGACCGCCGCCTGCATCAGTTCCGCGATGCCACTTTCGGCGAGGGCGTCGACAAATTCCCGGGCGCTGTCCCCAAGCTCGGCATAGTCTTCCGGCAGGCGGCCCGCCGCCTCCTCGATGCGGTCGCACAGGGCGGCCAGGGCCTCCCGGATTTCGGCCTGGTTCCGGCCGAGGGCGGCCAGGAGCGCATTGCTTTTTTCGGAGGCCGGCGGCTCGAAGCGGGCCAGCCGCCTGACCAGGGCAGTCTGCCGGAGCACGATGGCATTGAAGACGGCGGCTGCTTCCATCACGCGCGCCACGCGGGCGATATCTTCGGCGCGTTGGGTTTCGGCGCCCAGGCTTGCTTCCTGCTCCCCCAGCCGCGCCAGCATGAGGTCGATGATTTGTGGCAGACGCGGGTCCGAGGTCATGACCAGCGCCAGCATTTGTTCGTTCTTCCGCAGGGGATTGATCAGGGCCGCCAGCGCGTCCGCCAGGGTCGCTTCGCAATCGAAAATCGGGAAATCCGTCGAGGTCTTGTAGAACAGGTCCGCCGCCGTCTCATGAACCCGCGCCGCCCGCTCCCGAAGGCGTTCCAGTTCGGACGCCGGGGCGCGGCCCGACTCGGCTGCCGCCTTGAATTCGCGCAAGGCGGTTTTTACCTCGGCCAGGCTTTCCGTCAGCCGGCGGTAGCGGTTTAGGAAGGCGTCCAGGGTCGTGCGCTCCCGTAGGATGGCCGCGTAGTCGTCCTCGGATATGATGCGAACGCGAACGATATCGGAGGCCGTGGCCCCGGTCATGAGCGGGTTCTGGTCCGAGGCTTCGAGGTAGAATTCCAGGAGCTGCCCCGCCTCGACGCCGATCGCCTGCAGATCGGCCGGCGCGTCGAAATCGAAGCGGCGCTCCGGGCTTGCCGGACCAATGAATTTGGCCCGGTCGCGGTAGCCGGCCACCGTCTGGACCAATTCCACCCGGCGCAGCCCGTAATCGTCGGCGGCATACCCCTGCAGTGCCAGCGTAATTTTGGGCGTGGCCAGGGCAAAGCCGACCGGCTCGGTGATGGCCGCTTCCGGAGGATTATCCGGTAGGACCTTTTGATCCAGCTTGTAGGGCTCCTTGTTTTTTGCGCCGCGCATGTCGCGCACGGACAGCTCCAGCTGGGCCGGCTCCTTGAGGGTCCAGTCGAACGTGACGGTGTGCGCGCCGGTTTTCAGGCCGCGCATGGCTTCGTCGCGTCCCGTGCCGCTGCGGTAAGTAAGGGTCATGACGCCGTCCAGGAGGGGGCGGTTGCTGGTGAGGGTCAAGGAGGCCCGCGAGCCCCGGATGCCCGCCAGGCTTTCGGTTCCGGCGAAGAATCGGCGCTGGGGAAGGAGGGTATACGCCGGCGGGCTGATGGCCACCTCGGCCAGGGTGATGATCGGCTGGTAAATGACCTGCACCGGATGCCAGCGGCTGCGGGCTTTGCCCATGCTGAAACACACCTCGACCGGGCTGACGACCCGCTCCAGGCGCTGGGCGAACCGTTGGGGGCTTTCCTGGAAACAGGCCACCGATTGGCGCCGGCCCTGGTAACGGGTGACGAAGGCGACCGGCGAGTTGACCGGGCCGCCGACGATGTCCACGGCCAATTCGACCGTGCCGCCATAAAACACGGAAGGTTGGGCTGGGGAAACCGTGAGGGTGTAGCGGCTATAGGGGGGAATGTCGCGCCCTGGCAGGAGCATGCGTCCCAAAACCGTCCTGGCGGCGTTTGGATTGAGGATCAGCAGGAAAACGGGGATCAGCAGTTTCAAGCCCGCCGCTTTCAATTCGCGCCGGACTTCGGCGAAAGGGAAATACTCCTTCCATTGCAGGCCGCGCAGGCTGGCGGTCGCCAGCCCGATGCTGCGTTCGACCAGGAAGCGCGTGAGCCCGGCGCTGACTCCGCCGGCTCCGCCGGCGGAAATCCAACGGTCCAGTTCCCAGGCGCTGAGCACGGCGCGTCGGGAACTCCGCAGAAGGGAGTCGCCCCGCCGGGCCATCTGTTCGTTCGTGATCCGTAACATGCGGATCACCCGCGCCACGGCGAGCGCGGCCAGCGCGGCGGCCAGCAGGATTCCCAGGACGATGCGGACGCCGTCCGCCAGGGCGAGGAAGGCGTCGGCCACACCGTAGACGGAGAGGGCCACCAGCGCTTCGCCGGCCAGGCGCACGGCGGCGCACAGCAGCAAGCCAGATTGCCAGCTGTGCTTCATTCGCGTCAGCGCGGCATTGAGATCGCAGCCCGCGGTGTGATCCGTCGTGTTCATGATATGGAAACAATGCCGCTATAATAATCCGTTGCGGCGCCGGATCAACCATTCGAGGCCGAGCAGACCCAACAGCAGGCTCAGCACCCAGGCGCGGTTCCACAGCGGCGCCCATGCGGCTTTCTCCAGGTTCATTGGCCGGGTGGCCGGGTCGAGTTCATGGATCGCGGATTCCAGATCTTGCTCCCCGATCGAGCGTCCGCCGGAAGCCTCAGCCAGTTTGGCCAGGAAAGCCGGGTCAGCGCTGAAATCATCGATTTCCGAAGGCGGCGCCCTGATGCCGAGCGTGGCATACACGCCCTCGACCGAGGTCGGGTCCAATCCGGCCAGTTCCACGCGGTACATCCCGGGCTGCTTGAGGCTGAAAATAGCGTCCCAGCGCCCATCGTCGCCGGCGGGGGTGGCGGGCAGTTCGAGCACCTGCCGGTCGCCCTGCAACACCCGGATCGAGGGCGCATTGGTTTCGGCCGCGGCGGCCCGCCGGAAAATTCGGGCCCGGACGGGCACGTCCGGATAGACCAGGCTTTCGCCAAGGCGCAGGGCATATTGCCGGCCGGGCAGGAAATCGGAATATGTTCCCGCCCAGGTGAACAATTGAATCCAGAAATCCTGGTAAATTTCGCCGGCCGTGCTGAGGGCGGGAAAAAAGAACCATTGCCAGAGGTCCTCGGCGTTGACCACGACCACGATGCCCTTGCCGTAGCGCTGGCTGAAGACGAGCGGGAACGAGAAAGCGGCGCCGGCGTCGGTGGCGGCGCCGACGCCCTCGGCCAGCACGCGGGTAAAAGCTTTCAGCCGCTGGCAGCGATGCGCCTGCCGCAGCGGCGACAATTGGGTCCAGACGGGGTTGCCGCGGTCGGGCAGCAGTTCGCCGAACAAGCCCGCGTATTCGCCTTCCTGGGTCGGCCGCAAACGAAACGGCTGCCCGATGATCTCGCCCCATGAGGCCGGTTCGAGTGGTTCCAATTCAGGAAAGCTGCCGCTGTAGGGTTTGCCGCGGGCAAAGATGACGCAGCCGCCCTGGCGGCCGACAAAGTTCTTCAAGCCTTGGATGCGGTCCGGCGTCAGAAAATATTCCGCGCCGCGCCCGAAGATCATCAAATCGTATTTTGCCAGCGCGGCGTCATCCGGGAATATCGGTTCGGACGCGTCGGCCACCCGGGAGGCGTCGGTATCCACCCTGAAGTAGCGGTTCGCCGAGAGGCGGTAAACGGAGGTGACGTCCATGTTGGTTTGCTGGCGCAGGAGCTGGGTCAAAAACTTGCTGTCCCAGAACGGGGTGCCTTCCGCCATGAAAATCCGGATTTTACTGGCCAGCACGGCGACGCCGGCGACGGACTCGTTGTTGGCCTCGCGGACGTCGCCGCCCCAGGCCGGCAGGCGGGCGCGATACTGGAAATAACCGTGCTCCGGCGGCGCGATCTCGAGTTGGACGGGCATGACGCCGTCATTGGTAAAAACCACCTTCTGTTCGGCAACGACTTTTCCGGCCGGATCGATCAGTTGGACGGTCGGGGAGACCGCGCCCAATCCGGCGTTGGTCACGCGCGCCATGAGTTTCAGCTTCTGGCCCGTGAACGTCACGTATTGCCTGCGTTCCATGGCGATGGAAAGGTCCTTGTTGGTCACGGGCCCGCCCAGCGCGAGGGTGAAGATCGGCGATCCGCGGGAACGCGCCAGGAGCGTTGCCTTGCGGGGCTCAGTCGCGGCCACCTGGCGTCCGTCGGAAAGCACGAGCAGGCCGGTCAGCCTGGTGTCGCCGGCGCGGAAGGCGGTGAGCGCCGCGAAGATGGAATCGGGGATGTCGGTATCCGGTCCGTCGGGTGTGAGGTTGCCCAGCCGGGCGGGATCGGCGACCGGCGCTTCGAGCTCTCCGGCAAAAGTGAAAATCCGCGCGCTATCCTTGCGCGCGGTGGCCACGGCCTTGCCGGCCAGGCGGCAGGCTTCGGTCCAGCGGGTGGTTCCGTTGGCGTCCGGGGTGGACATACTGAGGCTGCGGTCGATCAGCAGGGCCCAGGCGGCCTTGGGATCCACGGCTTGCGCCTGCCAGCGCCCGGGATTCAAGGCAAGCAATCCAAGGCCGCTCAGGGCCAGCAGACGCAGGGCCGCCAGCAGCAGGCGCAACCGGCGCGGAGCCTTGGCGGCACTGTGCCATGCCAGGAATACGCCGGCGACGCAGACCGCGGCCAGCAACAGCACGAGATAATCCAAAGGCAAGATCGGGTTGATATTCATGATCGTTCCGCCCACCAGGCCGCCAGGCCCTCCGCCAGCAGAGCCGCCAGGGCAAGCGCCAGCAGGTAGGGCCAAAGCGCTATGCCTTCGTGCATGTCGCGCAGGCTCAAGCCGCGCGCGACGATGGCGGCGCCCAGGTTCCGTTGCTGCAATTCTTCCGGCGGAATGACGCGCAAGTCGGATTCGACGGACGGAAATTCCACCACGGTCCAGGCCAGCGGTTTGTCCAGGTGCTGCCAGGTGTAGAGTCCCGGGTTAAGGGATTGCCCGGCCAGCCACATCGCGTGGCCCGATCCGCGCGTCTCGCGCAAGGGGATCGCCTGCCCGTCCTCGTCGCGCAGGGCCAGTTCCGAAGACGGCAGGTCGCGGTCCAGCCGCAGTCCCGCTTGTTCACCGGTGGTCAGCCGGGACACCTCGTATTCCCCACCCGACCCGCTTCGGCTGGCGAGCAGCAACTCGGCGAGGAAGGGGAGAAAGTCGGAGCGTTTCGGCCAGTTGCTGAATTCGGGGTCGAGCGGCATGTTCCACAGGTAGAGGAGGCCCAGGCCGGCCGGGTACCGAATGAGCGCCGGCTGCCCGTCGTCATAGGCCAGGAGCAGGTCGCCCGCTGGCAGGGCCGCCGCCGGAAACATGAAACGCCCGCCGAAGGAAGCCCGCGACAAATCGCCGAATTCGCCGTTGCTGAAAATGCGGAAGACTGGATCCTGCTCCCGCCTGATGGAGAGCGTATGCCCGGCCTTGTCCTGCTCCCAGCGGAAAAGGTCGCCGTCCGGCCGCTGCGCGCCGTCCACCAGGGCCGCGATGCGGCTGAGCGGCAGGTCGCGGGCCGGGGTACAGACGATCGCGCGGCCGGCCAGGAGGGCCTGGCGCAATGGCGCGCTGTCGCCGCCATCCCAGCCGGATAGAAAAAGGGCGTCCCGCGAGGGACTCCCAGCCTGGCCGGCGGACGCCAAGACATCCAGCTTGACCCAGCCGAGGGCCCGCAGGGCGCGCTGCCAGGCTGCCGCGGTAAGCGGCTCCGCGGGCAACATGCCGACGCGCACGAACTCGCTGACTTCTGCGACCGATGCCATGCGGTCGTCGGCTGGGAATAGGTCTTCGGACAGGCGGGCGGTTAGCGGCACAACCCCGGCCGCGGTGAAACGGTGCTTGAAAACGGCCGTGGCTTTGTTCCAGGCCGGAACCATCAAATCATGGGAAAGGCGGCGCTCGCCAACGCTGAGGAATACGGTTTTGCGCACGGGTTGGGGCGAATAATTGCAGACCTCGCAAGAAATCGCGGTATCCTCGCCAACCAGCGGACGGCAAGGATCCAGGCGGATGTCCATCAGGGCAGCATTGGCGCCGTCAACGGCGCCGATTTTGATCTTGATCAAATCGATGGCGGGCGGCAGGGTGATTTGCACCGATTCCCAGGCCGATTTCTGAAAATCGGAAATGACGCAGATTTCGCGGCGTCCTTCCTGTCCTTCCAGCAGGTTGACGGCCAGGCTCAGAGTCTTGTCGATGGCGCCGGCCTCGACCGTCACCGTCCGCTGGCGCAGGACCTCCTGCAAAAAACCGAAGTTGACGCCCATTTCCGGAAAAACGGATTCGGGGTTCGCGCTGAGCCAGACGAGGTTGGCGGTATCGCGCGCGGAGAGCCCGGAGAGAATGGCGGCGGCTTCGGCGCAGGCCGTGGCAAAGCGCGTCTGCGCGCCGTCCGGGTAAGCCATGGACGCCGTGGCATCAACGACGATCGCGACATGTCTCTTCTGGAACGGCCCGGCCAGCTTGCGTTGCGCGAAATACACCGGGCGCAGGAACAGCAGGATCACGGCGGCAAATATCAGCGTGCGCAGCAGCAGCAGCAGCCAGTCCTTGGGACGCTTGATGCGCAGGGTGGAACGGACGATGCGCCGGATGAACTCGACGGAGCTGAAGAAATAGACCGGCGGCCGGCTGCGCGCAAACAAATGCAGCGCCAGGGGCACGGCCAGCAGCAACAGGAACGGCCACAGGGCGCTATTGCCGATGACAAACGTCATTGCGTCAACCTGTCAAAGAGTTTGAAATAATGGGTGTCGGTCCGGGCGAGCATGTAATCGACCTGCCGGCGCATGGCGAGTTCGCGCAGGCTGTCGACGTGGCGCTGGATGGCCTGGCGGTACGGGACGCGCAGGTTGGCGCTGTGGGCGATGACCCGCCGGCCGGTTTCCATGTCCGCGAACGTCAGCAACCCGCGGTCTTCAAGATCGATTTCCTCGGGCGTCAGGATATGAAAGAAATGAACGCGGAAGCCGCGGTGCAGGTAGGGGTTCAGGGCGTTGAAAATGGCGGCGGGATCGTCGAAGAAGTCGGAAATGACCACCAGGCTTCCCTTGGTCTTCAGCAGGGGAAAGGAACGCTTCAGGGCCTCGGCCGCCGAGGTCCTGTTGCCGGGCCGGTTGTGCTCCAGGGCGTGCATCAGGGTTTGCAGGTGGCGCCCGGTGCTGCCCAGCGGATAATACTTCCTGATCTTATCGTCGAAAATCTGGAGCGAAACGCGGTCGGTGTTTTTGATCACGAGGTAACAGAGCGCGGCGGCGAAGAATGACGCGTACTCCAGCTTGGTCAGGCTGCGGCCGAACCCCATGGACGCGCTGCTGTCCAGGAAGACATGGCATTCCAGGTGCGATTCCTGGTCGTAGGTGCGCAGGTATTGGCGGTCGGTGCGGGCAAAGACCCGCCAGTCCACCAGGGCCAGGTCGTCGCCCGGCACGTACTCGCGGTAATCGCGGAAATCGATGGACGAGCCGCGCGTGTAGGCCTTGTGCCGGCCGGCCAGGTAGCCTTCCACGAGCGCGCGGGGCGCGAACTCGAAGCTAGCCAGTTTCCGGATATCTTCCGCCTTGAGATACTTGAACAGGGAATGGCTCATTGGGCTTGCTGAAGCAGGTGGTCGACGATGGTTTCGACGGATATGCCTTCGCCCGTGGCGTTGTAATTGGGAATCACGCGATGCCGCAGCACCGGCCGGGCGGACTCGCGCACCTCCTCGATCGTTGCCGCCGGGTTGCCGCGCAGCAGGGCCAGGGCTTTGGCCGCGCGGGTCATGTTTTGCGCGGCGCGCGGACCGGCGCCCCAGGCGACGAAACGCTTGATATAATCGTCCGCGATGGGCGAATTCGGACGCGTGGACTGGACCAGCTTGAGAATGTAGTCCAGCACATGGTCCGGCACGGGCATGTCGAGCACGGCATTCTGGAGTTCGAGCACTTCGCCCTGGCCCAGGACGGTCTTGACGGCGGATGACGCGCGGCCCGTGGTTTGCAGCACGATCTGGCGCTCTTCGGCGGGAACCGGATAATCAATCAGGAGGTTGTAAAAGAAGCGGTCGAGCTGGGCTTCCGGAAGGGGATACGTGCCTTCGTGCTCGATCGGGTTCTGGGTGGCGAACACGATGAACGGTTCGGCCAGGGGCATGGTCTTTCCGGCCACCGTCACCTGCTTCTCCTGCATGGCTTCCAGCAGGGCGGCCTGGGTTTTCGGCGAGGCGCGGTTGATTTCATCGGCCAGGATCAGGTTGGCAAAGATCGGGCCGGGGGCGAACTCGAAGCGGCGGCTGTCGGCGCCCGTGCTTTGCAGGATCTCGCTGCCGAGGATGTCCATGGGCATCAGGTCCGGCGTAAACTGGATGCGGCGGAAGGACAGCCCGAGGGTTTGACCGAGAGTGCTGACCAGCAGGGTCTTGGCCAAGCCGGGCACGCCGACGATCAGACAGTGCCCCTTGCACAGCAGGGCCGTCAGCATCTGGTCGACAATCGCGTTCTGGCCGACAATGACCTTGGCGATTTCAGCCCGCAGCGCGGCAACCTTCTCCTGGACGGCGGCCCACAGTTCGGCGTTTGAGTCCGGCATCGTGATTTCCCTCCTATGATGAGTACTGCTTCCTCGTCTGTTTTATGCTGCGCGTGTTTCGAATTGGGTTCGCAAAATGCGGCGGCGATCTTGAGCCGTCTGCAGGCTTCCGGCGCTTGCGCTTACACGAGTAGAGCGCGGTGCGCCGCGTGCCTGCCTCCAGCCAAAGCTGGCCTTGCCCGCCGTTGAAGGAAACCCCTGCGGTACCTTGGGTTGCGGGCACAGCCCGCATCGTGAGCGCGCCGGCAGCGTTGCTGGAACGGCGGGACGTTATTCGATGATCCCCTCGCCGGAGGAAAAGCGTGTGCGGTTCCGCACATTCCCCTGGGTCTTTGCGCCCTCGGGAAGCACCGGAACTCCGAAAAACATGATTGCCGCCGCCTGGCAGCTGTTGCCGCTGCCTTGGCATAATTCCTCCGCTGTTTTCCAGAATTCCAGTTGCTGTTCGGCGAGGCGTTCATTCATCGAAGCGCTGGCTTCTTCCAGCATGTCCTTTTCGGTCAACTCGTCGGTCTCGTGGGCCTGCGCTGCCGGGGTGTTCGTGCCCGGCGCCGGCGAGGCCTTCTGTTCGACGAACCACATGGCCCCGGCATTCAGCTCCGGACCATGCAAGAGGGCGTTGATCATGGCCTTCTTGTTGGAACCGAAACTGAAGTGTCCGAAATACTGACGTGTGTCGGCGCTCATGTTTGTGGCTGACAACACCTGCATTCGGACCGTGGTGCCGTCCAAATCGGCCTGGCGTTTAATGGCGAGATAACAGGGTTTGCCCTCCTCCGTGAATCGGCGGCAAACTCCCAGCAGCAGCTCAATCTGTATTTTGTCGAGCTGTTTGCCTTTGAGCGCATCCAGTTCCGTGGCTTTTTCTCCCTTGTGCGGCTTGAAGGCAACCTCGGTGATGGTGTTGGCCAACGGCGCCAGCTTGGCGCTGAGGACGGTGTTATCATCGGCTTCCTCGCCGAGGGCCGCCAGGCTATCCGGGCCCAGGGCTTTGATCTGCGCCGCCAGTTCGTCCGCCTTGGTCCGCAGGAGTTGATCAACAATTTTCTTTCTCTCCGCCTTGCTCACTTTGTCGGCCGACGGCAAGGGCGGCAGTTCGCCGGCTTTTTTTCCAGCCAGCCGGGCCTCGGCCCGGGCTTTCATGACCCGCGCTATCTTCGGGCCCTGGCTCCAGTAGCGCGCGTAGGGATCCATCTGCGCTTCATCGCTGTAAAGCATTTCGATCGCTTGCGCGGCCGTGTCGCCGACCGTGCCGAGCCGGTCGGAAAAGGGGGTCTCGGTTTCGGCGGCGCGGTTGTCGGCCAGCAGGGGTTTCCACAAGGCGGCCGTTTTCGCGATATCGAGGGGCGGCGGAATCTCCTCCTCCTCCTCCTCGGCGTTTTGCATGTGGGTCGCCGCCATGGTCATGCCGATCAATTTGATCCGCAAGTCCGCGTTGGTTGCCTTTCCGGCGGCGCTGAGCAGCGGCGGCAAAAGTTCGTCCGGCTTTTTCCCCTGCATGGCCTGGTATAAACCTGTGGCGGATATATCCCAGTCGTTCGTTCCCGCCGTGATCTTGTCCAGGATCTCCGCGAAGGGTTTGGGCGCGGCGGTCATGAGTTGCATCTGG
The DNA here is from genome assembly GCA_964630555.1 of uncultured Verrucomicrobiota bacterium. GTDB lineage: Bacteria > Verrucomicrobiota > Kiritimatiellia > JAAZAB01 > JAAZAB01 > JAHIJO01. The sequence goes on along the minus strand of CAZVVD010000003.1, from coordinate 30,597 downwards.
GTCAGGTTCCGCTCGACCGCCTGCTTGAAATCGTCCCGCTTGAACATCTCGTTATCGCTGGTGTTGGTCATCTGTTGGTTGAGCAGGTCTGCATAGTGCCCGACAAAATCCTTCGCCTTTTCTTTGCGCTGCATCACATACATGCTGGCCAGCTGCAATCGGCGCATCAGGTTGTCCGGGTTCAGCAGGAAGCCTTCGATGGCCGCCACGTCCTGGGTGCCGCCGGACTGGATCAGCAAATGGATCGCCATGTTGCGCTGGTTGTCGTCGCCTTCTTTGAGAAAATAGTGCGCCAGTTCCGCGGGCGATTGGTTCTTGTGCGCTGCGTAGAAGGCGGCGGCCTGCTCGTGAATCTCGTCGCGCGTCGGCTTCGGACGATTGCCGCGCAGATCGTCTTCCTGCTTTAAGAGCGGTGCAAGGAGCATCACGGCGATTTCGGAGCGTGACGCCGGACGCTGCAGGGAATCGTACGTCTGCTGGATGCGTTCCTCGGTCATGCCCTCGTCGTCCGAGAAGGAGGTGAAGCTGGTTCGATTCAAACTTTGGATATTCACCATGGTCATGCGGTCGTCCTTGACCAGGGCAAGCAGCAGGGGGACGGACTTGATGCCGCGGTCCAGGATGCGCGAAAGAACATTGCTCGATCCCGGCGGCAGGTGTTGCGCCAGCGAGGGGTCGGGCAGAATCCAGTTCTGGCCCCGGAGCATGCCGGCCATGAGGGACCGGTTCAGGTTGGTGGCGGCGGCCAGTTCGTTGGCGAGCTGACGGTCCTCGTCGGTGAGATCTTCGCCGGCAATAGGGGGCGCCTGTTTCTGGGCGGCGCGGGCGGTCACGCGTTCTGCGAGGCGCTGGACCGCGGGCGACTTGTCCCAGGACGTGGAAAACTCGGTCAGGAGGGAATGGAGGGCCTGGGCGTAGGCATTCCAGTCGCCGGTCGCGAAGAACGCATCCGTGATGTCCGAATAACAGGCGTCAGCAAGCCGGCCCAGTCCCTGGGTGAGCACCAGGCGTTGATCCTGGGACACTTCGAAGAGCAGGCCGACGATTTCATTGGCTTCATGGGTGTATCCCATCCGGTGGAAATGAATGGCGGCAAGCAGCAGGGCGCCGTAACCGGAATAGGCTTTCAAGGGGTCGTAGCGCGCAGAGCCCGTAGCGGATCTTTTCTTGAGAAACTCAATGATGCGCGCGATGTCTTTTTTCGGATCGGCCGGTTTCCACTGTCCCGCCGGCTTTCTGTCCTGATCGTCCATCATCCAGGCGCTGATCTTGGCGGCCAGTGTTTTTGCGTTTTTGGTTTTGGCGCGCTCTTCTTTCATTTTGGCGTTGCGCTTTGCCAGGAGCGTCTTTTGATCGTAGACTTCCACCCTCCGGCAATAATCGGCGACGAACCAGGCTTTGCCTTCGGCCGGATCCTGCGTCAGCATCCAGGCGTTGCCCTCCTGCTTCAGATCGGAGAAGGAGAGGTCACGCCCGAATTGCATGTAGTCCATCCAGACCTCCAGCTTGACATAGGCGGCGTTAGTGGTCAGGACGGGCAGCCCCAGGGCGTAAAACCTGGCGAATCCCTTGCTGTAGTCCGCCGCCGGGGTTTGTCCGGCCACTGGCCCTGAAATAGCGGCGATCGCCAGCCCTAGCACGCCCATCCAGGGTTGCCAACGCAACCTGAAACGTGTGTTCATGATCATCCTTTTGTTGATGGTTTCCGAATCACACTCGCTTCTGCAAGCCATGCAGGTGGCAGGCCAGCCCGAACAGCAGGAAGCCGTCAAGAATCGCGTAGGCGCCGATCAGCCAGACGATGACCAGCGCGCCGGTGTCGGGCCGCATCATCAGCAGCACGCCGAAGAACAGCGAGAGCAACCCGTTGAGGACCAGCAGACCCCGGACCGGTCCAAGGCGCCCGAGCCGCAGGGCCATGACCAGTTCCAGCCCGCCGGTGATCACGGCCCAGACCGCGATCACGGCCAACAGGATCGTCAGGACCAGCAGGGGGAAAAACAGGGCGCCCAGGCCGATGAGCAACCCGAGAACACCCTGCAGCGCCAGGATCCAGCCGGCGTGGGTTTTCAAGGCGGCGAAAAACGAGCACACGCCGCTCAGGAAGGCGAAGGCGCCGAAGAGCACGACCAGCGCCTCCAGGGTGATTCCCGGCCAGATGAAAATGGCCAGCCCGAACAGCACGGCGACCACACCGCGCAGGGCCAGCGACCACCAGTTGCGGATGCCCGCGATCCCGTCTTGCATGTTCCGTCCTCCCTGTAGGGTGGCCGCCCGCCGGAGCGCGGCGCGCCGTGTTTTTTCCAAGAGTACCATCCCCCGGAACAAGTTCAAAGTGTTTTTTACCGGGGACCAAATGGAAAACTCTGACCGCGGATCGCCCGGATGGCCGCGGCTGAACGGGGGGGCGGACCCCCTGACGGCTTCGCGATCAAACCCTGTTTTGAAATCGGGGTAAAATATTTCGTTGCCGAGGCCCCCGCCAATAGGATAGTGTTCCCACTCATGGCAGCGAGGTCACTCCTTTCGAACCCAAAGCCCTTGATGGCCCTGCCGGCGCGCGGGGTCTTTCTCGCGGTTTTCGCCTTGACGCTGGCCGCCGGCGGCTGTCGGCCGGCCGGGCATGCGCCCCCGGCCGGGCCCCCGGAAGTGCTGGTGACGGAGGTCATCCAGCGGGATGTCCCCGTGTACGCCGATTGGATCGGCACCCTGGACGGGATGGTCAACGCCCGGATCCATGCCCAGGTCAGCGGGTACTTGAAAGCCCAGCATTACAAGGAAGGTGATCTGGTCCGCCAGGGCGACCTGCTGTTCGAGATCGATCCGCGCCCCTTCCAGGCGGCCCTGGACCGCGCCCGTGGCGAAATGGCCCAGGCCCGGGCCAACCTGGACCTGACGGAAATCAATGTCAAACGCTACACCCCCCTGGCCAAGGACAACGCCATCAGCCAGCAGGAACTGGACGACGCCATCCAGGCCAACAAGGCCGCCCAGGCGGCGTTGGAGGCCGCCCAGGCGGCGGTTCAACAGGCCGAGCTGAACCTTGAATTCACCCGGATCACGTCCCCCATCGCCGGCATCGCCGGCATCGCCGAGGCCCAGGTCGGCGACCTGGTGGGGCCCAACACGTCCGAATTGACCGCCGTGTCCCAGGTGGATCCGATCAAGGTCTACTTCCCGCTCAGCGAACAGGAATACATGCTTGCCATGGAGTCCCGGCTGGCGCAGGGTCGGGGCGACCTGAGCTCCGGCAAAACGACCAACAACCTGGAGCTGGTTTTGGCCAACGGCGAGGAGTATCCCCACAAGGGCGCCATCATCCTTGCCGACCGCCAGGTCAACCCCAAAACCGGCACGATCCGGATCGCCGGCCTGTTTCCGAATCCGAACAGCATTCTGCGGCCCGGTCAGTATGCCCATGTCCGCCTGCCCATCAAGCTGCGCGCCGGCGCGCTCCTGGTGCCCCAGCGCGCGGTGGTCGAGACCCAGGGCAGCTTCCACGTGGCGGTCGTGGATCGGGACCACAAGGTCTCGATCCGGCCCGTGCGGACCGCCGACCGCATCGGGCCGCTGTGGGTCATCGAGCAGGGCTTGAACCCCGGCGAGCAGGTGGTGGTCGAGGGGCTGCAGCGGGCGCGCGCAGGCGCGACGGTCAACCCCAAACCCTTTGTCGCCGCCGCCGCGACGAACGCGCCGGCCCCCTGAAGAAATGTTGATGGCGATTGCAGCTTGCTGATAGACCCCAGCTGCCATGGGTGTGTTGGTGGAAGCGACCCCCTCGTCGCTTCGCGGGGGGAGGTTGCCCAAAACGAGAGGCTTCGCTTCGCTCAGCATGACACCTGACCCAACACGCGGAATAACGAAGGGGGTGTCATTCTGATCCGCCGGCTGGCGGAGAAGAATCTTATCCTTCCCGGTTTGGGCAACACGCCCTCGACGCGCGATAATAATTGCGACTGAAAGACTTGCGCCGCCATGACCCGCTTCTTCATCAACCGCCCGATCGTGGCCATGGTGATTTCGATCATCATGGTGATCGTCGGCCTGGTGATGATGATCGCCCTGCCCACGGCGCAGTTCCCCGATATCGTCCCGCCCGAGGTCCAGATCTCAACCATGTACGTCGGGGCCGATGCTCAGACCGTGGAGCAGTCGGTGGCCACGCCCATCGAGCAGCAGATGAGCGGCGTGGACCACATGAAATACATGTATTCGGTCAACGCCAACAACGGCTCGATGTCGATGCGCGTCGATTTCGACATCACCACCGACCCGAACACCGACCAGATCCTGGCCCAGATGCGCTGCTCCCAGGCCGAGAGCCAGCTCCCGGCCGACGTCCGCAATTACGGGGTCACGGTCCAGAAATCCACCGCCGCGCCCCTGATGCTGTTCGCCCTCTTCTCCCCCAACGGCTCCTACGACGCCATCTTCCTGGCCAACTACGCCTTCATCAACCTGAACGACCAGCTGACCCGCGTGCCGGGCATCGCCAGCATCCAGATCTTCGGCGCCGGGCAGTACGCCATGCGCTTCTGGGTGCGGCCGGACATCCTGGCCAAGCTGGGCATCACGATCCCGGATATCATCAACGCCGTCAGCAGTCAGAACACGGTCAATCCCGCCGGCCAGATCGGCAGCGAGCCGGTGCCGTCGGGCCAGGAGTTCACCTACGCCGTGCGCGCCCAGAGCCGGCTGGTCACGGAGGACGAGTTCGGGGAGATCGTGATCCGGGCCGCCCCCGACGGTTCGCTGATCCGGCTCAAGGATGTCGCCCGCGTGGAGCTGGGTTCTCAAACCTACAACGTCATCAGCCGGCTGAACGGCAAACCCTCGGCCGTCATCGCCCTCTACCAGCTGCCCGGTTCCAACGCGATCAAGGCGGCGGACGGCGCCAAGAAACTCATGGCCGAATTGAAAAAACGCTTTCCGGCGGACCTGGACTACGTCGTCGCGCTGGACACGACCGAGGCGGTCCGGGCGGGAATGCACGAGATCACCAAGACCCTGTTCGAGGCGCTGCTGCTGGTGATCCTGGTCGTATTCCTCTTCCTGCAGAGCTGGCGCGCCACCCTGATCCCGCTGTTGGCCGTGCCGGTCTCGCTCATCGGCACGTTCATGTTCTTCCCGCTGTTCGGCTTTTCGATCAACACCCTCTCGCTCTTCGGACTGGTGCTGGCCATCGGGCTGGTGGTGGATGACGCCATCGTGGTGGTGGAGGCCGTGGAGCGCCACATTGAGGAGGGCCTGGCGCCCCGGGACGCGGCGCTCAAGGCCATGGACGAGGTCTCCGGCCCGGTGATCGCCATCGCCCTGATCCTGGCGGCGGTGTTCATCCCGACCGTGTTCATCCCCGGGATCACCGGCCGGCTCTACCAGCAGTTCGCCGTGACCATCGCGATTTCCGTGATCATCTCGGCCTTCAACGCCCTCTCGCTCAGCCCGGCCCTGGCCGCCCTGCTCCTGCGGCCGCGCGCCAAAACCCGCGGCCTGGTCGGCAGGTTTTTCGACGCTTTCAACCGGGGGTTCGACCGCGCCACCCGCGGCTACGTCGCGGTCTGCGCGGCCTGCATCCGTAAAACCGGGTTCAGCCTGCTGTTCCTGGTCCTGGTCTCCGCCGGGGTGGGCCTGTTCGGCAAAATCCTGCCGGGCTCGTTCATCCCGGAGGAGGACCAGGGCTACATGTATCTCAATGTCCAGCTGCCGGACGCCGCCTCGCTGCAGCGCACGGACGCCGTCTGCCGCCGGATCGAGGATATCCTTGCCAAGACGCCGGGGGTGCAGTATGCCACCACGGTCTGCGGCTTCAGCATGCTAAGCTGGGTCTCGGACACCTACAGCGCCTTTTTCTTCGTCTCGCTGAAACCCTGGGAGGACCGCAAGCGGCCGGAGGAGCGTTACGAGGCCATCGCCCGGCACATCAACCGCTCCCTCGCGGCGCTCCCGGAAGCCGTGGCCTTTGCCTTCCCGCCGCCGGCCATCCCGGGGATCGGCACGGCCGGCGGGGTGACCTTCCTGCTCGAGGATCGGGCCGGGAAGGACATCGCCTTCCTGGCGGAACAGGCGGATGTTTTCACGGCGGCGGTCCGCAAGCGCCCGGAAATCGCGTCCATCAACACCACCTTCCTGCCCGACGTGCCGCAGATCTTTGTCGACGTCGACCGCGACAAGGTGCTCAAGCAGGGGGTGGACATCAGCCAGGTCTATAAGACCCTGCAGGCGTTCATGGGCGGTTATTTCATCAATTATTTCAACCGCTTCGGCCGGCAGTGGCAGGTCTATGTCCAGGCCGAGGGGGATTACCGCGCCAGCGCCGAGAACCTGGGCCAGTTCTACGTGCGCAACGATCAGGGCGAGATGGTGCCGCTGTCCGCCCTGACCCGCATCGAATCCCGGGTGGGCCCGGAATTCACCATGCGCTTCAACCTCTATCGCTGCGCCCAGTTCAACGTCACGGCGGCGCCGGGCTACAGCTCGGCCCAGGCCATGCGGGCCCTGGAAGAGGTCTTCGGCCGGACCATGCCGGACGACATGGGCTATGATTACCTGGGGATGTCGGCCCAGGAAAAGGAGGCCCAGGAGGGCGTGCCGGTGTGGGTGATCTACGGGCTTTCGCTGGTGTTCGTGTTCCTGATCCTGGCGGCCCAGTACGAGAGCTGGGGCCTGCCTTTCAGCGTGCTGCTGGGCACGCCGGTGGCTGTCTTCGGGGCTTTCCTGGCGGTCTTCCTGCGCCGGATGGAGGTCAGCATCTATGTCCAGATCGGCCTGATCATGCTCATCGGGCTGGCCGCCAAGAACGCGATCCTGATCGTGGAGTTCGCCAAGACCAGCCACGAGGGGGGGATGTCGGCGGTCGAGGCCGCCCTGCACGGCGCCCAGGTCCGGTTGCGCCCGATCCTGATGACCGCCTTCGCCTTCATCCTCGGCTGTGTGCCCCTCTGGGTCGCCTCCGGCTCCGGCGCGGTCTCGCGCCAGGTGCTTGGCACCGCCGTGATCGGCGGCATGCTGGCCGCCACCTGCATCGCCATCTTCATCATTCCCGTGTCCTTCTCCTTCGTCCAGCGCCTGATCGGCGACCGGGCGCCGGAGAAGAAAGAACCGCAACCGCGAAGGGACACGAATAAACACGAATAGGATTGGAAAAGATATCCACCGCGGATGACGCGGATGGGCGCGGATACCCACGAATGCCGTCAGCGGTTAGGGGTGCGAATTGTAGGGCTGGAATGGCAAGGCTGCGCCGCCTTCCAGCCGAACGGGGAGCTGACGTTGAACACTGGTAGCCGCCCCGCCCGGCGGAGCACAACCTCAATGCAACCACGATGCACAACGCTGGCGCGCTTGATCACGCCGTGCCTGGGGCTGGCGCTCGCCGGCGGCTGCGCCCTGGGACCCCGTTTCAAGGCGCCGGAGATGGATGTCCCGGCCGGATTCGCGGAGCCGGAAACCGCCGGCCGGGCGCCCGTCGCCGGGGAGCCCGCCCTGGCCGACCTGCCCTGGTGGGAGGTGTTCGACGATGCCGTGCTCCAGGACCTGGTCCGCACCGCCCTGACCAACGGCTACGACCTGCGCATGGCCGTCAAGCGCGTCGAGAGCGCCCAGGCCCTGGCGGCCCAGTCGCGCGGAAAATTCTTCCCCCAGATCGGTTACGCCGGCGATCTGGAGCGCAGCCGCAACGCGTTCGACGGCAATCCCGTCATGGGCACCGGCACGGCCGGCAATCCCGTCATGCTCGCCGGCACCGCCGCCTGGGAACTGGACCTGTGGGGCCGGATCCGCCGCCTGAACGAGGCCGCCCGCGCCCAGCTGGCCGCCAGCGAAGCCGCCCGCCGCGGGGTGATGCTGACCCTGGTCTGCAACGTCGCCCAGTCCTATTTTGAGCTCCTGGAAATCGACCTGGAACTCGAGATCGCCAAGCGCACCGCCGTCTCGTTCCAGGAAAGCCTGGATCTTTTCAGCCGTAAGCTGGCCGGCGGCGCCGCCTCGCGCCTGGAAACGGCGCGGGCCGAGGCCGCCCTGGCCTTCACCGCCGCCGCCATCCCCGACCTCGAACGCCGCCGGACGATCAAGGAAAACGAGATCAATCTCCTGCTCGGACGCAATCCCGGGCCGGTTTTGCGCCGCGCCTCTCTGGACGCGCAGGATTCGCCGCCGGACGTGCCCGCCGGCCTGCCGTCCGACCTGCTCCAGCGCCGACCGGATATCCTGGCGGCGGAACAGACCCTGCGCGCCGCCAACGCCCAGATCGGGGTGGCCATCGCCCAGTGTTTTCCCAAAATCGGGCTGACCGCGGTCTTGGGACGCATCAGCCCGGACCTGGATTCGTTCAACAGCGACGCCGCTTCCTGGGGCCTGGGCGGCAACCTGGTCGGGCCGCTGTTCCAGGGCGGCGCCCTGCTGGCCCAGATCCGCCAGGCGCGCGCCCAGACCGAGGAGCAATCCCTGGCCTACGAACAGACCGTGCGCACGGCGTTCAAGGAGGTGGCCGATGCCCTGGTCACCCGCCTCAAGCTGGAAGACGTGTTTGCCCAGCAGGCGCGCTGCGTGCGTTGCTATGCCGACGCCGTGGTCGTCTCCCGCGAACGCTACCTGGCCGGCAAGGCCGGCTACTTCGAGGTCCTCGAAGCCCAGCAGCAGCTCTTTCCCGCCGAAAACGCCCTGGCCCAGACCCAGCTCGCCCGCCTGCTCGCCGTCATCCAGCTCTACAAAGCCCTGGGCGGCGGCTGGAACCTGCCGGACGCCCAGTGGGTCAAATAAACGAAAGCATGAAAGGCTTTGGGGGCGCGCCCCCGGACGCCAAGGGTCTGCTCTTCAAGGTGAACCCGGCCTGCCCGCCATCGTCCCGTAACGCGTGACGATGCCGGGCGTTTTCGCTCGGCAGGTGAAGCCTGCCCGGCCGGTTATCGCTTGCGCCGGGCGCCATAGGCGGTTTTCTTTTCCCGTACCATCGGCGCGGCGCCTCGCGAGCCGAGGAACGCTTCCATGGACACGGCGTGGGACGGGAACCGTTCGCGCAAGGGGCCGTCTTCGGTGACGCAGGGCACGCCAAGCGCTCGGGCCAGCAAGATGTATTCCGCGTCGTACGCGGTTGCGCCGCCTTGGGCCGCCAGCGGTAGGATGCTGCATACGTCGGACGCGTATTCACAGCCGCGCATCATCTCTTCGGCCTCCTGCCAGATGCGCTGGGCCTGCGGTAACGGCAGCTTCGAAAACAGACACGCGCTCACGAGAATATTGGCGAACTCATGCCGCCACATCTCGGGCGCCACCCAGCGCGCATCGGCCTCGCGCAACTGTCGCGCCAAGCGCGTCTTCCCGCCTTCCATGAAAAAGTAGGCGAGGATGTTGGCGTCCACAACGATCATGCGCGACCCCAATGCTTGGCCTTGGCCAAAAAAGCATCTGTCAAGGGGGTAGCCAGTTTGACGGGAGGGGAGTAAGGGCGGATGGCGGGCGGACGGAGGTTGGCCTCCAAAATCGCCACCACGTGCTTGGTCATGGAACGATGATGTCGTTCGGCGTCTTCCTTCAACTGCCGGTGTAGCTCGGTCGGAAACTCTTTGATGACGATCGTGGGCATAACGCGAATCTCTCTGCTTTGCCGGAAACCGTAGCTCCCGACCTGCGTCCCTTGGGCGAATCAGGTTGACGCAGTCGTCTTCTCTTGCTCTTTATGCTGTCAGAATGCTTCCTTTATGCATCCCTGTCAAGCAAAAAAGCACAGTGGCTTGAAGCGCACGAGATGCTCAGCACTCGATCCCCTTGCGGGCCAGGACACGTTGCCGGAAATAATGCTTGACCGCCACCATGCGGGTGACGAGGTCGGCGCGGCGGACCAGGCGGGGGTGGGCGTTGCAGCCGGTGAAGACCAGCTCCACCCCGGCCGGCTTGGCCTCGATCAGCCCCAGCAGGTCCTCGACCGCCAGCGCGCCGCAGGCGACGGCGCAGTTGGCCTCGTCGGCGATGACGACGTCATAGCGTCCGCCGGCGACCGCTTTTCGCAGGTCGGCCAGGCCGCGGCGGGCGCAGCGGAGGTCCTCGGGGCCGGGCCGGCCGCGGATGAACCGGCCGCAGCCGTACTGCCGCAGGCGAATCTCCGGCAAGCGGCGCCGGAGGGCGCGGATTTCGCTGAAACAGCCCTTTTTGATGAACTGCCCGATGTAGACCCTGAGTCCGGCGCCCACAGCCCGCAGCGCCAGTCCCAGAGCCGCGGTGGTCTTGCCCTTGCCCCCGCCGGTGTAGACCTGGACGTATCCTTGTCGCATGTGGTTCTCGCAGGCCGAATCCAGGGCGACCCGTCCTTCCGGGCGGGCCCGCCCTGATGGGCCGACTAATTCTCGCTCCGGCGCCGCCGGCAATACTGCAAGAGGAATTCGCCGAACCGGGCCCGGTACAGGGCAACGACATCCTCGAGCTGCTCGAAGACAAACGGCATGCCGAAGCCAGCGCCGTTCTTGGTGAAAACGAGGTCCGCGGCGATGTAGACGCAGGAATGAATGGCCGCGTTCGAGCCGGAGATGAAGAAAATGAGATCGCCGAACTGCAGGGGCGGATTGATCGGCGCGTAGTCCCGGCGGATGATTTCGCTCAGGTCGGTCTGACGCCCATACTGGTCGTCCGGGAGGTCGTTGAAGAAATTGAACGAGGTCCAATGGCAGTCGCGCCGCACCCCGGGGTCACTGCGGGTGGGGTTGATGTAGGTGTAGAGGCGGGTGCGGGCGAAGTCGGGCAGCAGGTAGGACACATCCAGTCCCTCGCCGCCGGCCTGGTGCTGCATGGACTCCAAAATGGGTTCGATCTGGTAATCGCGATCGCCGCGGCCCCAGTAGGCCAGCAGGTGCCCGATCGAGTCGTCCGGCTTGAATTCCAGGCGCAGACTGTAGGTGGCCGCCCGGTGCAGGGCGCGCAGCAGGCGGATGCGCGTCAGGGGCGACTCGATGTCGGGCAGGACCAGGTGCAGGTCGGTGAAACATAGGTCCTTGCCGCTCGGGTACACCAGGGGCTCGACGCGGGCGGTGATCTCGGCGGGGAGGCCGCTGTTGGCGAACCACTCATGCAGGCTGGCGCCGCGAAAACGCATGGGCGTGGCGTGCAGGGAATTGGCCTGGTTTTTGCCCAGCTCGGCATACAGGGCCGAGCGCACTCCGGGCGCCAGGGCGCGCAGAAGCTCGTCGGGCGGGTGCAGAATCTGCCCGCCGCAGGTTGGGTCGGGGACGGCCGTGCCCATCAGGACCTCGACCGCGGCGGCATCCAGGCCCGACGTTTGCAACAGGGCGCGGGCTTGATCCGGGGTGGCGTGGGCGATGATCCAGCGCCGGCTGGGGCTGACGTCATAGCCCCAGCCGAAAAAGGTGGATGGGGGTTCGACGACGATCGGCTCGATCTTCAACAGCCCCCAGGGGCCCTCGGCATACCGGGCGGCGGCGGGCTTGATGGCGCCCAGGCCCTCCCGGCTGGTCATGACGGGCGCCGCGGCCCCCTCCGCCGGCCGGCGGTCCGCTGCCAGGATCCAGATCACCACCGCCCAGGGCAGGGCGAGGATCAACAGGAGACAGGCGACGAGCGGTTGGGATAGCGTCAGCTTGAGCGCGCCCGGCGCGGAGGCTGCCGGGGGGAGGGGAGCAGGCTGGGGGGCGGGTTTCATGTCCGGGGCGCCTCGAAGGGCGGATCCTTTTCCGGGTGGCGCCGGCCCAGCTCGCGGAGCTGCTCCAGCGGCAGCATGCCGTCGGTGGCGCTGGGATGCGCCAGGCTGGCCGCCGCCGCCCAGGCGCCCAGCCGCAGGGCGTCAGCCACGTCCCAGTCTTCGTGGAGGGCGTGGAGGATGCCGGCGCAAAAGGCGTCGCCGGCGCCGACCGTGCCCTGGATGTAGCCCGGCGGCAGCGCCAGGGCGCCCTGGACCCAGCGCCGCCCGGCCCGCGTCCGCGCGTAGGCGCCCTCCGGCATGTGAATCACCGCCAGGTCCATGGCGCCCAGCTCGAACAGCGCCTCGACCGCGTCGACGACCGCGGCGCCCGATAGCTTGCCGTTCGCATCGCGCACCGCCCGGCCGGTGGTGCGCCCGGCCTCGATTTCATTAATGATGAGATAATCCACGTGGCTCAAGGCCGGGGGCACAATGTGATGGAACCGGTCGCTTTCCTCGCTGACCACGTCCACGCTGGTCTTGATGCCCTCGTCCTGCAGACATTTTAACAGGCGCGCCGCGACGGTGCCGAACTCGGCGTCCGGCTGGTCCAGGCGGTCGAGGAGCAGCAGGTAGCCCAGGTGGAAAATGCGGCAGGACAGGCGCGCGACCGGCACGTGCTCGATCCCGAAACGGGCGTTGGCGCCCCGGCAGTGGTAGAACACCCGGTCGCCGGACCCAAGCTCGGTCATGACGTCGGTGTAGGAGGTGGCGGCGCCGGGGTCGGTCGCGAGGTGCGAAAGGTCGATGGGAAAACGGCTGCAGGTCTGCCGGATGAAATCACGTCCGGCGTCGTCGCCGACCACACCGACGCCGGCCAGGGGAAAGGGGGCGCCCATCCGGGCCAGGTCCATCAGGACGTTGAAGGGCGCGCCGCCGCTGCCCGCCGTCTCCGACTGGATGTTGCCCAGCATGCCGCGCCCGGGCAGGCGGTCGATGAGCTTGACGTGGTCCACGATCCAGTTGCCGGCGCAGGCGATGCCCCGGCGCGCTGAAGCTGGCGTTGCCATGAACGAATCCCCCTTGGGACGCCACCCTACCACAATCCCGCCGCCGGCTGCAATCCCAACCGCGCGCCGATCCGGTGACTAGAAATGCTGGTTGCACGGACTGTAGTTATTGCTCTATCTTGTTGCATAGGAATTTGTCATTTGTAGGGCGGGCATGTCCCGATCACGAAGTGTATCGGGATTGCCCGCCGGGTCCGTTCCGGAAAGGCGGGAAGCCCCGAGGGCGTTCCCGCCCTACAATCCAGAATATAGTCTGGCCGACAATGCTATTCATCTGAGGATGAAAGGCTTTTATGTATCCTCAGCCAACTCCCGTGCCCCGCGTCGGCTCGCCGCGGGCGATCCTGGCCTGGTTCCGGCGCTGCTGGGCGCCGCTGGTCGGCTACGAGCTGGGCTTCAAACTCCTGCTGGCCCTCGTGGCGACGCCTCTGGCGAAGGGACTCTTTGACCTGCTGATCGCCTCCTCCGGCAAGCCGACGGTCACGAACCTGGAGATCCTCCCGTTCCTCTTCAGCTCGCTGGGGGGCGCGACCGTCGTTACCGCCGGCGCGCTGATGGTGGTCGCCCGGATGGCGGAGGAGGCCGGGCTGGAGATCATCGCCGCCCGCGGCCGGGCGGGCAAGCGCATCAGCGCCCCGCGCGCCGCGGCCGCCGTGGCCCGGAAGTTCCCGACCCTGCTCGGCGCGGCCCTGGCCGAAATCCTGATGGTGCTGGCGTGGGCCGCGCCGGTCCTGGCCCTGGGCGGCTTGCTCTACTTCCTCCTGCAGGCCGTCCACGACATCAACTACTATTTCAAGGCCTGGCCTCCGGCTTTCGTCGCCGCCGTCTCCGTGATGGGCCTGCTGGGGACAGGCCTGCTGGCGGCGCTATTCCGGTATTTCGTGCTCTGGACGTTCGTCGTGCCCGTCTGCCTGTTCGAGGGCCTGACGTTTTTACCGGCGCTCCGGCGGAGCGCCCGGCTGGTCCAGGGTTCCTTCTGGCGGATCGTGGGGATTCTCCTGGCCTGGACGGCGGTGAGCCTCCTGGTCGTCGGCGTGGTCATGGCCGCGCTGGGCGCGCCCGCCGGACTGCTCGCCGCGGGGGCCGTCGGCGGCGGCAAGGCCAGCGTGGTCCTCATGGCGCTGGTCGGCGCCGGTACGCTCGCCGCCGGCGGCTTCGTGGGCCTGTTCGTCATGCCCCTGGTCTGCGTCGTCACCCTCGACCTCTATTTCGACGCCTACCGCCGACAGGGCGGGGAGGCGCCGGAGGCCGCCCGCTGCGTCCGGGCCCCCGGGGTGGACGCCTGGAGCCGGGGCCGCCTGACCCGCGCCGCCGCCGTCGGACTCGCCGCCGCCGCGTTCCTCGCCGCGGCGGCGGCGATCGGGATGTTCCTCGCCTATGCCGTCCGCGAGCCCGACCGCGTGCATGTCATCGCCCACCGCGGCGATTCCGCGCATGCCCCGGAAAACACCCTGAGCGCCCTGCGGCGCGCCATCGAGCTCAAGGCGGAGATCGCCGAGATCGACGTCCAGGAGACCAAGGACGGCGTGGTCATGGTCCTCCACGACAAGGATCTCCTGCGGGTCGCCGGCGTGTCCAGGGGGCTCTGGGAGCTGACCTTCGACGAGGCGCGGGAGCTGGACGTCGGGAGCTGGTTTTCGCCCGAATTCGAGGGCGAGCAGCTGCCCACCCTGGAGGAAGCGCTTGACCTCGTCCGCGGCCGGATCCGGCTGATCGTCGAGCTGAAATACAACGGACACGACCAGCGCCTGGCTGAGAGGACCGTGGAGGTGATCCGGAAAATGGGAATGCAAGACCAGTGCGTCATCTCGTCCCTGAACTACCAGGGCCTGCAGGAGGTCAAGGCGTGCGACAGCCGCCTGCAGACCCTCTACATCCTCTTCACCCGCCTCGGGAACGTGGGGTCGCTCAACGCCGACGGGTTTGCGCTCCAGGCCGCGCAGGTTACGCCGGGCTTCCTCCGCGGCGTGCACGCCAAGGACAAGCCGGCCTGCGTTTGGACCGTGGACGACCCTGACGCCATGGAGAACTTCATCGAGATGGGCGCGGACTATCTTTACACCAACGATCCCGCCGAGCTCATGGCCCTGCTCAAGCGCCGGGCGGAGATGACCCCGGGCCAGAAACTGCGGAACAAGTTCAAGCGCCTGCTGGAGGCGGCCGGGGGATGATTCCGTCATCCTCAGCAGGTTGTCCCTGAACGCGCTTCAGGATGGACCTGTCAGCTTAAAGGATGACGAACGCGCGAATGGCGGTCAAAATAAACAGAAAAGCGCGCTGGCTGCTGCTGCATGGCGCCCCCTGCGGGAGTCGAACCCACCTTCTCAGGTTGAGAACCTGATGTCCTAGCCGATAGACGAAGGGGGCGCTGGAATTGCTGATCGGCGATTGCTGATTGCTGATTTGGGATTCTCTCACGCGGTGCGCGGCAGGCCTCTCCCACCGGCGCCGTAAACGTTTTGCAAATCCAAGGCGAAGCGGTATAGTACCGGGCCTATGGGTGCTTGTCGAGAAAAAATCCTCAAGTATCACCGGGGCGGGAAGGTGGGCGTCCGCCTGACCAAGCCCCTGGCCGGACCCGGCGACCTGAGCCTGGCCTACACCCCCGGCGTGGCCGACCCGGTCAAGGTCATCGCCTCCACGCCCGGCGAAGCCTTTGCGCTTACCGCCAAGGCCAACCTCGTGGCCGTGGTCAGCGACGGCACCGCCATCCTGGGTCTGGGCGATCTGGGCGCGACCGCCAGCATCCCGGTCATGGAAGGCAAGGCCGTGCTCTTCAAGGCGTTCGCCGACGTGGATGCCTGGCCCGCGCCGCTGGATTTCTGCCGCGCCGGCGGACAGTCCGCCGGCCCCACCGATCCCCAGCGGGTCATCGATACCGTCGCCCGCCTGGCCTGCCTGTACGGCGGGATCAACCTGGAGGATATCGCCGCCCCCGCCTGCTTCGAAATCGAGGAGACGCTGGACGCCATGCTGGACATCCCCGTCTTCCACGACGACCAGTGGGGCACCGCCGTGATCACCCTGGCGGGCGTGCTCAACTACGCCCTGCTGGCCGACCGCCGCCTGCCGGACCTGAAAATCGTCATCAGCGGGGCCGGCGCCGCCGGGATCCGCATCGCCGAGATGCTCAAGGCGGCCGGCGCCGCCGACGTGGTTCTCTGCGACTCCAAGGGCGTGGTGCGCGAGGACCGCGCCGACCTCAATCCCATGAAGCGGAGGCACGCGGTCCGCACGAAGTTCCGGACGCTGTCCGAGGCGCTCCGCGGCGCCCACGCGCTTGTCGGGGTTTCCACCGCCGACTGCGTGGAGCCCGCCTGGGTCAGGAACATGGCCCCGTTCCCGGCGGTATTCGCCATGGCGAACCCGGATCCGGAAATCCGGCCGGAGGCCGTGGCCGCCGCCCTGGGCAAAAAGCCTTACGTCATGGCCACCGGCCGATCCGACTATCCGAACCAGATCAATAACGTCCTGGGCTTCCCGTTCCTTTTCCGCGGCGCCCTCGACGTCCGCGCGCGCGCGATCAACCTGGCGATGAAACAGGCGGCGGCGCGGGCCCTGGCGGAGCTGGCGCGCCGGCCGGTCCCGGACCCGGTCAGGAAGTTATACCGCGATCCCGGCCTGGAATTCGGGCCGGGCTACATCGTGCCTAAGCCGTTTGACCGCCGCCTGTTCGTGGAGATTCCCGCCGCCGTCGCCCGCGCCGCCGTGGAGTCCGGCGCCGCCCGCCGCCCGCCGCGGGGCGGCGCCGCCTGGCTGACTGCCTACCGCGCCGCGCTTGCCCGCCGCCGGAACCGGCTGTTCCGGGCGTGACGCGACATGCCCCGAATGGCGCTTCTGTAAGCCAAATAGGAAACCCACCCCTATCCCCTCCAAGGAGGGGAACTATTGGGTCTGCACTGTCTTATCCCTCTCGGGAGGGGAAAGGGGTGGGTGGTAGTATCTTGGCGCCATTCAGGCGCACCCCGCCCATCGTCGTATTCAAAAAGTGGAAGCGACGCCCTCGTCGCTTTTTTTCGGAGTGGCAAGCGGCGAGGGCGCCGCTTCCACCGGGGTAAGACGTCGATTGAACTGCCGCTGGATGCCGGATCCCATCCACGCCCATCCGCGTCATCCGCGGTGCTGGGGCCGATCTTGGGCTACGCGCGGAAGATCAGCTTCCGGATCACCGGCTCCAGCGCGCCGGCGATGAGGTAGAAGCCCAGGTCGGTGGCGTGCACGCCGTCCACGGTGCCTTCGTCGGGGTGGGGGCTGAGCAGATCCCGGCCGGAGAGGAAGGTAATCCGGCGGTCGCCCCGCCGCCGCGCCCGCTCCACCAGCCGCCGCTGGAAACGCTCCAGCCGCCGGCGGTCGAGCTCGTTCTTCCGGTGCGCCAGGTCGCCCGCGAACCGGAAACGCGAGACCAGCAGGATCGGCGCGGCCGGGTGCGCCGCGCGCAGGATGCCGATGAAGTCCGGCAGGCGCGCCTCGAGCCGGCCGTCCCCGCAGTTGGCCTCGCAGTCAATGACCCACAGGGCGGGGTCGGGGATCGCGGCGATCGCGCGGGCGACCTCCGGCTCGGCCTGCCCATTCCCCGAGAAGCCCAGGTTGAGCACTTCCACGTTCAGGCGCCGTCCCAGGATGTTGCTGTAGGCCATGCCCGGACGCGAGGCGCAGCCGCCCTGGGTGATCGAGGTCCCGTAGATCGCCACGGGCCGCGACAGCGCGAAGGGGGGCGGCGGCCGCACCCGCGCCTTGCGCTCCAGGCCGATCCGCAGTTTGCGGACGCCCTGGTAAAGCGGGAAGTTGATCGTGAACGTCCGCCAGCGCGGGCGTTCCTCCTGGAAAAGCAGCGATTCGTAAGCGCTCTCGGCCAGGCCGAAACGCGTGACGCGGCGGAAAAGCTGACGCCCCGGCCGGCCGATATACAGGTCGAAACCGCAGGCGCCCGTGGCGGCCATGTGGTCCATCGTGGCCCGGCCGGCCAGGGTCGCGGCCAGCTTGACGATCCGGCTGTCGGTCGTGAAGCTGACCTGGCCCCCCGCGGTGTGGTTGGCCAGCGCGTCCAGCGGCGGTCGGAACGCCTCGGCCGGCTTCAACGGCAGCCGCCGGAAAACCTTGTCCCGCCGGTACCAGGCGAAGCCCGAAAGCCGGAACGGCGGCCGGTCGGGCCGGTGCCAGGCCAGCGGGATCTCCGCGGCTTTTTCCGAGGCCGCGCGAGGTCGTCGAATCCGAATGCGTGCGTGCGTCATGGCCAGATGCCTTCCTTATGAAAAAGATCCCTCGACACGCTCGGGATGACGGTTCCGAAGGGCGCCGTTCCGCGTCCCGACTCTCCGGGAGGTCGGGATGAGGCGTCTCCCGCTTAAAATCCTCCGCATGTTGGCGCCGAGGATGGGGACCAGCGTCGCATCGGGCACGTCCAGGGAGAGGAGCCGCCCCAGCTCCCAGGGGATGCTGTGCAGCACAGCGTCGCTGCCGAACAAGACCTGACGGGGACTGACCTTCTTCAGGGTGTCTTCCCAGGGGGTCGCGGCGCAGAAACTGCCGCACCATTCGAGGTAGACGTTGGGGTGCTCCGCCGCCAGCGCCTCGGCCTCGGCCCGGCCGCCGGTGCCGCCCCCGGCATGCCCCAGGATGAAGGCGATGTCCGGATAGCGTTCGACCGGGTCTTTCAGCATGGCCGGCGAGTTGCAGCGGCCGTCCCAGGTGTGGATCAGGACGGGCAGCCGCCGCCGGTTGGCATAGGTCCACATGGGCTCGAAGCGCGGATCGGTCACGGGCACCCGCCAGTAATCGCAGAGCAGTTTGAATCCCACGAACACCTTCCCGGAGAAATACCGGTCCAGCCGCGGCAGGAGGTCGTCCGCGTAGAATGGATTAAAGGCCGCGTAGCCCCGCAGGCGTCCGGCGTGGGGCGCCAGGAGTTTTCCGAGGCGGTCATTGCCCTCGACCGGCGATGCCATCAGGGCCTGCATGCCGGAGGCGATCATTGACCGGATGCCCAGGCGGCGCATCGCCGCCAGGGCCAGGTCAATTTGCCGGCGGGGGTCGTTTTCCTCGATCACATAGCCGCCCGTGCTGCCCAGGTGAACGTGGGCGTCCACGACGTCCACCCCCAGCGGCCGGCGGTTCAGCAGGCGCTGCCAGAGCCGCCGGCCTCCGCGCGGGCCGGCGGCGGAGTCCGGGAGGGGGTCGGTGCGCAGGTCCAGCAGGCGGTCCAGGTTGCCGTGGGCGATCCGTTCCCGGTCGCTGGCGCCCAAATCGGCCTGCGCCAGCGCGGCGATGGCCGCGCCGTTAAACGTGCGCGGGCCGGCGCCGAAAAGAACGCGGTGGCTGCCGCCGTGCCGGGCCAGGAGTTCGATGCCGTCCCAGGTGTGGATCTGCGAGATCTCCACCAGGATATTCGGCCGCCGGCGCATGAGGTCCATGACGTGCAGGCAGCGTCCCCAGATGACGTCGCAAAGGACCAGGGAAATCGCGGGATGCTTTTCCGTGAATTCCAGGATGTCCCGGGCGTCGGTCTCGGCGTTGTTCATGACCAGCACCGGGCGCAGGTCCCGCAGACCGTCCCAGAGGGGCTCAAGTTGGGAAAGCCTGAACTTCGTCAGGCCGGCGGTGAAACGCAGGCAGCGGGTGCGGCAGGCCCGCAGGTTCCGCTCCAGGGCGTCGCGTCCGCCCCGTTCGAACGCCAGCAGGGGGGAGATCGTGAACGCCGGCGCCAACCGTCCGCGGCCGCCGGCCGGCAGCCGCTCCCATTCGGCCCGCAGGCGGGCGTTGGCGGTGGTGGCGTTGTCGGTCCGCGAGGCCGTGTCCCAGACAACGGCCCGGGCGATGCCCAGGCGGTCCATGTGCGCCAGGCGATCGCGCAGGGTCGCGCAATCGGGCGCTCCGGTGCAGCTCTTGCCGATGCCGGCGTTGACGTCGAACAGCGCGGGAACAACACGAGTCATGGGGTCTCCTTGCGAGGCGCGGCGGCGGTTGAGCTTCCTCCGCGGGGCTCGCGGAGGGGGACCCTACCACAATGCGTCTGAAAATCCACTCCGAAGGCGGGAGCGGAGGTCAGAGGATCGGTTTGGACGCTGCCGGCGGGGCCGGGGGCGGTTCGGGCTTGGGCCGGAACTGCCCGCAGGTGTCCGTGGCGGCGACCTCCTTGTTGAGCCGGGAACAGCGCTGGACAAAGGGGTTCACGACGTAATGCTCGCAGTAGCGGCACAAGCGGGCATTCTCGTTTCCCCGGAACACGCGTGGCGGCGGCGGCAGCGTTCGGGGATCGAGGCCGGCGAGGGGGGCGCGTTTTCGGAAAGGCACCGCCGCTTCCCCGTCGAACACATGGCCGCAGGCGGCGCAGGACAGCGTTTCGCCGGCGCGGCGGAAGCCGTCGTAACGGGGCGCGCGCTTCAGGAGCGAAGCCTGCCCGCAGGCGGGGCAGTGAATGGGTTCGGCTTGGCTTGGGGACATGGCGACCTCCGGGTGTCGGGCGCCGGTTGTGGCGGCGCCTACTGAACCTCGCGTTGGTAAATGGGCAGCTGCCGGTAGGAGGCGCTCAGGGCCAGCACCGCCATGGCGGTGCGATAGCAGGGCAGGGAGTCCTCCTGGCTGCCCGCCGCCTTCCAGGAACCATCGTCGTTCTGCAGTTTCAACAGGGCGTCGTAGAGCTTGGGCGCGAAGATCTCCCACTCGTCGCCGCCCAGTTGGAACATGGACTGGGAGGTGTAGTAGAAGGCGTAGTAGTGCAGTTCGCCTTGCCAGCCGTTCAACACCGATCGCCCGTTGATGTACTGGGCGGCGCTGAGCGCCGGCTTGTCCCGGTGGCGCCCGCTCAATTCAAGGCATAAAAGGCCGATGCCGGCGCGGGCGACGCCCGAGCCGCCGCCCGGCTGGTAGCCGAACCCGCCATCCTGGTTCCGGCAGCGCAGGATGAATCCCAGGGCTTCGTCCACCGCCTTCTTGGGCACCCCCGCCCCGTTATTATAGGCTGAACGCAGCGCCATCATCGCCCAGCCGGAATGCGATATGTCGCTGTCCTGGCTGGAGGGCGCATAGCGCCAGCCGCCCCGGAAAGCATCCTGCTTGGGGAGGGCTTGCGCAGTCAAAATGACCTTCAGCGCCTTGGCCAGGCCGGATTGCACTTTGTGGCGGCGGGCGGCGTCCAGCATGCCCGAAATTTCCGAGAGCATGAGGGTGGAGATGTCGTGATTGTACATCCCGTTGCCCAGTACCCCGTCGGCCTGGGAGGCCAGGACGAAATCCACGCTGCGGGTGATGGTGTCGCCGTAGAGCGGGCTCAGCGGAGTGTAGCCCTTGGCCAGGAAGGCCATGACGCACAGGGAGGCGATGGAGGTGTGCTGCTCGGGATAGGACCCGTTCGGGAGTTGCGCCCTGGCGAGAAACACCAGGGCCTTGTCCACCGCCGCGTCGATCTGGGGACGGTATTTCTCGTCCACTGGCGAAATCCGGTCCGCCGCCGCGCCGCCCGCCCACAACAGGGCGGCCAGCGCGGCGGCCGGGTAACGGAGCCTGGATGTGCATGTCCGCATGAAAAAAGCCCCCGGATGGCCCGGTTGAAACTACAATGCGCCCGCCTGCGGGTCCAGCATTTCCCGGAAATACTGCCGGATCATCAGGCGGTATTCCTCGGGGCCCTCGGTCTCGGCCGCCTGCAGGATTTCGTCGCGCAGTTCGTCGGGCAGGTTTTTCCAGTCGCGCATGGCCGAGCCGAATGCCTGGCGCAGGGCGTCCTCGCCGACCGCCGTCGGCCGACTGTCCCAACGGGTATTCGGATCGGAGCCTCCCCGCGCGTTGGGGTTGGCCCCCGCCTGCTGGGCGCGCTCCGCCGCCGATTGCGCCGCGGCGGCCAGGGCTTGCGCTGTGCTGACGGCGTGGGCGCCCTTGCCGCCGGCCGCAGTCTGCGCGGCCTGCAGGTAGGCGTTGATCAGGTTTGGATCGGGACCCGCCGGCTGGCTTTCCGAAGAGCCCGCCTGGCCCGGGCCCGAGCCGGACCCTTCGCCCTTCCCTTGCGTGGGGGAAGCCGGGGGGGGCGCGTCCGCCGACGGCGGAGCGGATGAAGACGGCGGCGCGCCCGAGGACGGCGGCTGACTTGCCGACAGCGCCTTGCCGAGCGCGTCAAGCGATTGCGAGGATTGCTGAAGCGCCTGCGCCGCGGTCTGCTGGGCCTGCTGGCTGAGATTGACCTGCCCTGGGTCGACCGGCGCGCCCGGCGCAGCTGAGGCCAGGGGACGCATGTGCTTGGCCGCCTGTCCGGCCATCGTGGTCGCCTGGTTCAGCTGGCTGGCCGCCTGGGGTGCCTGGGGTGGAACCGGTATGCTGAGATCGCCCAAGTGGTCCTGCAATAGCCGGGCGTTCATTTCCAGGCCGGTAACCTCGTCGGACAGGTCGGCCTGTCGGATGGCCAGCGGGGCGATGGGGTTGTCGCGCGTCGCCAGGTGCAGATTGTCGGCCATCCGCTTTTGGCGGGCGGCCGCGGCATCGACCATATCGGCGGCGCCAATCAGGTCGTTGATCGGGTCCGTCTGCGGGTCCATCGGGTGGGAGGAATAGGCCAAGGCGGCGTCCTCCAGCTTGTGCGCGAGTTGCTGCATGTCGCCGGCGGCCAGTTCCGCCTGGGTTCGGGCTGCGGCCAGCTGGCCGCGCTGCAGGGCCTCGGCGATCTGCCTGGCCAGGGTTAGGGCGCGTAACGCGTCGTCGGCAAGATGGGGCGTGGTCTCATTGGCCAGTTCCAGCGTGTCGGAAAGTTCTTGGACGATCCCCTTTTGATTGTCCTGCAGCATCCGCAGGTTGTCGGCTTGCAGTTGCCGGAACTCCCGGGCTTGCTGGTCCTGCAGCGCCAGGGTGTCTTCCTGCAAGGCCGCCTGCTGCTCGGCCAGCGCCTGGATGGCTTCCGCCTGCAAGGCCGCCTGCGCTTGCCTGGCTGCCAACATGGCTTCCTGCGCTTGCCAGGCCGCCTGCTGGGCATCCCCGGCCGACCGCTGGGCCTGCCGGGAGGACTGCTGAGCAGCCGGCAGGGAAGCGGACTTGGCCGCTTGCTTGTTGGCCTGCTGGGCCTGTTGCGCGGCTTGGGCGGCCTGCTTGGCCGCCTGTTGCGCCGCCTGGGCCGCCTGGCTCGCGACTTCAGCCTGGCTGGGACCCCCCCCTTGTCCCTGTCCCTGGCCTTGTCCCTTGCCCTGGCCTTTTCCTTGCCCTTCACCTTGACCTTTGCCTTGTCCTTCGCCCTTACCCTTGCCTTTTCCGCTGCCTTTCTCGCCGCCCGCCTCTTTGCCGCCGCTCTTTTCCCCGCCGCTTTTCTCGCCGCCCGCCTCTTTGCCGCCGCTCTTTTCCCCGCTGCCTTTCTCACCGCCTGCCTCTTTGCCGCCGCTCTTTTCCCCGCTGCCTTTCTCGCCGCCCGCCTCTTTGCCGCCACCCTTTTCCCCGCTGCTTTTCTCGCCGCCCGCCTCTTTGCCGCCGCCCTTTTCCCCGCCGCTTTTCTCGCCGCCCGCCTCTTTGCCGCCATCCTGTTTCATTGCGGCTTTTTCGGCGGCGGCTTGGTTTGCCCGGTGCTGGGCCTGCGCCGCTTCCTGGGCCGCCTGCTGCGCCTGTTCGGCCGCCTGCTGTGCCAGGCTCTTGGCCAGGTCGGCCAGCTGGGAGGCCTGCTGGGCCATGGAGCGCGCGCTGTCCATGTTGTGCGCCGTCTGCATAGCGCCAGCCGCCGCCTGCCGGGCCGCCTGGCGCGCCTGTTGCGCCAGGTTCAGCGCCTGCTCGGCATGCTGCATGGCGTTGTGGGCTTTTTGTCCTGCCGCCTGGTTGTTCGGGGCTTGACCGGCTTGGGCAGCTGCCTCCCGGGCCCTGGCGGCTTCAGACTGGGCGGCCTGGTTGGCGCGTTCGGCGTTCTTCAAGGCGGTTTGCGTGTGGTGGTTGATTTCTTCGGCCTGCTGTGCCTGGCTCGCCAAGGTCCGGGCCAGGTCCGGCTTCTGTTCCTGCTGGGCGGCCCGGGCCAGGTGCTCGGCCTGTTGGGCGTTGCCGGCCGCCTGTTGGGCCGCCTGCTGAGCCGCCTCGATGCTTTGCCGGGCATCCTCCGAAGCCTGTTCGGCCATCTGCGCCGCCTGCTGGGCGAGATCCTGCGGACTCAACTCTGAGGCCGCCTGCCGGGCCTGCTGGGCCGCCTGCGCGGCCTGGGCCTGGTGCTGGGCCGCTTCCGCGGCTTTTTGTTCGGCCAGGCCCGCCTGCTTGCGCGACTCCCTTGGCGATGGAGTGGAAGCGCTTTGCTCTGCCGCCGCCTGGGCCGCCTGGGCGGACTGGGCCGCCTGCCGGGCCGCCTGCTGCGCCTGCTGGCGCGCCTGTTGCGCCTGGCGTCCGAGGTTTTCCTTGTGGTCGGCCTGTCGGACCGCCTGCTGCGCCTGCTCTTCGTCCCCGGCCTGGCGCGCCGCCAGCTCCGTCTGGTGCGCCTGTTCAACCTGCCGGGCCAACTGGTTTTCCGCCTGTTGGGACTGCAGCGCCGCCTGCTCGGCGTCCAGCGCCGCCTGCGCGGCCATGCGTGCCGCCGCGGCGGCGCGGACGGCGGGAGCTTCCGGTTCGGCCGCCGCCTGCCGGGCCTGCCAGGCCGCTTGCATCGCCTGGTCGGCGTGTTTGCGCGCTTCCTGGGCGTTTTGCCCGGCTGCCGCGGCGTGCTGTTGAACGGCGGGCTCGGCCTCGCCGGGCGCCGTCGCCTGGTCCGCCGCTGCGCGCGCTTGCCGGGCCGCCTGCTCGGATTGATTGGCCGCGTTTTCAGCCTGGCGGGCCAGCGCGGATACCGCGGCGGCCGCCTGCCGGGCTTCATCCCGCTGGCTGTTCATTTCCTCGGCCAGCGATTCGTAGCGCAGCGGGGCGGTGTCTTGCGCCAGGCGCTCGGCTTTTTTCAGCCGCGCCTGGGCCTGCTCCTCGGCGTTCTGGGCCGACTTGGCGGCGGCCTGAGCCTGCCGGGCCGCTTCCGCCGCCTGGCGGGCCGCGGCCTCGGCCTGCCGGTCGGGGGCGGGCGGTTGCGCCAAAGGGTCCCGGGAAGGCGCCGAGTTCGGAAGGAAGTCTTCAATCCGCCTGGCCAGGTTGGCCAGGGACTTGGCCATCCGGTCCTGCTCGCGGATGGCTTCCGGAAGACGGCCGGCCTTGAGATGGTCGCCCATGGCCTTCATCGGTTCGACGGCCGGCTTGGCCATCCGTTCCGTCTGCGCCCTGTCCGCGAGCCGCTTTTGGCGGTCGCCCAGGGCCTGCAGTTCCCGGTTCCGGCGGCGGATGTCGTCGGCGCTGTTGGTCAGGGCGCGGGACAAGTCGGCCTGGCGCGCCGCCAGGCGTTGGGCTTCGGCCAGGGAGTCCGCCGTCTTTTGCCTGGCTTGGTCCATGACCTCTCTCGCCAGGCCGGGGTCCTTGCGCACCATGGCGGCCAGGCGGTCGGCGATTTTCTCCTCGGAGGCTTTCCACTCCTTTTCCGAAAGGGCCGGCGCGTTGCTGGCGGTCGGGTTGGCGCGTTCCATGGCCAGCCGGGCTTGGGCCAGGTCTTTCTGCTCCTTGGCCATCTGGTCGAGGTCCATGGCGTCGCGCATGGCGGCCGTGGCAAGGTCGAATTGCTTGAGCATGTCGGCCACTTCGGTCAGGGAGTTGTTGATTTCAAGGTTGACGCGGTCGGCCAATTCGCCGCGCTGGTCCGGCAGGTCGGCCAGCTTGATCTGGTCGGTCAGGCTCTCGGCCCGGGTCAGGGAGGTGTCGGCCAGGGCCTTCAGGCGCTCGGAAAGGGATTGGTAGTAGCCCCCGCGCATGCGCTCCGCGGCATCGTGAGCCGCGCTCTCCGCCGTGCTCAGGTTGCGCCGCATTTGCTCGATCTGCTTGGCGGTGGCGGCGGGCAAGGTCTTCTCCGCCGCCAGCACCCCGGGCAGGGGCTGGGCCAGGACCTTGGCGGATACCAGCTGGGTGTGAATCTGGGTCAGGGCCGCGCGCAGGCTTTTTTCCTGGCTTTCCAGGGCTTGGCGCTCGAAGGGCGCCACTTTCGGGCCGAGGGTGATCAGGCAGGTATCGGAAAGGCCGGCCTGGGCGCCGGACGGCAGGATGTCGGTGGCCTGCAATTGCAGTTTGACCTGCCTGGCGGCGGGAAACTGGGCCATCTCCAGCAGAACCTGCCGGCCGACCGTTTTGACCGCCTGGGTGCTGCCCGCGGCCAGGGTCCACAAGCGCTGCGGGGACTGGCTCCGGCCGTCCACTTCGAGCAGCAGGTCCACGGATGCCAGGCCGTAATCGTCGTTGGCCGCGAACACCAGGGGCATGAGATCGGTCGGGTTGAGCTGGAACTGCTTCTGTTCCGGGTGGAGGATGTGCACCCCCGGCGCCTGGTCCGGGTCGGTGCGGATCTGGCGCTGGAAGGGGGCGCCGGGAAGCCCTTGCTGGTTGAGCAGTTTGACCCGCCAGTCGCCGGCCAGGGCCGGCGGCATGGTCCAGGTGAACACGCTGCGGAAGAGGTTGGAATCGGCCCTGGAGACGGCGCCGGTGACGGCGAACAGCAGTTCGGCCGCCGGCGCGTTGGAGCCCGCGGCCGCGGGCTTCGCCAGGTTGCCGGCCGCCGCCACACCGGGGAGCCGGCGTTCAACCTCCACGACGGCGCTGGGCACCCATTGATTCAGGACGGCGCTCACCGTGACCGCGGCGCCGGCGACCGCCTGGATGTCGCCGGCGCTGTTGCTCAGCAGCAGGGGGGCAAGCTGGGTGTAGGGCGGGTAATCGTAGCGGATGTCCACCTGCCGGACGCGCGGGGGGTAAAGGACCTTAACGCTGTAGATGCGGCTGAGAGCATTGCCGGCCTGGACCTGGTACCGGAAGGCCGCCTGCACGTCGTCGAAGGCTTTTCTGAAGACAACCCGGCCTTTCTCGGCTGCGCCCGGGCTGAGGTTGTGCCGGGTCATGGTCCCGTCGGCCGTGAACTGGCGCAGCTTGACGCCGAGGTTGCGCGGGGAGGTCAGCGTGACCTGCACATCCACGCTCCCGCCGGCGACGAGAACGGTGTCACCGGGGGAAACGGACAGGGTGATGCCATGGACGTTGGGCAGGTTCAGGAAGGGCGCCGCGGCGCGGGCCAGCAGACAGGCGGTCTGCCGCGGAAGGGCCGCGAACAGGCTGGCCAGCACCAGGGTCAAGCCGGCGGCGGCCGCGAAGTAGGGTGCGGCGGCCCGCGGGCTGACTTCCTGCCTGGGCCGCACGCGGCGGGCATCCCGCACGGCCTCGGCGGCCAGGGCGTTGATCAGGGCCTCCGACCCGCGCACGGCCCGGCGGTCCCCGGCGGCCATCAGCAGTTCAACGGATGAACTCAGGCGCTCCTGCATTTCCGGGTGGTTCATCTCGATGAGGCGCGCCATGCCGCCCAGGCTGAAGGTGCGCGCCAGCGGGCGGATCAGAAAGCGGAAAACGGCTGCCAGGGTGACGGCGTAGGCCGGGAAGCTCAGGGCGTAGCGCAGCCAGGTGTTGAGGATCAGGACGGCGTCGGCCGCCATGACCAGCAGGAAGGCGCCCAGGCCGATGGCGGTCACCGCGCAGGCCCCGCGCCAGATCACGACCGTCCGCGCCCGCCGGATGGTCTGCCGCAGGAGAGCGACAATGGGATCCGGAATCGTGTTCATGGCAGGCCCTTCCGCTTGCGGGTCGCCCATTCCAACGTTCCCAACCCTACGATGATGCTCCAGACCATCCAGGAAGTCCAGAGATTGTGGTGCCGGCGCTCGATGCGCTCTAAGGTCGGAGCGGCCAGCGTGTCAAGGACATCGCGGGTGCGCGGCGGGTCGGCCACCCCGCCACCGGTGAGGTCGGCCATGCGCTGCAACAGCCCGCGGTCCGCGGCCAGGTTGATGAGTTCGGCGGATGCGCCCGCCTGCACCGCGAATTCCCCCGTGACCGGCTCGCCGGCCAGGGACGACAGGGCCCGCGATGATCGGGGATCGAGCGTGAGTTCGTAGCGCCCCTCAGGGAAAGCACCCAGGGTGGCGGCGTAGCTTCCGGGAACGCCCGGTTCCGGGCTGAGGGTTTTGCGCAGGGGCTTGTCCGAGCTGGAGCCGGTCCCGCGCCGCACGCACCGCACCGCGATGTTCAAGCCGGCGACCGGCGAAAAGTCCGCTTGGACCGCCCGGACACGCACGCGGACCGGGGCGCCCGGCGCGTAGACCCACTGGTCTGTGCCCATGCGGAGGCCGCCGGAACCGAACGGCAGCTTGTCGGCGGTGGCCCAGCGCTGGACCTGGCCCCAGAACTTGTGATGCCAAAGGTCGCCCTCCCGGTAGCGGAAACGCCAGGTCTCGTCGAAGGCCATGAACAGGACCCGGCCGGCGCCGGCCGGCTGGGTCACGATCAGGGCATGGTCCTTCTCGAATTGCCGGCGGCGTTCGAGCTCCTCGGCGGTGGGCACGGGGCGGCGCATGAATTCCGGCGCCAAGAGGGGCAGGGCGTAGGCCAGGACCGTGGCGCCGGGCTTGAGGCCCTGGATGGCGTGGCGCCAGAACAGATCGGGCATGGTGTTCCAAAGCGCGACGTTCTGCTCCGGGTCCAGCGCCAGCCGCAGGAGTGGACTGTCCCGCCCCTCACTGGTGAGCACGAGACGGTATTCCTCCTCAGGTCCGCCGGAGGGCAGCGCCGGGTTGGGCGGCGGCACGGTCACCGGCAGGAGCTCGGCCAGCGCGGCTTGCGTGAAGGCGCCCGGCATGCTCATGGGGCCGGCGATGACCACCAGCGTCCCGCCCCGGGTGAGGACGAAGTCCTTGAGGATCCCCAGCTCGGCGTCGGACAGCAGGTCGCGCTCGATGTCTCCCAGGATGATCACGTCGAACGCCATCCAGTCGGCAGGACTGGCCGGCCAGGCCGTGGCCTCGGAATCGTCCGCCGACCGCCCCGCCGAGGCGGGTTGCGCCGCGCGGGGCGGGGCTTGGTCAACCTGGTCGGGATGGAAGAGGATGTATTGGAAACGCACGGCGTTGTCCCGCGCCGAAAAAAGGTTTTTCAGGTAGCGGAATTCCCAGCGCGGCCAGCCATCCGCCATCAGCACCCGGGTCTGCTCCGCCGCGACGTAGACCGGCGCTGCCATGCGGTTGTTTTCCGGGATCACGTCGTTGCTGACGGCCTGGACCGTGACCCGGTAGGTCGTCAGCCCGTTGCTCCGGGGCACGTCGCCCAGGGGGATGCGCGAGCGAAAGGCGGCCGAGGCCGCCGTGACCGACTGGGAGCTGATCAGGGCGTCGTCCCGGTAGAGGTTGACGGTTAGCGAGGTTTGCGATACGCCGTCCAGCTTAAGGTGGGCCACGAGGTTGACCCGGTCGTTGGTGCTGACGGCTGCCGGCGCCTCCAGGGCCGCGATGGCGGCGTCGGCGGGCGGCTGGCGGTTGCCGCCGAAAACGACGGTGCTCACCGGCAGCGCGTGGAGGCCCAGGGTCCGCAGGATCGGCTCGATGGGTTTGGCTGCGTTGTGATTGCCGTCCGTCAAGACCAGGATCCCGGCCAGCTGCTCGGCCGGCGTGTCCACCGCCGCCTGCTCCAGGGCCGCGGCCAGGTCGGTGCTCAGCCCGGCGGCGTTGGTGATGGGCCGGTTGACGGCGGCAGCCACCAGACTCGGCAGATGCTGGGCGTCCGTTTCCTCGGCCTTGGCGCCGAAGGTGTAGAGCCGAAGCCCGTAGTCTTTGCCCAGCCGCTCGAGGAGGATCTCCGGATCCTTGCCCCGCAGGCGCGTCGGCCGGCCCAGCAGCTGGCCGGCGAGTTCCACCCGCTTTCTGGCCGCCAGCGCTTCCACCGCGGCCCGTTCCGGGTCGGCCAGGGCGGCGTAGAGGGCGTCGTCCAGCTGGTCAGCCAGCGCGACCAGCTTGGGCTCCATCGCCGCCAGGGCCGCCGCCGCCGCGCGGAAATCCCGCGCGAGCAGGCCGGACCGGGCCGCGAGATTGGTCGCCCCGCGGTCCGCCAGCGCGGCGGCAAGCCGCTGGCGGAGATCGTTCAGCCGGGCTTGCGCGTTGGTGGTGAACTGGCCGGCATGCTGCCTCAAGGTGGCCTGGAGCGCCGAGCCCTGCGCCGCCCAGACGGAGGCCAGCCCGTTGGTCTGGCGGGTGATCTCCTCCTGGGCCGCGTCCAAGGTCCGGTCCAGGTCGCGGCGCTGCTTGCGCAGGTTTTTGAGCGTGTCTCCCTCGACGCCGCCGGCCAGGGTTGCCAGGCCGTCGGCCTGCGCGTTCAGCCGCTGGCCGAGCTCCTTTAGCCGGATGGCGTGCTCGATGAAGGCGCTGGGCGGTGGGATGTTCGTCAGGCCCAGCAGGTGGGCCAGGCGCACCTGCTCGGCCGGCGTGGCCTGGTTGTCGGGAACGCACATGGACGCGCTGGTGTCCAGCAGGATGGCCACCTGGCGCCGCACCGTGCGGCGCTGTTCCCAGGAACACCCGGGCTGGACCAGGATGAAGATCAGCGCCAGGACCAGCAGGACCCGCGTCGCGGTCAGCAGGCGGCGCACGCGGCGCGGCTGGAGGTGGGCTTGCTCGCGCTGGTACAGGATGACGATGAGTTCCACCAGCCCGGCGCCGGCCAGCAGGATCGGCCAGAGCGGCCAGGAGGTGGCGAAAACCAGGTGGCGTTGCAGGGCCTGGGCCGCGATCGTCAGGGCGGCAAAGCCCGCCAGCACGCGCAGGCCCACCCCGCCCAGGGGCGGCCGCCGGTCCGGGGCCAGGACGGCCGTCCAGTAAAGGCGGCCCCAGAGATAGCACCCGACCGCCGCCGCCAGGTAAAGCGCGAAGACCGGCACTTCCGCAGGCAATAGGTAATGGCAGGCGCTGGTCATGGTTCGCCAAGGGTCCTTGAATCGTTTTTCCTTCCGCCTTTCGGCGGGATGTTGCCCGTTGTGCCTCCGCCGCCAGACCTCCGGCGGCGGCGCCGGTCAGGGGCCGCCGGCGGTCAGCCCGT
>CAZVVD010000002.1:0-66499 GCA_964630555.1 uncultured Verrucomicrobiota bacterium | reverse complement strand
CAATGCCCGCTTAAGCGAAAGTGAATATTGCACGATGATCGTGCAATATTCAGGTTAGACATTAAACCGGAAGTGGCAGACGTCGCCATCCTCGATGACGTAATCCCGGCCCTTGAGCTGGGCCTTGCCCTGGGCCTTGGCGGCGGCCTCACCGCCGGCGGCCATGAGATCGTCGTACTTGATGACCTCCACCCGGATGAAGCCCCGCTCGATGTCGGTGTGGACTTTCCCGGCGGCGGCGGGCGCGGCCGTGCCCTTGCGGATCGTCCAGGCGCGCACCTCGTCCTTGCCCACGGTGTAGAACGACATCAGGCCCAGGGCGTCATAGGCGGCCGCGTTGAGCCGGTCCAGCCCCGAGGCGGTCAAGCCGAGATCCTGGAGATAGGCCTGCCGGTCCTCGGCGCTCTCGAGCGCCATGATCTCCTCCTCGATCCGGCAGGAGACCTTGAAGACGTTCGGTTCCGCGCCGGCCGGGGCGGCGGCCAGGGCGGTCTCGTCCACGTTATAGACCCAGAGCAGCGGCTTGAGGGCCAGGAGGTTGAGGCTCTTGATCGGCTCCAGCTCGTGGGGCGCGAGGCTGAAGGAGGTCCATTTCATTTCCCGCTCCAGGACCTCTTTGATCTTCAAGAGCGTGTGCTCCTCCTGGACCTGCTGGGGCGTCTGGCCGGCCCGCTTTTCCTTGGCGATCCGCGCCAGGCGGTTCTCGATCAGCTCCAGGTCCGCGAGCAGGCATTCGGCCTCCAGGAACGCCCGGTCCCGCCCGGCGTCCACCGATCCCTTGGGGTGGTAGACCTCGGCCGAGCTGAACGCGCGGACCAGCATGCAGAGCAGGTCGCACCGCCGGGCCGCCTCCAGCCAGGGCCGCTTGCCGGCCTTTCCCGGCGCGCTTTCCCCCTCCACGACATCCGGGCAGAGGACAATCAGGTTCTCGGCGAATTTCGTGCGCTCGGGCTTGAACAGGCCGGAGAGGGCCGTCACCCGCGGATCGTGGATCGGCGCGATGCCCTCGACGCTCTCGCCTTCCTTCAGCGCGATCGGCGCAGCCGACTTTCTCCCTGTCAGCAGGGAAAAGAACGTCTTTTTTCCGGATTGGGCCAGGCCCAGGAGGGCGATTTTCATAGAAGTAAGGGAAGAAGGGTTCAGGGTTCAGGGTTCAGGGTTCAGGGTTCAGGGCTGTTTGCTTCCCCGCTGGGCGCCGCGGCGGCATTGGCGTCCGGCGATTTCAGCCTAAAGATCCGCAAGGTCGTGAAGGCCTGGCCAAACTCCGGGATCTCGCGGACCAGCTCGTAGCGCTCCCCGACCAGGCGCCAGAAGGCGGCCTGCTCGTCCGGGGTCGTCGGCGTGACCTGGGGGGAGCGCATGGCAAAGGCGTAGCCGCTGAGGGCGGCGACCGGCGCCGGACAGGTTTTCAGCAGCGCCTCGAACAGCGGTCGGTTGACCACGTTCAGGCGCCGGGCCTGGTCCGTTCCGAGTCCGGGAAAATAGCTGAACTCACCCATTTCCAGGCCGTGCGGAATCGTCAGCCCGGCTTCCACCGCCAGGTAGGGATCCTGAGTCAGGAGCTGGTCCCCCGACCGGGCCATCGCCCGCAGCAAGGCGCCGGCTTCCCGGAGCTGGGCCAGCGAGGTCTGTGTCTTCGTGCGCCACCAGATGCGGTCGCGTCCCACGATCACCCAGTCCTGGTTCACCGGCGAGGAGCACGCCGCGCCGAGGCAGAGGACGAGCAGCACGGCCGCCAGCCATGGCAGGCTCCGCTCGGCCACGCAGCGCACGGCCATGGCCGCCACGGCCACGGCGAAGAACGGGTAAATGAACACCTGGTAATCCTCGTAGGGGAACGGCGCGGTGAACTGGACCAGGCTGATGGTGACGATGCCAATCCACAGCAGGCGGAGCACGAAGTTTTCGGGCGTCGGCAAGGCGCAGGCCGGCGCTTCCGGCCGGGACCGCCCGGTGAAAAGCCGGGCGCCCACGACCGCGACCCACACGGCGACCGCGACAAAATAGCCCTGGAGCAGGCGCGAGAGGAATCCGGCCTTGAAAACCAGGGACTGCCCCAGCGAACCGGCAGTCCGCAGGGTATGGTAGTCCACGATCCAGAACCGGAACGCCTCCGGCGCCATGATCCAGAAAGGCAGGAGCACGACGCCCGCGGCCGCGCCGGCGCCCAGCCCCATCCAGAGCCAGGCCTCGAAGCGCACGCGCCGGCGCTCCATCAGGAGCATGACCAGCGCCAGCGGCAAGACGAGCCCCGCGGTACTCCGGGTCGCCCCGGCGAGAAGCATCAGGGCGCCGGCGGCGGCGGCCATCCAGGCGCCGCGCCGCGAGAGGGCCAAATGCAAGGCAAGAAATCCTCCGGCGAGGAACAGCGCGGCCAGGGCATAGGTCTTGACCAGCGTGAAATAGTAGGCCTGGTAAACATTGACCAGGGCCAGGGTGAAGGCCGCGAGGGCCGCGGCCCGCGCGCGCTCCGGCGGGACCAGCCGGGCCGCCAGCAGCGCCGCCAGCAGCGCGGCGGCCAATCCCAGCAAAGCGGTGAACGCCCGCCCGGCGCCCAGTCCCCAGGCCTCAATCCAAGGCTGGATCCAGGCATAAACCAGCGGCAGCATCGGCCCTTGGCTGAAGGCGAGGTCGCGGTAGAGCGCGTGCCCCCGGGCCACCTGTCCGGCCGCGTAGAGATACCAGCCCTCGTCCTGGTTCAGGTTGCCCAGGACCACGTTGGCCGCGAGCAGGCCGAGAGCGCCGGCCAGCGCACCGAGCCACAAGAGAACGAAGCCCCAGCGTGGAATCATGTCACGGCTCCGATTGTTCCTGCGCCGCGCTTCCAGAATCGCTCGCCGGCAGCGCCGCGGATGCGCCGCCGGAATCCGCCCCGGAGACCTGATCGGTCCGGGAGCCGCCCTGGCCGGGCTCCTCTTGGAGGGATTTCAGGACCGCCCGGAGGTTGTCGGGGTTGGTCAGGATTTTTTCAAGCACTCCGGAAAAATCCACCTGCGGCCGATCCAGCGTACCCTGCACCGGCACTTCCACCGTGACCTGCTCGACCAGGCGGCCGGAGGGCAGGAACGCCCGGTTGTCCGGCGTCAGCTTGATGTCTTTCAGGGTCAAACGCAGAATGGATTTCTCGGGATCCAGAACGCCCCGCTTGCACAGCAAGGTCGCGGCGCCGCTGATTCTCCCGCTTTCGATCCCCCGCCGGCGGGCCAACTGCTTGAAGGCGGAAATCTCCAACTCCTGCATGGACCCGGACACTTCGAAGCTCAAGCGGTTCGGATCCACGAAAGGGGCCATCCGCCCGTTCAGGTCGAACGCGCAGGACTCGCCCCCCGCCAGCAGCAGGCGCCCCTGCAAGGCCAGGCTGCCCGAAAGCACATCCTCGTCCCCGTAATTGGCCACGTTCTGCAGGCGGGCGCGCAGGTCCAGCGTCAGGCGGAACGGATCGGGATCCATCCGGTGATCGATGTAATGAACAAGGGTGCTGACCTCCAGGAGCTTGATGCCGAAGTGGACGGGCTTGCCGTCCGCCGGCGGCGCGCCCGGTCCCGCAGGCGCGGCGACGGCCGCCCGGATGTCCTCCTTGAGGCCGACCAGGGGGGCGATGTTCAGGGCGCCGTCCCGGCCGCGCGCCACGGTCAGCACCCCGTCGCGGACGGCAACCTTGCGGATGTCGGCAATCCCGCCCTTCAACAGCTTCAGCATGCCGACCTTGATCCGCAGCCGCCGGAAGGACGCCATCTCCGGCTCCTCGAATCCCGGGGGATTGGCCACCCGCACCCCGCTCAGGGAGAGGGACCCCCCCAGCAGGTTGACGCCGAATTTTTCCACCGCCACGTCCGCCTGCAACTTCTCCTTGACCGCCGGCAGGACATACTTACGCATGGAATCGGTCAGCCCGTGCTGCAGGAACAGCAGCGCGCCGACCAGCAGGAGCACAACCGCCGCCCCCAATGCCAGGCATGTTTTTTTCAGCATGGATGTCATCTCCGTTGTAGCGCCGGCCTGTCTTGGACCTCACCCCAGCTCTTTCAGCATCTCCTTCAGGCGCGCGCCGTCCGGCGCGCGCAAGCCGGGCGCCAGCAGGGCCAAGCTGGCCCGGCGGCCGCCAAACACCTCGCCGGCCACGGCGCGCACCTCCCCGGCCCCGACGCCCTGCACCGCGCGGATGACATCCTCCGGCAGGGGGCAGGCCCGGTAGCGCAACAGGTGGTCCCCCATCCAGGACAGGTGGCCGAAGGATCCTTCCAGGCCCAGGCGCAGGTTCCCGACCACGTACTCCTTGGCGCGGGCCAGCTCGCGGGCGCCAACCGGTTCGCGTTTCAGGCGTCCCAGCTCCCGCAGGATCAACGCCAGCGCCCGCTCCCGCCGGGAACGGTCCAGCCCGGCGCTGACGGCCAACACGCCGGTTTCCGCGAACAACTGGACCGACGAGTGGATCGAGTACGCCAAGCCCTGCCGCTCGCGCACCGCCTGAAACAGGCGCGAGCTCATGTTTTCGCCCAGAATGACGTTGAGCACCTTCAGGGCGTAGCGCCGCGCGTCAAAGCGCCCGAAAATCCTGAACCCCAGGGCCAGCTGGGCCTGCTCGATCTCCTTGCCTTGCCAGGCCACCCGCCCCTGGGCCACCGCCGGGACCACCGGCCGGCAGGCCGGCTCCGGCAGGTCCTCCAGCCCCCGCAGGGCCGCGGCTGCGCGTTCCACGCAGGCGTCGTGGACCACGCGGCCGGCAAAAGCCAGGACCGTGTTCCGGGGCACGTAGGTCCGGCGCTTGTAGGCCAGGAGCCGGTCCCGGGTCAGGCGGCGCAGGGACTCGGGCGTGCCGGTCAGCGGAAGGCCCAGCGGGTGGCCCCGCCAGAGGAGCCCGCCCAGCATCTCCTGGACCACCTGGTCGGGCCGGTCGCGGTACATCATGATCTCCTCGATGATCACCCGGCGCTCCTTCTCGATGTCCGTTTCCGCCAGCCGGGGACGCAGGTACATCTCGGCCAGGATGCCGAAGGCGTCCCAGGCATGCTCACAGGCGATCCCGGCCACGTAGGCGGTCATCTCCTCCTGGGTGAAGGCGTTGCACCAGCCGCCGCGCCCCTCGATGGCCTGGGAGATGTCCCGCGCCGACAGCCGCGCGGTGCCCTTGAACAGCAGGTGCTCGATGAAATGGCTGGCGCCGGAAGCGCCCGGCCCCTCGTGGCGCCCGCCGGCCCCGACCCAGATGCCCAGGGCGACGCTCTCGGCCGACGGCAGGGCCGAACTGACCACCCGCAGGCCGTTCGGCAGGACCGTTTCCTTGACGTTCATCAGCATGGTAGGAAGCCTGTCAAATAGTGTTTAGGGTTCAGGCAGAAAATATCGATCATAAATAAATTGACTTACGCCTCCTGCCGCCTTGTGCGGCAGGGGCGAAAGATTGGCTTGAAAAGCGTGCTTTCAAGCCAATCTCTTGCACCCGCGACACAAGGTCGCGGGGGTCTCCTGTCTGAACCCCGAACCCTGAACCCTAATCATCCTGGGGCGCCCTGGGCGCTCGCCGCCTGCAGGGCCTGCAGCGTGACCTTGCTGTCATAAAGCGCCTTGCCCACGATGGCGCCCTTCAGGTTCGGCCGCTTGAGACGGCAGAGGGCCGCGACGTCGTCCGCCGTTGACACGCCGCCGGAGGCGATCACCGCGCAGGACACTTGCCCGCAGATCGCGGCGATGGCCTTCAGGTTTGGCCCCTGCAGCATCCCGTCCGTCGCCGTGTCCGTGACCACCAGGGTCCGGACGCCCGCCCGGTCCAGGCGCGCGGCGAACTCCAGCGCCTCCAGCCCCAGGGTTTCGGTCCAACCCTGGACCTGCACCCGGCCGGCGCGGGCGTCGATCCCCACAGCCAGCTGGTCCCCGAACCGGGCGGCCAGGGGCCCGAGCGCGTCGGCATCCCGGCAGGCGCGCGTCCCCAGGATCACCCGGGCGGCGCCGAGGTCCAGCAGGCGCCGGAGGTCGGCATCGGTGCGCAGCCCCCCGCCCACCTCGACGGGAATGGAAACGGAGCGGATCAGCCGCCCGATTAAGTCCGCGTTCACCGGCCGACCGGCGAAGGCGCCGTCGAGGTCCACGACATGCAGCCAGGCCGCGCCCTGCCGCTCCCATTCCCGGGCCGCCTGGACGGGATCGTCGGCATAGACCGTTTCCTCCGCGGCCAGCCCCTGGCGGAGCCGGACGCAGCGGCCGCCCCTGATATCCACCGCCGGGATGACCGTGAACATGATTACAAGCGTCCCTTGCTGGAAGGAATGCCCGGCTCGCGGGGATCGCGGGCCACGGCCATGCGCAGGGCGCGGGCCAACCCCTTGAAGACCGACTCGAAGGCGTGGTGCGGGTCATCGCCGTAGAGCTGGGCTACGTGCAGGTTCATCCGGGCCTGGACGCAGAACGCGCGCAAAAACTCCCGGATCAGGCCGGCGTCGAAATTTCGGATTTTCCGGCGGCGCACGGTCACCCGGTAGTCGAGGTAAGGCCGGCCGCCCAGGTCCACCGCCACCCGGCTGAGAGCCTCGTCCATCGGCACAAAGGCAAACCCGTACCGGACGATGCCCCGGCGGGCGCCGAGCGCCTTGTCGAAGGCCATTCCCAGGGCGAGGCCGACATCCTCGACTGTGTGGTGATCGTCCACCGCCAGGTCGCCCTGCGCCTGCAGGGTCAGATCCACGAGGGCGTGCCGGGCGAGGAGTTCCAGCATGTGATCCAGGAAGGCGACGCCCGAGGCGATCTTGGTCCGGCCGGCGCCGTCCAGGTCGAGGCGGACGCGGATCCGGGTTTCGCGGGTCTGGCGGTGAACGCAGGCGCGGCGTGCTTTCATGGTATCCTTTATTCCGAATTGCACCCAACTGGAATGCCGCTTCCGATGGTAGCAGGCCCGCCGCGCGGTTCAACGATAAAATCGTTTGTCAGGAGGCCGCCGACCGCATAGACTATGGGCCGGGCAAGCCAACTCCGGGAGCGTGCGCATATGTATAAAAAAATCCTGATCGCCACCGAC
Source organism: uncultured Verrucomicrobiota bacterium (assembly GCA_964630555.1). Classification (GTDB taxonomy): domain Bacteria; phylum Verrucomicrobiota; class Kiritimatiellia; order JAAZAB01; family JAAZAB01; genus JAHIJO01. The sequence continues at coordinate 59,490 of CAZVVD010000002.1, read as the reverse complement.
GGTACCTCGCACAGTTCGTCCGCCATCCTCGAGGCCGGGGAATTGGCCCGGAAATACGGGAGCGAGATTTACCTCCTGCACGTTCTCAACCGCATCGTGGCCATTGACCCGCTGGGCGGCTCGTCCGTGGTCATCACCCAGCAGCTGCAGGAATCCACCCGCAAATTCCTGGACACCTTCAAGGGCCTGGCCGCCGGGGACGGCGTCCTCAAGTTCGAGACGATCGTCCGCCAGGGAGAGCTGTTCTACCGCACCATCCTGGACGAGGCCCTGGGCCGCGGCGCCGACCTGATCATGATCGGGCGCCGGGAGTCCAGCTTCATGAAGCGCGTCTTGTTCCAGAGCCTGACCTCGCAGCTCCTGTTCTACGCTCCCTGCCCGGTGCTGGTCGTGCCGCTGGCGGCGCTAATCGACTGGGACAACCTCATCCTCGCCGTCAACGGCGACCGCTCTTCTGACGCCGCCCTGGCGGAAGCGCTCAAGATCGCCAAGGTCGAAGGCAGCCGGGTGACGGCGGCAATCAAGCCGCCCCGGAAGGAAGCAGCCGAGACCGTCGCCGCCCGGCTGCGGGAATCGGCCGGAAAGGCGGGCGTGGCCCTGGACACTGTGATCCTCTCGGCCAACGCGGCCGAGGATTTGTCGCGCCTGGCCAAGGAGCGCAACGCGGACATGATCATCACCGGCCAGCCGGAGGAAAGCATCCTCAAGCACATCTTCAAGGGCAGCTTCGCCGAGGAGCTGATTGACACGTCGCTCTGCTCGGTGCTGGTGGTCCCCGGCCCCGGCGCCCGGCCCGTCGCCGGCGCGGCCTGTTCATGACAGCCGGCCCGCGGGCGGTCGGTCTCTAGCCTGACCTATTCATCAACTTTTCAAGTTGTTAATAGGTCACTCTGGCGCAACACATTGCGCCAGAGACGTGATGGGCATCGCTGCGGCGATGCCCAAACTCCGCGGCGGGCCGCCCCGTTAGAACTGAATCGAAAACAGCTTGAAGTGCGGATGCCCCGAATACTCGTCCCGGGACAGGGTTCCGTCCGCGTTCTTATCCAGCACTGTGAAAGCCCTGTCGTGATCGGCCGCCTTGCGGGCGGTCTCCGAAAACTCGAGGAACGTGATCTGGGCGTCCTTGTTCCGGTCGATGGCGTCGAAGCGCTCGCGCGCGCCCGGCCGCTTGTCTGCCGCGGCCCACTCCTCGGGGGTGACGGCCTTGTCGCCGTTTCGGTCGATCCGGGCAAAAGCCTCCCGGCAGGCGGCCGCGGTCATTTCGGCGCAGGTGACCTTGCCATCGGCGTTGGTGTCCGCGGCCTGGAAGGCCGCCGCATCCTTGGCCGGCGACGGCGACGCCGCCGGCTCTCCGCCGCGGCTGGGCAGGACGCACGCCAGCATACCGGCAGCGATCCCGATCCACAGGATTGGATTCCGTTTCATCCCCGCCACCTTCCGTTCCAGCGCCCCCGCTGAGATCCGACCTGCACCGCAAGCCTACGCCCCTCCCCCTCCGGCGTCAAGTCGGCCGGAACCGGAAAGGAATATTCCGCCATCCCCTCCCGCCCGGCGCAGTCCCGTTAGACCGCCGCCAGAAGACGGATCTCGTCCGCCTCCAGGCGCAACCGCGGGGACAGGGCCGCGCCGGCAAGCGTCTGCAGCCGGCCGCGCCCGGGCGGCAGACGAAGTTCGATCTCGCGGGCCTCGTGGCGCAGGTTGACCAGCAGGATGATGTCGCGCGCGGATTTACGGAAATGAACCGGCATCACCTCGAGGCCGCCCTCGACGACCGCCGACGCCACCCCCGCCCCGACGACGCGCCGAATGTCGGCCAGCAGTTCCGGCATGAGGCCGGGGGACACTTCGCGCCAGAGGTAAGGGATGAGAATGATATTCTCCCGGCGATAGAGCAGGCCGTCGCCGGTATACGCGCCGGAAAACGTCACCCGCCCGCCGGCGCCCGCCGCCGCGCCGCTCACCCCGATATCCGCCAGGAACGGGCAGGCCTCCAGCAGGGCCTCCCCGTCCACAACAACTTGGCGGCCCGTGAACTCGTCGAGCCGGACATCCAGCGCGGTCCGCCCGGTGACGGCCACGACCTCCGAGGCGCCGTCGTCGCACCACCCGCCCCGGCGGACCACGACGGCGCAGAGGCCCGCCAGGTTGAAGAGGGGGAAATACTGGCGATCGAGCGAGCGACGGAGGGGGTCCTTGTCCCCCCGCGCCGCGGAGAGCGACCGCAGGATATGGATCGGCCGGTGCAAGGCCGCCTTGTCCCCCAGGGCGTCGGACCAGGCCCGCAGGTCGGCCAGCCGATCGCGGATGAAGTCCTGGTATTCGACATGTTCCTTGACGCAGGGGCAATAGGCGACGACCGAGGCGCCGGCGGCCAGGCCGAGCACAACCTTCTTCAGGATCCATTCGGGAGGCAGGGGATCGCAGTAGGTCGTCTCCGTCAGCAGCGGCACCTCGCGCGGGAACCAGCCGGCGTGGTAGGTTGCGGCCAGGTATTCCATCACCTGGCCCTGCGGCGGCCCGTACTCGTGCCGGCAAAAATGGCCTTCGCCCAGGCGCAGGTTCACCGCGCCGCCGAAGGCGGGCAGCAGCCGGCCGATGTCCAGCCCATCCCGCTCCTCCCCGCCCCAGCGGACCATGAGCCCGAGGACCACATCCGGCCGGGCCTCGCGCGCGGCGCCGGCCAAGGCCTGCCAGGCCCGGGAGAGCCGGTCGGTCTTCATCCGCGTCCAGAGGTCATGAAGCTCCTGGCTGGCCAGCACGTCGGCCGGGCGGACCGGCCGGCCGGCCCGTCCGGAGAGCTCCTGCATGCAGCGGTCGCAATAGCACACCGCCGTGCTGCGGTGGGGCGCGCCGCCCCCCATGTCGCCGTCCATCCGGAATTCGTCGTCGTACCAGATTTCCCCGAACACGCCGGCCAGGTCGCGCGCGATCTTCCGGTTCGCCGCCAGCCAGGACTCGTCCGGGCAGGCGACGTTGTAGACCGGCTTGCCGAACTCGTTGCGGGCATAGTGCCAGCCGCGCGGCAGGAGCGATCCCCGCGCGCCGCTGGCGACCTCGCCGCCATCATAGAACATCGGCTCATCTGCCCGATCGCCGTACTGGGCATAGACGCGCTCGATGGCCGGGTGCCCCACCGCGAACACCTCGGCCCACACGCCCAGGCCGTCGGCCTCCAGCCGCGCCTTGAGGGCGCGCAGCTCGGCCAGGTTGGCGGTGAGCTTGCCGGTCACGGAAACCAGCAGCCCGACCCGCGCAATCCCCTGGGCCCGGCAGGCGGCCACGAGCCGGTCGTAGTTCCCGGCCAGAACGGAGGGTATAAAACTGTACAGGCACGCATCCAATCAGGTCAGCCCCAGACAATAGGCATTAGCGCTCAGCGCGACAGCGGCCAGACATACTTCCCGTCGCAATCCACATAGCCGTAGGCGGGCCAAACCCGCCGCTCAAAATACCCCACCAGCCCGAGCCCGCCGTCGAACGGCTCGGCGCAATCCCACTCGACCTTGGTGACATATTTCCCCTGGCGGTCAATATAGCCGAAGAACAGTCCGATGTCCACCGCGGCCCGGCCTTCGCTGAAGCCGAAGGCCCAGTCGAACTGCGGCTGGATGACCCACCGGCCGGCGCGGTCGATATAGCCCCACTTGCCGCCGTCTTCCACCCGGGCCGGCGCCAGGCCCTCGCTGAACTCGTACACCAGGTCGAATTTCGGCGGGATAACGATGTTCCCGGTTCGATCGATAAAGCCGTATTTGCCGGCGCGTTTTACGGCCGCCAGCCCTTCCGCAAACGGCCGGCCATCCTCGTATTGCGGCGGCAACACCCACCCCCCCTGGCGATCCAGGTAGCCCCACTGTCCGGCCTCGCGGGCCGGCGCCAGGCCGTCGGCAAACTCCCGGACCTCCTCGAGGCGGGGCGGCACCACGAATCCGCCGTTCGTATCCACATAGCCCCACTTGAAATCCACGCCCACCGGCGCCAAGCCCTCCGAAAAATTGCCGGGTCGGTCGAACTGCAGGGGGATCGCCATTCGTCCCTGCCGGTCGATGAAGCCCCATTTCCGGCCGACCCGCACCGCGGCCAGCCCCTCCTGGAACTGCAGGCCGGCCACGAACTGCGGCTTGATGACGAACGCGCCGTTGGTGTCGATATAGCCCACCGTGCCCCCCTTGCGCGTCGGGCTCAGTCCCTCGGAAAACCCGAAGCCGGTGGCGAACTGCGGGGGGATGACCACCTTGCCGGCGCGATTTATGTAGCCCCATTGGTTGCTGACCAGGACCGGGTACAACGTTGTCACGGACCGGCTCACCGGCGCCGGCGCGCTGTTGCTGCCCTGTCCGGCGGCCAGGCCCGCGCAGAGAAGCCAGAGGCAGGCCGGCAGAAGCGCCGCGGATGGGCGCGGATGGGCGCGGATTGGGGCCGGCAGGGTGAGGGCCCGAATCAATTCTGCTGAGTTGCCCGTGTCCGTGTTCATCCGTGTCCGCCCGTGTCCGACCCGTCTCCGCTATTCCTCGATCCTCCGGATATTCATCGTATTCGTGGCGATCAATTCGCAGCGGGCCCCGGGCGCGCTGACGACGATCCGCCCCGCGCCGGCCTCGGCCCGGATCCACGGGTCGTCGAAGCGTTGAACGCCGTAGTCGGGCACTGTGTCGTTGACCCTCGGCGGGCCATCGGTTTTCCAGCGGAAAACATAGCGATCGCCGCTGAGGGCGGTGTAAGCAACGTTGGTTGGATCGCTCCGCAATTCCGCCGCCAGGATCCTCTTCTTGAACTCCGGGAAACCGCCGGCCTGCTCCGTTTCCTGCACCTCCAACAGGACCACGTCGTCCCAGACCTGGCAGAGCAGGACCCGGCCGGGAATCCAGTCCGGCTGGGGCTCGTAGCTGTAGCCGCCGCGCACGGGCCGGACCGCGAAGCAGACGCCGTTAGTTTCGCCCAGCACCCACCCTTTTTCCTCGGTCAGGGGCCCCAAGCTATGGGCAATGTAAATGCGGGTCGCCCGCTTCGCCTTGGGCTCGCGGAAGCCGGCCAGGTCCCAGTAGGGCCCGAACGGCCGCTCCAGGAACCCGCTGGGATGGGGCCGCATGACATGGACCTGCGCGGCCGCGCGGATCTGGGAAAACAGGACGGTCTTATGCTGGAAAATCGTGGCCGTCCAGTCCGCGCTCTGCCCCCAGGTCATGTAGCCGCCCATGCTGCCGCCTTCCTTCGGCCCCCCGGCGAACGAGAGGATCATCCCGTCGTTCGACGGCAGGCGCACCACCAGGTTCCAGGGCATGCAGTGCATGTGCCACTCGGCGCCGTAGCGGCCCCAGTTCTGCGCCGAGCCCAGGGCAAACCTGGGCCCAAGATAGTTATAGATCAGGCCCAGCTCCCCCGGGTCCTCCCGGTCCTCCCGGCAAAGGCAGACATTGTTGCGGTCGGGATAAAACGCGCCCTGTCCCATCCCGCGGGGATGCTGGCGCGGCCCGGTTTTTTCGAGCGACACGTAGCGATCGGCGCGGTGCGGCAGGGCCAGGATGGCCGCCGGCGGCACGTAGTCGCCGGCCAGCAGGCCCGCATTGAAGGGATCATTCGGCCGGAAGCCGCCGGGCGTCAGCTCGGACCAGTCGGTGTCGAAAATCCAGCGCATGCAGTAGAACCAGGAGTGCTGGGTCAGGTTGAGCATGCAATAACCGGGATGGTTATAGACGCGGTTATGGGGCCCCGTCCACACCTTGCCCCGCAGGGTGCGGGCGACGTTAAGCAGGATGGCATCCAGGAACACGCCCGCCGCCGAGCGGGTCGGGCCGTCGGGCAGGCAGTTGTAGACCGCCATGGCATCCTCGGCGATGACATGCAGGTAGACGGTGGAATCCCACTCGCGGAACCCGTGGGTGATCCGCGCGGCCACGAACTGGCGAAACGCATCCTCCCAGTACGCCCGGTGCTCGGCCGCGGAATGGCCGTCCGAATAAACCCGTTCCGGGGAGGCCAGGGTATCCAGCAGGCGGTTGACGATGTCGTTGAGCAGGCAGTTTTCGGTCGGCGGGTCGATGAAGTTGTAGTCCCAGGGATCGAACGGCGTTTCCAGGCTGACGTACATCGGCAGGTTGGTGCCCCAGTGATCGTCCAACCGCTTGCGCAGGGCGCCGGCGGCTTCGGGGGCCAGCTGACCCCGGCCCCGGACCAGGACCTGGTAAAGGATCGGCGTGTCCAGCGAGCGGTAGGGACGGCTGGCCAGGCTGTGAGTGACGAACGCGCTGACCTTGTTCGATTCCAGCCCGTTCTGCATGAGGACCAGCGCTTCGGCCGCGTTCATGCATTCGCGCTTGGCGAGAATTTCTCCCCGGTACTGCCGGCGCTGTTCGAGGAACCGGTCGCGCCGCTGAACGCCGGTGAGCTCCTCGCCGGCAAGCCCCGGGCAGCTGACGGCACACGCCAGCCCCAGTACGACCAGCGTCCATGGGGCTCGCAGGCCAAAACGCGCTCCGGCGACTGCCGGACTTTTGCCCGCCCGGATTGGAAATAATCTGCGCACGCTGTGCCCTTTATAACTGCTTCGCGGAAAGGTTGCGGATCCACCCCATGCATTCGGCCTGCCAATTGAAACCGATGCCGCCGTGGTCCAGCGTCTGACCCCCGATGCTCTCGGCCATTTTTTCGTCCCGCACGTCCGCGATCTGGCTTCCATCCACCCAGATCTGGATGCGCGTCCCGCACACGTCAATCCGAAACTTGTTTCCCGTCTTAGGATCCAGCTCCAGGCCCTGGCCCTCCGCCAGCCGCCGCTCGTCGTCGCTCTGCCAGGCGCTACAGCCAGCCGGCGCGCGGCAATACGCGTTGTAGTAACCAGCGAGTCTCCACCGCATGAACCTGGGGGCAGAACCGAAGCCGTCGCAACCCAGGCTGAGGGTGTACATGCTGGCGCCGCGCTCGTTCCAGCTCTCCTTCGCGTCGGCGACATGGAACATGATCTGGCCGGATCTATAGTCCAGGGGCAGCCCGCATGGGTTGAACGCCGGATCCACCCCGCTCATGCAATACTCGAACTCCACGGTGTAATCCTTCCAATCCGGATTGCCAACGTTGCTCACGAGCCAGGACGAGCGCCCGTTGCCGTCATGGCCGTAGTTGAACCCCGGCCGCGCCTTGGGCAGTGCCACCAACTTGTCCCCCTGCACCTCGAACGCCGTTCGCCAAGCCATCCAGTGCAGACCGCCGAAGGCCAAGGCCCCTTCGCCACCCGGCAGCGCCCGGCCCGCCGACCTGACGCGCAGGCGCTGCAGGTGCCCGAGGTTGATCGACACCTTCCCGAACGCCGTCTCAAGGGACAGCGCCTCAAGGGCGACAACCCCCTTCAGCCTGTCTCCGTTCCGTAGGTCGAAGGTGACCGTTTCCTGATCCGCGCCCATCTCCAGGGCCACGATCTGCCGCAGGGACAAGTCCATCTTAGCGTAGGATGTCTCCACCGGCACCGATTCAATAACGGGAACCCCGATGATGCGCGAGCCGTCTTTCAGGGTCAGCTCAAGAGAAAGCGGCTGTTCCGCCCAGGCCGCTCCGGCCAGCGCCGCTACGATGAGAGCCAGGACGCAAGACGCGAATCGCTTCATAGTCCTCCACCTTCCTTGATTGGCAGACCGGAGGCCCAAAGCCCGACAGGCTGCGAGCACTGATTAGGGCCAGCCGCCGGAACAGGACTTGATATTATACTATATCTTTCGTTCTTGGCGGCTCTGTCGGATGAGCCGCCAACGTTTCACTTTGCGCCGAAGATCTGGCGAAGTGAAGCCAGGAGCGTGTCGACCTGGGGATCGGTGCCGACGGTGATGCGGAGGTAAGCGCCGGTACGGCGGCCGGCGAAATAGCGCACGAAGATCTTGCGCGCGGCCAGGCGCCGGTACACCGCCCCGGCCGCCAGCCGCGGGGGCTTGACCCACAGGAAATTGGTCTCCGACGGAAACACGTCAAACCCCAGGCGCGCCAGAGCGCCCGCCAGCCGCGCGCGGGTCTGCTTGACCCGCGCGACATTGGCGCGCATGGCGGGCTGGTCCAGAACCGCCGCCTTCCCGACCTCCTGCGTCAGCCGGTCCAGGTTGTAGGAATCCTTGATCTTAGTGAGGGCCGCAATCAGCGGCGCCGACCCCACGGCGTAGCCCAGCCGCAGCCCCGCCAGCGAGTAGGCCTTCGACAGGGTGCGCAGGACCAGGACATGATCGGAGGCCAGAGCCAAGTCCATGCAATGTTCGCGCGAAAAATCCACGTAGGCCTCGTCGATCACCACCACGCCCCGGAACCGGCGGCAGAAGTCCCGCACGAGGGGTTTCGGGTAGAGGATCCCGGTGGGCGCGTTGGGGTTGGTCAGGAAAAACAGCGAGGCGGCATACCCCTTCGGCATCCGCCATTCGAAGCGCCGGCCCAGCGCCACCGGCCGGGACGCGACATCGCGGATATCGGCCAACACGGGATACAGGGAATAGGACGGGGTGAAAAAGCCGATGGCCCCCTTGTCCTCCACGAACGCCCGCGTGCACAGGGACAAAATCTCGTCGGAGCCGTTCCCCGCAAACACCCTTTCCGGGTCGCACCCGTGCAGGTTGGCCAGCTCGCGGCGCAGGGAGCCGCTGAGCGGGTCCGGATAGCGGCGGAGCGCATCCAGGTCCAGCCCCGCCAAAACCTTCCGGATCCCCGGCGACGGCGGATAAGGATTCTCGTTGGTGTTGAGTTTGATCACGGACAGGTCCGCCGGCTGCTCGCCGGGAACGTATCCGGTCATCGCCCGCACCGATTGCTTGATCCAGGCATTCATCATGATAGAGGGCTGCGTGTTGCCGGACACCATGGCACGGGGAACGACGGAAAGCAAGCGGAACCGGCGCGCGGGCGGAGGGCAAAACGGCGGCAGACGGGAGGGCCAAAGCCCGACCGGCGGCTAGCCTGACCTATTCATCAACTTTTCAGGTTGTTGAATAGGTCACTCTGGCGCAACACATTGCGCCAGAGACGTGACTCACGTGGCGGCCGCGGAGCGGTGAATAATTCGCTGCGTGCGAATGATTCAGGCTAGGGAACCGCCAGGTCCGCGGTCTTTTCCTGGCAATACCCCATCCGGATGCGCAGCAGGCGCGGGAGGTAGCGCTCGCCGATATACAGATAGCGCTTCGACAGCGCCGCGGCGCAGGGATACCACAGGGGAACTTCCGGCGTTTTTAGCCGCCCGCCGGGCCCGGAATCCAGGTTGCCGTAGCTCCCGATGCGCAGCAGTTCGTTGCCGGCGGTGTCGAGCAGGCGGACCGTGTTCCGGTGCGCGGCCGGCAGGTAGAGGCGTCCGAAATCGTCCACGCAGAACCGCAGTCCGCCGGCCAGGCTCGACTCGCGGGTCTTGCTGAAGCGGCCCGGGACCGGGCTGGCGCCCAGGAATTCCCACTCGACCCCCTCGGTCCAGCAGGGATACATGCCGTGCTCGCTCTGCGAGTTCTTGGCGGTCACGGCCGAGCTCCAATGCGTCGCCGGCCGCTTGGGGGCGGGGGTGCAGGGATAGTGCCAATCCGCAAACATCACCCTGCCATCCTTGTTGGTCTGGGGTTGGTGCGCGACATAGGCGGGCGTGTGCCGGGCCTGGGCCGCGCGCCAGAGGATGCCGCCGCCGCGCGGGCCGAACTTGTAGACCGCGCCCACCCGCTGGATGAGGGGATTGATCACGAACTTCTGGTAGCCGGCCTCGAGCTTGTCGCCCGCCCGCAGCCGGTCCCATTCCGCCGCGCCGATGCGGTAATCCGGCATCCAGGCCGGCAGGTTGGCGGCGATATCCCGCTCGTAAAAAAACTCGCCGCCGATCCGGCGTCCGAAATTATCGCCGACGTAGATGTTGCCCCGGAGGTCCACCGCCGGCGAACACGCGGCCGGCGACAGCTCGTACACCACGCGCTGGGCCAGCAGCTTGCCGTCCAGGCTGTAGCGGTCGATGGCGACATGATGATCCGGACCCTCGATGCCGCCGGGCGCGCCCTCGGCATACCGGTAGTTATAATAACGCGCCACATACAGGTCGCCGCCGGGCGCCACGGCCAACCCGGGCTGGTGTTCCGCAAAGGCGGGGGGGGTCAGCGCCCACGAGCAGAGCGAGGGCGCCGCCGGGTTTGTCCCCCAGGCTTCCGGGTAGACCGACAGATATTCGTTGGCGTTGCGCACCACCCAGCGCCCGTCCCGCGCGGCAACCTTCTCGCCGCCGGCGCGGGCGGGCAAGCCCTCCGTAACCGCCCGCCCGGCGTTGGCGTCGAGGTAGCCGGTGTGCAAAGGAATGACATCCGACTCCCATCCCACCGTGATGCGGGAATGGAAACGCGGCGGGGTCTTGCCAATCAGGACTTCGGGTTCCCCGAACTTGTCCCCCAGGTCCGCCACCCGCGCCAGCGATTTGGCGCCGGCGCTGCCGGAGCCGTGGCCGGGATTGACATTGCCGGCCCCCCAGACCACCCAGACCGCGGGCTGGGCGCCCGAGTCGTCCAGGGCCAGGGTCCACCAGTAGCTCCAGAACCCCCAGTCCATCCCGGTCACGCCGAACAGTTCCTTGCGCTCCATTCCGAGGAGCCGGGTCCGGGCCAGGACTTTCGGCTGCGCGTCCGCCGAATATTTCGTCAGCTCGACGGCCGACATGTGGCTGAGGATCTTCTTGCCCTTGTACAGAAAATTCGTGGGCACGATCCCCAGGACGTAGGCTTCCCCGGTTTTGCGGCTGATGCGCGCCTCGTAGGGCCCGGTGTGCGAAAACTGGCGCAGGAACTTGCCGTCGCGATTCAGCACCTGGATGCGGTTGTTGCGCCGGTCGCAGACCCACAGGTGGCCGTCGTTGTCGAAGGCGATGCCCTGCGGATCGAAAAACTCGCCCGGCTTGTCCGAGCCGGCCGTGCCGTGGGTGTTGGGTTTGCCCGCGAAAACCTCGAGGGGCGCGTCCGGCGCCCAGCGGACGCGGAAGACGGCGTTGTGGAAGGTCTCGCGCTTGCCGGCAACCAGCTCGGGATTGGTTTCGGCCACCGCCGTGTCGCCGCGATGGATGGATTTCAGCCCGCTCACGTAGACGGTTTCTCCGTCGCGGGGATCGAGCGCGAAGTGAAACCGCTTGGCGTGCAGCTCCCACCAGGCCATCCAGTTCCAGTCCACGATCCGCGGGCCGATGAAATCGGCCGGCAGGCTGCCGTCGCCGTTGATCTTGTAGAGCCGCGCCGGCCCGCCCGGGTATTCGCCGCCGAAAAAGATCAGCTGTCCCTTGCCGTTGACCAGCAGGGTCTGGGGCATCGGCAGGTCGAGGTGGGGCAGCGTCGCCCCGAACCGGTGGCTGCCGAACCGCACCTGGCCGTCGGGCCCGTAGTCAATGATGTTCAACCCTTTGAGCTTCTCGGCGGGCACGTCCGCCGGCGGCGGCATCAGCATCGAGACGAACTTGCCGGCGCGGTCGTACTTGCGGATTTCGGTCCATTCGTCCCAGGCGCCGCTGATCGTGAACACCGCCCCCTGCGGATCCACCGCCACCCCGTGAATCGCGCGCGGGGCTTCGCTGCGGTCGAGCTCCTTGTCCAGCCTGGCCTGGGACCCCACACCCACCTTGACCTGGTAAGATCCGGCCGGGACTTTCTTGCCGACATCGTCCTTGTAATCCCAGGCCAGGACCTGCCGGAGCGTGTCCTTCTGCAGCGGCGCCGGCGGATTCGCCCCCAGCAGGCCCGCCGCCAGGTGCCGCACCCGCTCGCCGCGCGCGTCCTCAAGCCACACCGCCACGTCCGTGGGCGTGTTGACCTCGAAGCCGATCTCGGCCGAGCCGCCCGAGGCCTTGACCTCCGGTCCGGACACCAGCGCCGGCGGCTTTTCGGGCACGAGCGAGGGATTCGCCTTGGCCCGGATCACCCGGTCGTTGACCCGCAGTTCCGGCATCCGCAGCCGGCCGGCCGCGTTGGTTTTCACCCCCACGCCCCGAAGGCCGCGCGCCTCGCCGAAGCGGTGCGGGAAGTGCAGGTTCTCGCTGTGCAGCGGCGCCCAGGTCGCCACCCCCCAGTAGACCGCGTCCACCCGGTGCACGTTGAGCCCGAAGTTCTCGTACAGGGTCGCGGTCTGGTCGAAGGCCGCCAGGGGGATCCCGTACTCAATGGTCCAGGCGTTGGTGGTCCACCGGCTCTTGACCTCGTAGTCCGGCGTCCAGCGCTTCTCGGTATCGCGGGCCGCGCGGTTGAAAAACTCCGCGGTGACGTCGAAGGGCGTGACGATCAACTGGTAGTAGCCCGGCGTATCCTCGTTGTCGGGATCCAGGAAAATCTCGACGACCTCCTCGTCCCACATGTTCCCGTTGTGGGTGGCGCCCTTGTTGGTCTGCCGGGCCGGCTTCTCGTCGTAGCGCCCCCGGATCGCCAGGTAGAGCGTGGCGTCCTTCTGGGCGACCTGGAAGGTGGTCTGCAGCTTGACCGGGAACGAGTACTCATCGGTGAGCACCGAGGATTCCTCGGCCTGAGCCCAGCAGGCGTCGTCCAGCACGCCATCCACCACCGGGGCCTTGTCCGCCTGCAGGATCGCGATCTGCGGTAGCGGCGGAAACGCCGGCGCCGGTTCGGCCGCTCGCAGGCCCAGGGCGCCGGCGCCCGCCAGGATCGCCGTCAACACCCAACCTTTCCGCGTGTTCATTGGGACCCTTCCCGCTTCGGACGGTTGCGTTTGTTGGGGAGTCTCTTCCGGTCAATCAGGCCCGCCGCTTTGGGCGCCGCCCCAGGGCCCATCCGCCGAGGTCCTGGGGGACGGGGCCGTCACCTGTCGTTCAAATACCGCACCGCTTCCAGGCCGGCCATGCAGCCGGAGCCTGCGGCCGTGACCGCCTGCCGGTAGACCGGGTCCTGGACGTCGCCGGCCGCGAACACGCCGGGGATATTCGTCCGGCCCCCCTCGGCGACGACATACCCCTGCCCGTTCAGGGTCACCTGGCCGGCAAACGGCTCCGTGTTGGGCCGGTGCCCGATGGCCACGAACAGGCCGTCCACTGCCAGCTCGGAGACCGCGCCGGTTTTGACATTTTTGATCTTCAAGCCGGTCACTTCCTTGCGGGCCACGTCCAGCACCTCGTCCACGACGCTGTCCCAGAGCACCCGGATCTTCGGCTCCTTCAGCGCGCGCTCCGCCATGATCTTCGAGGCCCGGAACTGATCCCGCCGATGGAGGATGGTCACCCGCGAGGCGAAGCGCGCGAGCAGGAGGGCGTCCTCGAGGGCGGTGTCCCCCCCCCCGACCACGGCCACGGCCTTGCCGCGGTAGAGGGCGGCGTCGCAGGTGGCGCAGGCCGAGACCCCGCGGCCGATGAGGGCCTGCTCCGAGGGCAGCCCCAGGTAAACCGCGCTGGCGCCGGTGGCGATGATGACGCACTTCGCCTCCAGCGCCTCGGCGCCGTCCACGGTCACCCGGAACGGGCGGCGCGCGAAATCCACGGAGGTCGCCTCCCCGCTGTTCAGCCGGGCGCCGAACCGCTCGGCCTGGCTGCGCATGGACAGCATCAGCGTCGGGCCGTCAACGCCGTCGGGGAAGCCCGGAAAGTTTTCGACCAGGGTCGTGGAGACAAGCTGGCCGCCGGGCTGGACGCCCTCCAGCACCACGGGCGCCAGGCCCGCGCGCGCCGTGTAGATCGCGGCGGTCAGGCCCGCCGGCCCCGTTCCGATGATGACCAGGTTTTCCATGTTGTCGCTCCCGGGTAACGCCGCGATGGCGGCAAAATCAAGCGTGCTTTCAATCCTACCGCACCCCCCCGCCCAATTCCATTCCAAATTTGCCCTATCGACGCAGTCCGGAAAACGCATTCAAGCCTGCAGCCCCCACGAATTCAGCAGGACACAGGGGCGGCGGGGGCAGCGCCGCCCCTGTCAACAGGCCAATGCGCTTGACAATTTGGCAGGAATGGTATTGTCTGCCGGCAGACCTTGCAAACGCTCCGCGTTAACCGCCAGTGAAAGGATCGCGCCATGCCGGACATGCTCGAGGACATCTTCCGCCTCCAGGGCGAACTGAACCGTCGCATCGGGGTCGACACGCCGGCGATGCCGGAGGAGCGCCAGCCGGAATGGATTCTGAACTACTGCCGGGCCATGTCCCAGGAGCTGGCGGAACTGACCGACAGCGTCCCCTGGAAGTGGTGGGCCAAGTACCAGAAGTTCGACAAGCAGAACGCGCGGGTCGAGGTGGTAGACCTGTTTCACTTCCTGGTCTCGCTGGCCCAGGTGCTGGGCATGAGCGCCGGCGACATCCACGCCGCCTACGTCGCCAAGAATAAGGTCAATTTCAAGCGCCAGGACTCCGGCTACACCGCCAAGGACGAAGGCGATAGCCGGCACATCTAGCCGTCGCGATCGCCCCCATCGGGGAAGTCTTTTCTTCCCGCTTAGCCTGGGCGACCCCGCAGGGGGTTGACGTCTCAGGAAAGGAATGGCATGCCCCCGAGAAACAGGTTTGCCGATTACGACCCCAGCAGAAACGGTGACTTCAACACCCGCCGGGATTGGGAGAACCCGGACGTCACCCAAATCAGCCGGGAGCAGGCCCACAGCCCCTGGGGCGCCTACGAAAACGTCTGCCAAGCCCTGGCCGGCGACCGCGACGTCTCCGCCAACGTGCTGTCACTGGATGGGACCTGGCGCTTCCACCTGGCCCCCGCCCCGGAGCGGGTCCCCGCCGGCTTCTGGGAACCCGGCTTCGACGATGCCGGCTGGGCCCCGATCCAGGTCCCCGGCAACTGGGAACTGCAGGGCTTCGGCAAGCCCATTTACACCAACGCCGTATACCCCTTCGCCCTGGACAAAAACGAGGACTACCTGCGCCAGCCGACCCTCACCGGGAAAGACGTCAGCATCCCGCTGCGGATGAATCCGCCGCGCGTGCCGCGGGACAACCCCACCGGCTGCTATCGGCGGACCTTCGACCTGCCTGCCGCCTGGGCCGGAAAAAGCGTTTTTGCCACCTTCAACGGGGTGGAATCCGCCTTTTACCTCTGGGTCAACGGCCGGGCCGTCGGCTACTCCCAGGACAGCAAGCTGCCGGCCGAGTTCGAGCTGAGCGACCTGCTCGTGCCCGGCCGGAACGTCCTGGCCCTGCAGGTCATGCGCTGGTCCGACGGCACCTGGCTCGAGGACCAGGACTACTGGCACCTCTCCGGCATTTTCCGCCCCGTGCGCCTGGTGGCCAAGCCGCGCGTCCACCTGCGCGACTGGTTCGTGCGGGCTGCGCCCGCCGCCCAGGGAATGGGGGGCACCCTGCGCGCGGACGTGCGCCTGAGGGAGCACGACGGCTACGCCGACCACACCGTGCGGCTGGAACTCTTCGACCCCGGGGGCGCCCCGCTGGCCCGGGCCGAAAAGCAACCGCCCCTGAACCCCGCCTGGGGCTCGCCCGAGGAGTCCGCCGTCATTTTCGACCTGGCCCTGCCAACGGTCAGCGCCTGGACGCTGGAAACGCCCCGGCTCTACACGGCGGTCCTGACCCTGCTGGACCCGGACGGCCGGGCCGCGGATATCGAGTCCTGCCGCGTCGGGTTCCGGCGGATCGAGATCCGCGACGGGGTGATCCTGCTTAACGGGGTGCGGATGATTTTCCGGGGCGTCAACCGGCACGAGCACGCCGTGGAAACCGGGCGGGCGGTGTCCCGGGAGCACATGCGCCGGGAGATCGTCGCCATGAAGCGGCTGAACTTCAATGCCGTGCGGACCTCGCACTACCCGGACGACCCGGCCTGGTACGACCTGTGCGACGAGCTCGGCCTCTGCCTGGTCTGCGAAGCCAACCTGGAAACCCACGGCGTTGCCGGGCGGCTCTCCAACGATCCCGCCTGGGCGCCGGCCTACCTGGAGCGGGCCATCCGCATGGTGATGATCCACAAGAATCACCCCTCCGTTTTTTCCTGGTCCATGGGCAACGAAGCGTGGTCCGGCCCGCATCATGCCGCGATGGCCAATTGGATCCGCTGCTACGATCCCACCCGCCTGGTCCAATATGAAAGCGGACATCCCGGGGCCATTCTCTCGGACCTGCGCGGCAATATGTATGCCCCTCCGCCAGCCATCGTCAACCTGCTGGCCGATGCCCAAGACCGGCGCCCGGTGGTATTGGTCGAGTACCTGCTCCAGATTCGCAACTCCGGGGGCGGCGCGGACTGGTTTTCCGACTTTCTCGAACGCTTTGCCCGGTTCCAGGGAGGGTTTATCTGGGACTGGCAGGACAAGTGCCTGCCGGCCAAGGATGCCTCCGGCCGGAAGTTCTGGGGCACCGGCGGTGATTTCGGCGAAGACCTCGTGGAATGGCTTTGCCCGAAGTACATGCACTGCTGCGGCATCGTCCTGCCGGATCTCACGCCCAAGCCCAGCGCCTTCGAGTTCAAAAACGCCCAAGCACCGATCCGGATCGCGGAGGTCGACTGCGAGGCGGGCAAATTCAAGCTCTTGAACCGCCAGCAGGGCGCGGACACCGGCGGCTATCGTTTGATCTACAAGCTCCGGGAAAACGGGACGGTCATCCGCGAGGGCGCCTTGCCCATGCCGCCGGCCGGCCCCATGGCCGACACCGACTTCGGACTGGACCTCGACAAAATACTGCCGGACAAAAAAGCCGGCGCCGAGTATCACTTGGATTTCCACGTCATCCTGGCGCGCGCCCTGCCCTGGGCCCCGGCCGGACACGAAATCACCCGCGTCCAGTTCGGACTGGCGAACGGGCCGCCCCTTGTCCGCCCGGCGCCGGAGGCCGCGCCGGCCACCCTGTCCGCCACTGACACGGAATACCTGGTTTCCGGCCCGGGATTCCGCATCGCCTTCGACCGGAAGACCGGCCTGATCGCGCGCTGTCAAAAGGACGGCGTCGATTACCTCTGCGGCGGCGCCGCGGCCAACGTCACCCGCCCGCACACCGGGCTGGACACCCATCCGCAGTGGGGCTTTTACGAGCTCTGGTTGCCCCTGACGCCCGACCAGTTGTCCCGCCAGCCTGGCCAGCTCACCGCCGGCGTTCTGCCCGACGGACGAATCAGGATTGAGGCCGCGTCGCGCCTGGTGTCCAGCGCCGGCGCGCAGGCCATCCGGAATGCAATCGCCTATCTCGTCGGCGGCGACGGCGCCATGCGCCTCGAGTGCGAAGTGGATATCGACCGGGCATTCCAGCATGTGCCCCGGGTCGGCATCGAGCTGGTGTTGCCGGCCGGGTTCGAGAACCTGGCGTGGTATGGCCGGGGCCCCGGCGAAAACTACTGCGACCGCAAGGCCGCCACCTTGATGGGCGTTTACACCTCCACCGTGACGGACCAGCACTTCCCCTTCATCCCGCCCTCCGAGTGTGGCGGGCACGAGGATGTCCGTTGGCTTGAGATTAGCGACCGCCAGGGCCGCGCCCTGCGGGTGGAGAGCCCGGCGCCGTTCCATTTCGACGCCCGGCACTCGAGCCTGGCGGAGTACTGGCACGCCCTGCACGACCACGAACTGCCGCGGCGGGCGGAAACCTTTCTCCACCTGGACTGCCGACACGCCGGCATCGGCGGCGCGCTCGACGAACAACACCGGGTGCCGGCGGGCTGCTATCGCTTCCGCTTCGATTTGCGCCTGCACTAACGCGGCGCCAGGGCCGCGGCCCGACTTTCAATGAGGAACCATCGCACTCGGCCGGCGGCGCGCCGGCCCTCCCGCCATTCCCAAGCGGGCATGCTCCCCACCGCAGACCCGCATGCGGAACCCTCCCAAAACACACAGGCGTGCTCGTTTCTTTTGGGGCAACGTTTCTTCCTCGCGATCCCACGCCCCTACCCCGAGGCGCCCCGGCGGGACCAACCGTGCCGGGCGACAATCGGATGCGGTTGAAATCGGCCCCAAAAAAGCAATCCGCACGTCCTCCGTTCAGCGCGCAGCCGCCCGGTACATGGCGATCACGGCGTCCGGCCGGACGTCCCGCTGGATGTTGTGGGCCGGCGCAAAGATGTAGCCGCCGCCTTCCCGCGGCTTCATGATCCCGAGGAGGTCCCCCACCGCCCGCTCGATCCTGGCCGGGTCGTTGGAGGGAAGCACCGCCTGGGTATCCAGCCCGCCGTGGAACGTCAACCGGTCGCCGAATTCCTTTTTCAGGACGGCCGGGTCCATCCCGGCGGCGCCGGGCTGGATCGGGTTCAGGATGCGCACGCCGATCTCGGCCAGGTCGGGGATGATCGGCGCGATCGCCCCGCAGGAGTGATGCATGAAGGCGGCGTCCGTGAACCGGGCGGTGAAGGCAATGCGCTCGCGCATGGCCGGCTTGACGAACTCGCGCCACATGGCCGGGGACATGAACAGCCCGTGCTGGGTCCCGAAATCGTCCCCGCTGGTCGTGAGGTGCAGGAACGGCCCGAGCCGGGCGTAGTATTCGCGGATAATCCCCTTCTGGAACTCGAGGATCTTCGCGAACAGCCGGCGCACGAACTCCGGCTCGAGGGCCAGCTTGAGCATGAGCTGGTCGTAGCCGCACAGCCAGCAGGCCAGCTCCAGGACGCCGTAGACGGGATGCTCGCCGACGACGACATAGGGGGTGCGCCGGAACAGGAATTCCGCCCGCTGCGCCAGCTCGTCCAGCGGGGTGACCGCCTGGTCCAGCCGCGGCAGTTCGTAGGCCGCGAGGTCGTTTAGGTCCGCCCCGGCGAGCGGAAACTCCACCATGCTCCAGCGCCCGTCGGCGCACCGGTGGCGGATGCCGTATGCGTCCACCGATTCCGTGGTGGACACGGTCCGGTTCCGTTCCGTCTTGAAAGCGATCAGCGCGCCGACGCGCCGGAAATCGACGTCGAACCGTTCGAGGACGCGCCGGTCGAACTTGTCGTAATCGG
This sequence comes from uncultured Verrucomicrobiota bacterium, assembly GCA_964630555.1. Lineage (GTDB taxonomy): Bacteria > Verrucomicrobiota > Kiritimatiellia > JAAZAB01 > JAAZAB01 > JAHIJO01. Next base: position 40,652 of record CAZVVD010000002.1, on the reverse strand, counting down.
CCGGCGCCGGCCCCGCGAGCCCGAGAGCGCGGGCGAGGCGTGCCTGCATGGCCGGGTCATCGATCGTGGACTGGGGCGTGCCGCCGAGATCGAGGGGGCAGCGGTCCACGGGCCGGCGGGCCAGGGTCAGGGCGAAGCGTTCGCGGTAGCTGCTGTTGGGATTCGGCATCGCCAGGTTCCGCTTGGCACGGGCTTTGCCTGCAAGCCATGCGGCTCGAATTCGATCCACGGTGGCACCCAACCTTCGCCAAAGCGCTAAGGAAAACACTGGCGCACGAACCGCGGTGCTCGTGGAAGCGACGCCCCCGTCGCTTGCCATTTTTTTGACATGATGGGGAAACGATGAGGGCGCCGCTTCTACCCCTTTCGGCGGTTATTTCCTCGCGCCCTTGACCGGGAGGCGGGCGGCGCCGCGGGTTCGGCGCGTCCCCAGCCGGCGCTCGCTGGCCAGGCGGCGCCTGGCCGCCGGGATTGCGCGGCGGTACTGCGGCAGCCACTGCGCCTGGGCCACGAGCATCTCGTCGGTCATCTGCGAGATCGCCGGCGGCGTGCACATCGCCCCGACCAGCGGGTCCAGCATCATGGCCTGCTTGAGCAGGGCCACGTCGCCGCGCACCCCGGCCAGGACCGCCAGGCGCTGGACGTTGACCGAGGCGTTGCAGACGGCGGCGCAGCCGGGCGGCAGCTCGCCGACCCGCGGGATGCTCAGGCCCAGCCGGTTGACGAACCCCGGCACCTCGACGATGCAGTCCGGCGGCAGATTGCTGATGATCCCGTGGTTGACCACGTTGAAATGGCCGCGGTAGACCCGGCCGGTGACCATGGACTCGATGATCCGGCTGCCGTGCTCCATGCTGCGCTTGCGCTTGGCGAGGTCCACCGGCGGCTCGCGCAGCCATTTCGGGAACTCGGTCCTGGCCCAGTTCCGCCCCTCAATGCAGACCCGCAGGTAGCCGCCGGTTTCGCCGTTGATCCAGCTCGAGAGGTCGATCCATTTGCGGATCTCGGCGGGGTTCTTGCGGTACCAGGGCACGTATTCCGAGAGGTGCCCATTGGACTCGGTGGAGAAGTAGCCAAAGCGCTTGAGCATGTCGATGCGGACCTTTTCGGTCTTGCGGAACTCGGGATGGGCGGCAAAACCTTCCGCCATGCGCCCGGTCCAATCTTCGCCCTTGTAAAGAATCCTGATGTACCAGGTCTGGTGGTTGATCCCGGCGCAGACGATGTCGACGTCGTCCATGGCGACGGGAAGGTAGCCCTTGGCCTCCGGCTTCTTATCCCCGTTGATCATCCGCTTGATGACCTCGGTGATCATCCAGTGCCCGCCCTGCACCCCGTGGCAGAGGCCGACGCAGTTCACGCCGCCGAAGTGGTTGGCCGCCCAGGTATTCATGGCGTTGGGGTTGGCGTAGTTCAGGAAGAGCGCGCCCGGCTTGGCCACCTCGCGGATATCCTTGCAGAAGCCCAGGATGGCGGCGATATTGCGCTGGCCGTACATGATCCCGCCGGCGCAGAGCGTGTCCCCCACGCACTGGTCCACGCCGTATTTCAGGGGGATGTCGATGTCCGTCTGAAACCCCTCCAGCCCGCCGATGCGCACCATGCTGATGACGAAATCAGCGCCGGCAATCGCCTGCCGCCGGTTGCGCGTGGCGGTGATCCGGGCGGGAAGCTTGTTGGCCCGGAGATCGCGCTCGCTCAATTGAACCATCATGTCGAGAGCGCGCGGGTTGATGTCGGTCAGGGCGAAGGTCGTGTCCTGCAGTTCCGGCACCTGCAGGACGTCGTGCATCAGGGTCCGCGTGAAGTAGATGCTCCCGGCGCCGATCATGGCAATCTTGATGCCCATGGAATAATCCTCCTGTTGAAGATCTGCCTGAATTCAATCCCAGCGGCGCAAACCGCCGGCGGCGGGCGAACGCCCCCCGGTCACCGCTCCGCGGGTTTTTCCAGGGCCATGGGGTTGCAGAGATTCCTGGCGCAGTTGGCCACCCGCCCGCAGTTGAAGCAGATGAAGCGCGGCCGCGCGGCCAGCCGCTGGATCTCCTCGAACTTGCCGCCGCTGGCCAGCACGCACAAGTGCCCCCGGTGCGATCCCTTGCAGACGATTTTTTCCATGACGCCTCCTGTTGGAGAATTACGGATTGACGATTACACCCGCGCCTTGACCACAATCTTTTTCACCCGCCCCGGCCCGGCCGCCGCCAGCCCCGGCATGTGCGCATCCTGCGGCATGAACAGGACGAATCGCCCCGGCCGGAGCGTCAGGAACTCGCCCGGCCCCTCCAGGAACAGGCAATCGCGCGCGCGGTCGTAGTCCTGTGCGACCTTCAGGCCGGCCAGCGGCGCAAACCCCATGACCTCCTCGCCGGCGGCCAGGCACTGGATGTCCAGGCAGCGCCGGTGTGCCTCCCAGCGCCCCTCCGCCCGCGGCCGGGTCCGGTACTCGGAGACCATGGCAAAGACCTCCTCGCCGGCAATGGAATGCCGGCCGGGAGCCAGGGACCCGAGTTCCGTTTCGCAGAGGAACCGCAGGCCGGCGGCCACGCGCGGCCCGAGTCCGTCATAACAGGCGGCCCGCTCGAGGACGTCAACGATCATTTTGATAAAGCTTGGTAGACGGCTTCGGCGATCAGCAGGTGCCCGGTCAGGTTGGGATGCACGGGTTCGGCGCCGAAGGTGTCCGGATCCCGGTATCGAAGTTGGGCGGCGAACAGGGCGTGGGTTCTGACCCGGCGCGTGTTGAACTGGCGCCCGAGCCGTTCCACCACCGCCAGGTATTCCGGCAGGGCCTTCAGCACCTCCCGGCGAAAGCTGCCGGCGGCGCTCTCCGTGCTGAGGTAGAAAGGATCAATCAGGAGGAGGCGGCACTTCGGCAGCCGGGACGCCGTCCGCTCCAGGATCGCGGCATAGGCCTCGGCATAGCGCCGGGGCGAGATGCCCCCGGCCGGGTCGCCCAGGTGGTTGTGCAGGTCGTTGATGCCGATCTTGATCGAGAGCCAATCCGGCCGGTGGCGGAGCACGTCGTCCTCCCAGCGGTTCCGCAAGCCGACAACGGTATCGCCGCCAATGCCCTTGTTGATGATCTCCACCCGCTTGGCCGGCTCGCGCAGGATCAGCAGATCGCCGAACCACTTGACGTAGCCCGATCCCAGCGGGCGCTCGGCGCCGCGCCGCCCGCAATCCGTGATGCTGTCGCCGATGAAAAGGACCTTCTGACCGCTTTGGATTTTTGTGGTCATCTCCTGCCCATCTCCTTTCCGGGAGCGCTCCATGGGCGCATAAAGTATGCCTTTCCATGACGCTGTCAAACTCTTTGTAGCACCGGTTCGGCGGACGCCGTTTCCGAAAAGACGGCTTGGCTTCCACGGGGCGGGGTGTTAGCATGGAATGCGCTCGCGGAGATGTTCCCGCATGGATACCGCCCTGTTCCAACGCGAATCCGAATGCCGGTGGCTGCTGCCGCCCGGCGGCCCGATGCGGGTCCCGGCCGTGCTCTACGGCTCCGAGGAGCTGATCCGCGGGATGGACGCGAAGGTCCTGGAGCAGATCCGCCACGTGGCCACCCTGCCCGGCATCGAGACCTCGGCCTATGCCATGCCCGACGCCCACTGGGGCTACGGCTTCCCCATCGGCGGCGTCGCCGCCTTCGATGCCAACCGCGGCGGCGTGGTCTCCGCTGGCGGCGTCGGCTTCGACATCTCCTGCGGCGTCCGCAGCCTCCTGACCGGCCTGCCCGCCGACGAGCTCCGTCCCCGCCAGGAGCGCCTGGCCGACGCCCTGTTCGCCGCCATCCCCGCCGGCGTCGGCAGCACCGGGAGCCTGCATCTCTCCCGCCGGGAAATGGACGCCATGCTCTCCGGCGGCGCGCGCTGGGCGGTCCAGGCGGGCCACGGCGTCCAGGCCGACCTCGACCGCATCGAGCACCGCGGCGAGGTGTTGGGGGCCTGCCCGGAGAACATTTCCGACCAGGCCCGCCGGCGCCAGCAGGACGAGATGGGCACGCTCGGCTCCGGCAACCATTACCTGGAGGTCCAGCAGGTCGTCGAAATCCTGGACGCCGAGGCCGCCCGCGTTTTCGGCCTGCGCGTGAACGAGATCGTCGTCAGCATCCACTGCGGCTCGCGCGGGCTGGGCCACCAGGTGGCCACGGAATACTCGCGCTCCATGCTCCAGGCCGCCCGGGCCCACGGGATCGCCCTGCCCGATCGCGAGCTGGCCTGCGCGCCGCTCAATTCCGCGGAAGGCCAGGCCTACCTTGGCGCCATGCGCGCCGCCTGCAACTGCGCCATCGCCAACCGGCAGATCCTCACGCGCCTGGTCCGCGAGGTCTTCGGCCGGCTGTTCGACGGCCTCTCCCTGCCCCTGCTCTACGACGTCTCCCACAACACCTGCTCGCTGGAGAAGCACGTCGTCAACGGCGTGGAAAAGGAGCTGTTCGTGCACCGCAAGGGGGCCACGCGGGCGTTCGGGCCCGGCCACCCGGAGCTGCCGCCGGACCTGCGGGCGATCGGCCAGCCTGTCCTCGTCGGAGGCAGCATGGGGACGTCCTCCTACATCCTGGCGGGGCTGGGCGCGGACGCCTCCGTCTCCTTCAGCTCCGCCTGCCACGGCGCCGGGCGCCGGCTGAGCCGGAGCCAGGCGACGCGGCAGTGGCAGGGCCGGGACGTGATTGAGAACCTGGCGCAGCGGCGCATCCTGGTGCGCACCCGCTCCCTGCGGGGCGCGGCCGAGGAGGCGCCCGGCGCCTACAAGGACGTCGAGGCGGTCGTGGACGCCGCGGTGCGCGCGCGGCTGGCGCGGCCGGTGGCCCGCCTGGTCCCGCTGGTCTGCGTCAAGGGGTGATAGCGATGATGGCTCACTGCCCACAAGCCGGGCGGGTTGAATTCGGTTCGAAAAAGACGTTGGCGATCTTGGGCCGTCTGCGGGTTTCCCGCGCTCGCGCATACGCGAGTATGGCGCATCGCGCGGCGCGCCCGCATCCGACCCAAGCTGGCCTTGTTTTTTCGAATCCCTCGACAAGCTCGGGAAACCGAATTCAACCCACGGTGGCACCCTGATCATGTTATGCGTCGTGTGATTGTGTCGCCCAAACCTTCGGGAACTTTCCGGAGCGAAACATGTCCGTCTCGTCCGCGAATATGAATAGATACCCAGAACAGATGATCGATAATATAAATCAAAAAATTGAACAACAGCATCCATGCTATCGTACTACGCGCTCAGCATGATGCCGGATGATCGCGGATGACATGGTTGGCTTATGTGATTTTTGGTGGCAAACAGGGTGGAGCGCGTTATCCCTAACGCGCTATGATCCGGGATTCACGCCCAGCATCAAAGAATGCTAGGATGTTTGACCGCGGATTTCGCCGCTGGCCGCTGATATCAGGACTGATTATCCGCGTGATCCGCGCCAGCCGCGGTGAATGACTTTATCTGACAATCAGCAATCAGAAATCATCAATCAGCAATTCCCCCATGCCCCGTTCCCTAAAAAGCTCAACCGTCGCCTTTATCGACATCGGCACCCACGCCGTCCGGATGCTGGTGGTCCAGGCGGCCCCCGGCCGGCGCCCCCGCGTGCTGGACCAACGCCGCCAGGTCGTGCACCTGGGCGAGGACAGCTTCGCCGGCGGACGCCTCGGCCCCGCCGCCATGCGCCGCACCGCCCTGCTCTGCCGCCAGTGGGTCCGGGCGGCCTGCGCGGCCGGCGCCGGCGAGGTCGTCGCCGTGGCGACCTCAGCCACGCGCGACGCGGGCAACCGGCGGGCCTTCCTGCGCCTGCTGCGCGCGCAGGCCGGGATCGAGGTTCGCGTGCTGACCGGGGAGGAGGAGGCCCGCCTCGTGTACCTCGGGGTCACGCGGGCCCTGCGGCCGGGCGGCCGGCAGGTTTTGTGCCTGGACATCGGCGGCGGCAGCACGGAGCTGGCCGTCGGCGACCGGGACCAGGCGCGCTACCTGGCGATGCTGAAGCTGGGCGCGGTCCGTCTGAGCAACCGCTTCCTCAAGCCGACCCGCGAACAACCGGTTCCCCCGCGCCTCTACCACCGCCTCCGGGAGGAGGTCCGCGCCCGCGCCCAGAAGGTCATTGGCCAGCTCAAGTCCCACCGCGTGGATCTGGCAATCGGCATCTCCGGGACGGTGCTGACCCTGGCCGATATCGCCGCGCGCCGCTGGACGCAACAGGCCCTGCAATGCCCGGCCGAGGTCAGCGCGGCGCGCCTGCGGGAGGTCATCGGGCACCTCTGCGCTCTGCCCCTGGCCCGGCGCCGGCTGGTGCCCGGCCTGCAGCCGGACCGGGCCGACATTGTCATCGGAGGGGCCGCCATCCTGGACACCCTGCTGGAGGACTTGGGCATCGAGCGCCTGACCGTCAGCGACCGGGGCCTGCGCGACGGCCTGCTGGTCGAATACCTGGCCGGCCGCCGGCGGGCGGGCGCGGGTTGACCCGGCCCCGGTCCGGGTTCAGTCAATGGTCTGCAGCTTCACGGCGACCTCGCGCCGCTGCCCGTCCCGCACGACCACGAGGTTGACGGAGTCGCCGACCTGGCGCCGGTCAAGCGCCGCCAGGAAATCGTCGTTCCGGCGGACGGGCGTCCGGTCAATCTCCACGATGACGTCGCCAAGCCCCAGGCCGCCCGCGCGGGTGGAGCGCACGCCCTGGAGGCCCGCCCGGGCCGCGGCGGTGCCGGGAAAGACCCGCAGAATCGCGGCCCCGGTTACCCCGGCCTGGATGGTCACATGCTCGGGCAGGAGTTGGACGCCCAGCCCGGCGCGGCGGACCTTGCCGGTGGCGATCAACTGCGGCACCACCCGCCGCACGGTGTCGGAGGGGATGGCAAAGCCGACGCCGGAGTAGCCGCCGCTGGGGCTGACAATCATCGTGTTGATCCCGACCAGCCGGCCGGCGGTATCCAAGAGCGGGCCGCCCGAGTTGCCGGGGTTGATGGCCGCATCGGTCTGGATCAGGTCAAAGATCGGACGCTGGGTCATGGATATGATGCTGCGTCCCAGGGCGCTCACGACCCCGACGCTGAGCGAGGTGTCCAGGCCATAGGGGTTGCCGATCGCCAGCACGGTCTGGCCCACCCGCACGTAGGCGGAGGCGCCATGCCGGATCGGGACCAGCACGGACTCCGGGGCCGTGATCTTGAGAACGGCCAGGTCATGATCGGGATCGACCCCCACCACCTTGGCCTCGTAAGTGTTGCCGTCGTGCAGCGTCACCTGCAGGGAAGCCGCCTCGAACACCACGTGGAAATTACTGATGATGTGCCCCTGCTTGTCCCAGACGAATCCCGACCCCGCCCCCTGCGGCACCTCGAACATCATCAGGCTGTTCAGGTCGCGCAGCACGGCCCGGTTGGCCACGGCAACGACTGAGGGCGAAACCTCCTTGAAGATGGCGATGGTCCGCCGCTCCATCGCCAAGAGGTCATCCTCGGCCGCGCCCGGAACGGGGCCGGCTTGGAAGGCGGCCGGCGCGGACGTGACGCCTCCGGACGCCGGCGCCGGGCCGGCCAGGGCCGGAAAGGCCAGCCAGCACAGGAACACGGCCGCCTGGAGCAGAGCGCGCATGTTTTTCATCCCTCCGGAAACCGCCGTCCGGCATACCGGCCGCGCGGAATCTAAAACGTCATCGGCCCGACGCGGGCGTAGCCGCTGGCGGACAGCCAGACGCACCAGCTGCCGGCGGCGGCGCTGAACACGCCGGGGTCGGCCACCCGGTCGCCGTCGTAATCCGCCGGCGCCGGGACCGAATAGCCGGCCAGCCCCAGGGCGTGCGGCCCTGAGCCGCCATATCCGGCGGAAGACAGCCAGACATACCAACTTCCCGGCCCGGCGCTGAAAACGGCCGGGTCGGCCAGCTGGTCCCCGTCGTAATCCGCCGCCACCGGCATGGAGTAGTCCGCATGGCCAAACGCGTGCGGCCCGCTGCCGGCATAACCGGCCGACGACAGCCACACGGTCCACTCCCCGGACGACGGATTGAACGCGGCCGGGTCGGCCCGGCCGTCCCCGTCATAATCCGCCGCCGCCGGCCGACTGAACCCCGACCGATAGAACGACCCGCCCGCGCCGGCATAACCGGAGGCCGAGAGCCAGACCTGCCAGTCGCCCGTGGCGGCCCGGCAAACCGCCGGGTCAGCCTTGCCGTCCCCGTCGTAATCCGCGGGCACGGCGTTTGAGTAGCCCGCCACGGCAAAGGCATGAGGCCCGGAGAGCACATAGTTCTGCGAGGAGAGCCAGACATACAGCCTGCCGGCGGCAGGCAGATAGACCGCCGGATCGGCCAGCCGGTCCCCGTCATAATCCGACGCCGCCGCCTGGTTGGCCGGGTCCGGATCGGGCCCGACCCCTCCGCTCCCCACGAAATCGATGCCCCATTGGTTGCCGCTGGTATTAGCGTAATCCTCGGAGCGGCCCGTGGAGACCGTGCGGTCGGAAAAGGCGAGCCCGGCCTTCTCCGCCCGCAGCGAGAACTGGGTTGACGACGGCAGTCGCGAGAACGCGTAAATGCCGCGGCTATCGGAGGTCACGGCGCGGGCGCCGGCGCCGGACTGCTGGGCCGTCACCGTGGCCCCGGCGACCGGCCGGCCGCCGCTGTCGGTGATCCGCCCGCTGATGATCTCGCCGGATCCGCTCGGGTACACATTATAAAGACAGGCGTGCACGGCATCGAAGGCGATCCCGACGGAATCAATCTGCGGCAGGGCGTACCAGGCATTGTCGGCCGTGTAGTACGCGCCCCAACCCATGTTAAGATGGTGATAAAGCGTCCCGCCATCGTACCCGTAGCCGTCGCAGGCCACGGCGTGCCCTCCGCCATCCCCGTCAATGGCCAACAGGGCCGGCAGGCCCGCGTCCAGGCTGGCATTCAGCATGCCATACAGGGCGGCCAGGCCGATGGATTCGTACTGGTTGAAGCCGGCAATGGCCTGGCTGTAGTAAAAAACCGATTTCAGCACGCGGCCCAGGGTGAAGAAATCCGAGCTCGTGCCCATCGGTCCGTAACGCGCCTGCGCGGCCGCGCCGACGTCGTGGCACAGGGCCCCGATGGCCTGCCGCTGGGCCTCCGGGGTGTCGCCGGCGGGATCGAGGGGCATCTGGTCCCAGCGGTAGGGCCCCCCGGCGCCGTCCCCGCCCTTGAGAGTCAGGGTCCAGTAGGCATTTGGATCGTTCTCGACCACGACTTCGAACGATCTCGGACCGACCCCGGCGGCTGGGTGCCGGTGGTAGCGCATGAGCTGGGCGACCGCGGTCGGCCCGCAACCGCAAGGATAGTGGTTGGGCGTGTAGTAATTGAAGCAGTAGTTATAGGCAAAGCCCACCTCTTCCTGATCCCACGCGCTTTGGATCAGCGGCGGCACGCGCTCGTCGGAAACGGACGGGAGCAGTCCAACCCCGTCCCCGGCCAAAACCGCATTGTTCCGGAGTGCGCGCCAGCGCGCCTGCCCGGCGCGGTAGCCGTCCGGCAGCCGAACGGAGGCGCCCCCCTTCCGAACCTGCCGCACGGCGGCCAGCCGGCCGTTGACGTCGGCGGCGACCAGGGCGGACAAGGGATAGCGGGGATTGTTCGCAAAACCGCCCCGGGACGCGAACGCCAGGATAGGCTCCAGCCAATCGTCGGCCGGGACAATGACGAACCCACCCCCCCGGAGGGATACCACATGCCAGGCTGCCGCGCCGGTGTCATCGGCGGTGGTCGCCACGGCTTCGATTTCGCCGCCGAGCGCGGCGCCCAGCGGCCGCGCATTGGAGGCCAGCCAGCCCCGCACCACGGCCCTGGCCCCGGCGGCATCCACCGGATCGGCCCCGGCGGACGGACTGAGCCCCATCCAGGCCAGGCACCCAACCGCCACCACCAAACCGGCGACTCGTATCCGTAATCGCATGAATACATTATGGACTTTCGGCCAGGTCGAGGCAAGCGTCTTCTCTCCCGGCTTTTTCCGCTTGACGCCCCAGGCGGGGAAGATGATAACAAGGCCAGCAGGCGCCGAACGCACACGCTTCAACCTTTATCCCTTTTCGAAGGGGATCCAATGCCCAGCCCCGCCAGGGAGGTCCAGGCTCAACACCGGGCTCAGGGCACGCGAATCCCGGCCGGGCAGGGATTGTGTCCGCGCGCCACGCGGCTGTTCCTGTCCGCCCGGGGCGGCCTGGGCGACTTGATCCTTTTATCTCCTGTTTTCAGGGCTCTGCGCCGCCTGTATCCCGCTGCCCGCATGACCCTGCTCACGGATCCCCAGGGCCGGGACTTCGGCGCGCGGTACGGATGGTTCGACGAGGTCGTGAGTTATCGCCGGGGGCTGCGCGCCGGATACCGGCTTTTCCAAATCCTGCGGCGGCAAGATGCCGTCATCAGCCTCGACCTGGGCCAGCGCAGCACCAACTTGGCCTGGCTCGCGCGGGTCCCCGTGCGGGCGGGCGCCAATGGACATCGCTCCCGCCACCTGACCTGCGGGACGGACATGCGCGGCTGGGATCAGACATCCCGATACCAGCCTGAAACCGCGGCCGAAATCATCCGCCGCTCCCTAGGCCTCGATCTGGGCGCGATTGCCGACCTCCGTGACCTGGCAATCCCCGCGTTCTCAGCCGGTGAACTCCAGCGCGCTGAAACCCTGATCCGGGAGCGCGTCCGCGACCCCGAGCATATGGCCCTCGTGGCCCCTTTCACCGCTGTCCATCACCGCGAATGGCCCCTCGCCTATTACCGGGCCTTGATCAGGCGGCTGAAAGAAGACTTGGGGGCTTGCCCGGTCGTGATCGCCGGCCAATCGGAGCGCGATCGCGCCCTGGCCGGCGCCCTCGATCATTGCGTCAACCTGGCCGGGCAAACCACCTTCATGGAGATGGCCGCCCTGGTCGCCAAGGCGCGCCTGCTGGTGGGATCCTGCAGCGGGCATGCGCACGTCGCCGCCGCGCTCCGCCGGCCGGCGGTGATCCTCTACGGTCCGTCCTCCCCCGCCCGCTTCGCGCACCCCGCCTGGACCACCCCTGTCAGCCTGGGCCTGGACTGCACGGGCTGCGTGGACCGGAGCGGCAACGCGGCCGCCTGCGCCGAGCGGCCCTGCCTGACCGGCTTGACCGCGGACACCGTTTTCGAGGCCTGCCGACGCCGTTGGCTGATGACGGACTCCCACCTTCCGCCACGGCCCGGCTGACGCCATGCCCACCCCCTGCTGCTGCCCCGGCGGCGAGATCAGGCGCGCAGGCGCCCGGCCGGTCACCTCGCGCCCTGATGCCAACGGAAATTGTCTTCCGACAACCGGCTTGACATTCGCCAGGAGTCTGGTATGTCGCAAAGCGTCGGCAGGCGACAGGTCGCCTTGCCGGGCGAACGGGTATTCAAGCCCGACTGTCCAGGCCGCCATCACAGAAAGGATCGCCATGCACACCCCGCTTTCATCCGTTCCGCTTCTTGGCGCGCGGCTGCTGCTCGCGGCGGCCGTGGCTTGCTTGACAACGTCCCTGGCGAACGCCCAGGAGGAGGCGAAAGCCAAGGTCAAAAAGGAGGGCTGGGAGACCGGCCTCAACGCGGCCTTAAGCCTGGCCCGCGGCAACAGCAAGAACCTGCTGCTGAACGGCGGCTTGCTCTCGGAATACCACCGGGGCCGCAACGAGTTCCGCCTGGAGATCGCCGGCAATTACGGCGAAAGCGAAACGAAGGACAGTGGCAGCTCGAACCTCACCGAGCAGACGACCCTGCAAAATGCCACGGGCACGGCCGACTACAAGCGCCTGCTCAATGAGCGCGAGTACGCCTACGCCAACGGCGAAATCATGCACGATCACATCGCGGGAATCGACTACCGCGCCCTCATCGGCCCCGGCGTCGGACGCTATTTTCTGAAAAGCGACCGCCAGGTCCTGAGCGCCGACGCCGGCTTGGCCTACGTCCGCAAGGTGATGACCGATCAAGATGCCGAAGACACCCTCAACCTGCGCGTAGCCCAACGCTATGAAATCCAGCTGCTGGCCAAGTCCAAGCTCTGGGAGTCGGTTGAATTCTCACCGGCCTTCGAGGATTTCGACAATTACTTCGTCAACTTCGAGATCGGCGCCGAATCCGCCATGACCGACCTCATCAACCTCCGCCTGGTCTTCACGGACCAATACAACAACCAACCCGCCCCGGATAAAAAGAAAAACGACCTGCAGCTTCTCGGGGGCCTGGGCGTGAAAATCTGATCCCCCGCCAGCATTCGACCGGCCCGCTCCGGCGCGGGCAGCCGGGGAAAGGGGCTGCTTCATTCCGGGGCCGCAAACACCCTGGCCTCAAACGGGCCGATCGCCTCGGCCGGGCGGCCGGATCCCGATGCCCCCGGAACCAGGTCGGCCGCCCCGCGCAGGCGCGGCCGGCTTGACTGCGGTGACTACCCAATAAGGGCCGGGCGGCAACGGAATGCAAGCGGGGCTGACCAACCCGGATCGGACCAGCATCCGCGCCAATTCCGCGCCTTCGTGCACCCGCCCCCGGGCGCTCATCAGGGCCATATTGAGCGAAAACAGGGTTGAAAACAGCGGCGCGGTCCCGCCCGGCGCCAGCATCATGTCCACGATCCACAGCCGGCCGCCCGGCCGCAGGGCTCCGCGAATCTTGGAAAAAAGCCGGCGCAGGCCGGCCGGCGTCTCCTGGTGCGCGGCCCCGCAATACAGCACGGCGTCAAACGGACCTGGCAGGGGATCGGCGCGATAATCGCCCGGGTGAAACCCGATTCGGTCCGCCGCCGCGGTCCGGCCGGCCAGCTCCCTGGCCACCTCGAGGATCGGCGGCAGGTCGAAGAGAGTGACTTTCAGGGCGGGATGTTTTTCCGCCAGCAGGCAGCCGAAGGTGCCGGGACCGGACGCCAGGTCCAGCAGGCTCCGGCAGCCCCGCAGATCGAGGGCCGGGAAAATGGACGGCGCCAGCGCCTGGGCGCGGGCATGCATGGCCAGGGCGAAGCGCCGGGTCTGCTCCGCCGACCGGCCGAGATGCGCCGCCGGCGGCAGGGCCGGCACCCCGGTCCTGACCGTGGACGCCAGCCGGCCCCAGAGGGCGTAGAGGTCCAGGTTGAACTTCAGGGCATCGAGGATGTTTTCCGGGCTGGACCGGTCCAGCAGGCGCGAAGTTCCGGGCGCCGGCACAAAACGCGGCCCGCGCTTCCGCGCCAAGCCCAGCGCCGCCAGGGCGCGGAGCAGATCTTCAACGCGCTGCCGCGAGGCGCCCAGCCGGCGCGCCGCCGCCGCCGCGGTCAGTCCCCGGCCCGCCAGCGCCGAGAACAGATCCAGCTCCACCGCCGCCGACAGCGTCGCCGAGCGCCAATACGCGGTGGCCAGGTCCATCAGCCGCCCCATGGTCCAAGGCTTTTCACTGCCCTTGCTCTTCTTGACCATCACCCCTCCTCCTACGATCCAGTTGCCCAAGCGGTTTCCTGCGTGACAGGCATCTCGGCAGGCACTATAAACATGGGCCGGATAATATGAAACTCTTTCTTGAGCGTCACCGCCTCCTGGCGGCCGCGGCCATCGCCCTTTCGGCCAGCGGCCTGCTGGGCGGCTATGAATTGGTGCGCAGCGCTTCGCAATCGCTGTTCATCGGGGCCTACGGGGCGCACAACCTGCCGGGGGTCATGGCCCTGGCGCCGGTCGGCACCCTGCTGATGATCTGGGGCTACGGCCGCCTGCTGTCCCTGGCGGGCGCCCGGCGCGCCATGCTCCTGACCTGCCTCTGCACCGGCGCCGCCCTGCTGGCCTGCCACGCGGCCATCGCGGCCGGCGCCAAGGTGGCGACCGGCTGCCTGTATGTCCTCCGGGAAGCCTACATCGTCCTGATGGTGGAGCAAATCTGGTCGTTCATCAACAGCGTTTTCCGCGCCGGCGAGTGCCGCAAGCTCAACGGGGCGATCTGCGGGATCGCCTCGCTCGGCGCCATCGGCGGCGCCTGGCTGGCGCACCTCCTGGCGGCGTCCCTCGGCAGCGCCAACCTGCTGGTGCTGGCCGCCCTCTTGCTCGCGCCAACCGGGTTGCTGGCCGCCGCCGCTTACCGGCTCGGCGGCGAACCGCTGCCCGCGCCCGGGGAGGCCGGCGGCCGCCAGGGTCACCTTGGCGGCCGGCTCCTGCTGCGCGATCGCACCCTGCTGCTCCTGGCGCTGCTGGTCGCCGCCACCCAGGTCGTCTCGACCGTGCTTGACCTGAATCTCAGCCGGTTCGTGGAACAGGCCATCCCGGACCTGGATGCGCGCACCCGGTGGTTTGGCGGCTTTTATGCCGGGCTCAACCTGGGCGCCGCCCTTTTCCAGTTTGTCGCCACCCCGCTGCTGCTGCATTGCGCGCCGCCGCGGCGGGTGCATCTCGGGATCCCGCTGGCGCACCTGGGCGCCTGCCTGGCCGCCATCCTGGCGCCTTCGCTGCTCACCGCGGGCCTGGCGTATTACCTGTTCAAGGCACTCGACTACTCGGTCTTCCGCGCCGCCAAGGAGCTGCTCTACGTGCCCCTTTCCTTCGACGCCCGCTACCGGTCCAAGGAGCTCATTGACGCCTTCGGCTACCGGCTGGCCAAGGGGGGAACCTCGGCCGTCCTGGCGGGCGCCGGCCGCTGCGGGATGATGCCGATCGCCGCTTACCCGGCGATCGCCGCCGCCGCCCTGCTGGCCTGGCTGGCCCTGGCCTGGCGCCTCACGCGCCCGGCGGCAAAATCAGGCCCGGAGTAATCGCACCCGCGCCGCATGGCCGCCCACTAGGGAGGGCTCGCCGAGCCGTCCGCGGCGCTTCCCTGCTGGCCCCCAGGGCTTCGCAGGGCGCGGCAACGAAAGCACCCTACCCTATGATGCTGCGGCATATGGCTGCCCTGCAGGGCGCCGCTCGTAGCGCGGCGCCTACCGGGCCGATCCGGCCGCACGACCGCTTCTGCGTAAACAGAAAAGCGGCGAGGGCGCCGCTTCCACTGCTGCGGCAACGTCACGGGATCACGATGACCTTCAGGGATCCCTGGGCGGGGTCGGACTGGACCTTCACGGCCTCATGGAAGCGGTCCAGCGGGAAGCGGTGCGTCACCAGGGGGCGCCCGTCGATTTTTCCGGACACCAGGAAATCACGGGCCGCAAGGTAGTCCGCCAGCGCCGAGCTGTTGGCCCCGTGCAGGTTCAATTCCCGGTAATGGATCTGGTTGAGGTCGATGGCTTCCAGGGGATCGGACTTCGGCATGCCGGCGAAAATGGACAGGTGCCCGGCCCGCCGCAGCAGGCCCATCCCCTGGGCGACCAGCGCCTTCACCGAGGCGGCCACGACCACGGCGTCCACCCCCCGCCCGCCGGTGGCGGCCTTGACCCAGTCCGCGGGCTTGACCTGGCTGGTGTTCACCAGGTGATCGAACGGCAATCCAAGCTTTTTCAGCAGGTCCAGCCGCGGCTGGGAGACGTCCATGATCGTCACCTTGCCGGCGCCGCGGGCGCGGGCCACCAGCCCGTTCAGCACCCCGATGATGCCCCCCCCGAAGATCACGACATGCTCCGTCTGCTCCATGGGGATGTACTTCATGCCGTTGACGCAGCAGCTCAGGGGCTCGATCAATGTTCCGGTTTCGGCCGGAAAATCGGCCGGGATCGGGATCAGACAGCCCTGGGCCACCGCCACCCTGGGCATGAGGATGTACTCGGCGAACCCGCCGTTGAACTGGTAACCCATGGCGATGAACCCCTTCTCGCAGAGGTTCTCGCGGTGTCGCCGGCACATGCAGCAGGCGCCGCAGCCGATGACGGTCTGCACGATGTAACGCGCGCCCTTGATGATGCCTGCCACGTGGGCGCCCAGGGCCGCGGCCGTGCCGGCGATCTCGTGGCCCACGATGGGAACGTCCACGTGCTTCTCGCCGCTCAAGACGCGCTGGTCGGTGCCGCACAGGGCGCAGGCCTCGACCTTGAGCAGGACTTCTCCCGGACCCGGCGCCGGCGTCGGCACGTCTTCCACCGCGATCACGCCCGGTTGCTTGATGACCGCCGCTTTCATGCGCGTGATGTCCTTCCCAAACCGACTCCTCTCCTCGGAGGGGCCCCCGGGGCATCCCCGTTTGCCAGGCGGCGTTGCCGCTACGGCGCGGGCGTGAAACCCGGCCCGCCCCAGACCAGGCCGTATTCCAGGACCGCGCCGGCAACCGTCCGGATATACCAGCGCCCCGTCATGGTCTCGTAAACCGCCATGTCCGCGACACCGTCGCCGTCGTAATCCTTGGCCACCGGCTGGTGGCCGGGCGCGCCCCACGACAGCCACCACCCGATCGTGTTGCCGGCGGCGTCCGCCATGAACCACAGCCCGGTGTCCTCGCGGTAGGCCCCCACGTCAGTCCGCCGGTCGCCGTCGAAGTCGCCCGTCACCGGGGTGTATTCTACGCCGCCCCAGAGCAGGTCCCAGGCGATCACCACGCCGCCCACGGTGATGATGTACCAGCGGCCGCTCGCCTCGTCGTAAATGGCGGCGTCCGAAGCGCCGTCCCCGTCAAAATCGCCGGCCTGGGCAGAAAAACCCGGGCCGCCGAATTGCCCGGATACGACCGCCTCGTCCGAGGAACGCCTGAGATACCACGTGCCGGACGACTCCTGGTAGATCATGAAATCGGTGCGACCATCGCCGTCGTAATCGCCGGGCACCGGCCGGCACCCCAGGCTGCCCCAGGCGCCCAGGGTGGTGATCCAGTCGCTGCCAATCCGCCGGGCATAGCCCGCCCCGTTTTCCGGACGGTAGATCCCCAGGTCCGCGCGCCCGTCGCCGTCATAATCGCCGGGAGCCGGCAGGTAGCCGGGCCCGCCCATCCATTCCACCAGGCGCGCCCGGTCGGACAGCCGCTGGATGTACCAGTTGCCCGTGCTTTCCTGGTACACCGCCAGGTCCGAAACGTTGCCGTCGCCCAGGAAGTCCAGGTCTTTCGTCCCCAGGACAGCCAAGTCCACCGTCAGCGCTTTCGGCGACTGCAGCGCCTCGGTCCCGGTCAGGGCGTCGGTCCCGCGCAGCGTGAGGTGCCCGCGGTAGCGGCCCATGCCCAGGGCGGAGGTGTCGAAATTCAGCGTCACCGTGTCCGGTTCGCCCGCGCTCGTTCCCGAGGCGGGCGTGGCGGCCAGCCAGTCGGAGTCGGCCTCTGCCGTCCAGGCGATGGTTCCCGGTTCGCTCGCATTCCACACCGTGAAAACTGCGGACGCCGGCGAATGGCCCTGGCGGGACTGCGACTGAAGATCGACTCCGTCGCACCCCAGCTTTGCCAACGGCCGCACCACTAGCGTCACCGACACTGTATTGGTCGTCGTCAGCGTCTCCAGTTCGTTAGTGCCCACCACCGTGATCACCGCGTGATATGTCCCTGCATTCAGCGCCGCTACGCTATATGACATGACAATCGTATCAACTTCGCCTGTGGTTGATCCACTCGCCGGACTCTCCATAAGCCATGGCATGTCATCAGAGACTTGGTAAAACATAGCATTGGGCCCGGCGCTATTATAGACCACGAAAACCTGTGGAGTAGCGTTATATCCCTGGATCACGGTATTGGTCACCCCATAGACATACCCATTGAGCGCAAGATCCACCTCGATCCAACCACTAACCACGTTGAACGTCTGCGTCACATTTGGCGCGGCATTCCAGTTGGCGTCACCCGCCTGCGAAGCCACGATGTTGACCACGCCGGTTGCGCAGAACGTGATCGTGGTCGCGTTCTGCCAGATTACCGGACAGCCGGGTGAATTCATAAAGCTTATCGGCAAGCCTGAACTGGCCTGGGCATACAACTGCACTGTATTGGTTATTAACTGGCTTCCCGGATTCGGAAAATTGGTGATCGTCTGGTTTTGCTTTGCGTACGTGCCGGCCAGATTGACGATATACGGTGAGGGTAAAGAACTATTGGCAATTAACACTGCTGCCGTGTAAAACCCCGGGTTGGCAGGAGCGAACTGAACGGAAAAATTGGAGGCATGACCGGGAGGAATGGAAGACGGCATTCCTGCAATCCGGAAGGCCGACGCACCAGCCCCGTTCGTCGTGATTCCACTGATTACCAAGGTGGTGCCACCACCGTTGGTAATCGTTAAAGTATGGCTTAAAATGCCACCCCATGCGAGGGAACCGAAATCCGTCCCTTTGGCCGCACTCACCGCTTCGCCATTGCCGATCTCCGCCATGTTCGTGCCCAATACTGCTATACTCGTAAAACATCTCATCGCCACATAGTACACCCTTACCCCGCCGGCGAACATGAACTCACCACCCGCATACAGACTCAGTCCGTTATGTGTCAAGGTGCACACGTTGGTGCTCATACCGCTATCGAGATTGGTCCAACTCGCGCCATTCCACATGGCGATATAATTCGCCGCCACCCCGCCTGCTGTCGTGAAATTCCCACCCGCGTACAGGTTCGTCCCGTCGTAGTCCAAGGCGCGTACGGAACCGTCCATACCGCTGCCAAACATGGTCCAAATCCGTCCGTTCCACTTCGCCACATAGTTCACAGTTACCCCGCCGGCGTTCCTGAACTCCCCTCCTGCATACAGGCTCCTGCCGTCATGGACCAAAGCGAGAACGTGACCATCCATACCACTTCCGAGATTGGTCCAACTCGCGCCATTCCACATGGCGATATAATTCGCCGCCACCCCGCCTGCTGTCGTGAAATTCCCACCCGCGTACAGGTTCGTCCCATCATGGGCTAAGGCACGCACTCGGTCATTCATGCCAATGCCAAGGTTTGTCCAACTCGCGCCATTCCACACGGCCACATAATTCGCCGCCATACCGCCGGAGTTCGTGAATAAACCGCCTGCGTACAGGTTCGTCCCGTTATGTGCCAAGGCAAAGACTCTGTTGCCAAAGCCGCTGCCAAGGCTGGTCCAGCTCAAGCCATTCCACTTCGCCACTCGATTCGCTGCCACCCCGCCCGCTGTCGTGAAATTCCCACCCGCGTACAAACTAGTTCCGTCATGGACCAAAGCCCATACGTAGCCGTCCATACCGGTGCCGAGACCGTTCCAACTCGTGCCGTTCCATCTCGCTATATAATTCAACGGCCGTATGTCGATGTGCATGAACTCACCGCCTGCGTATAGAGTAGCCCCGTCATGAGCGAGAGCCTCAACGTCCGCGCTTGTACCGTAGTTAAGGTTGGTCCATACATACCCCGCCAAAGCGGTCGTGAACGCGTTTAAGGCCAAGGCAACCGCCGCCACGCAACACCATATTTTTACCGAGGTCATTTTCATTTTACGACCAGCCAATAAGCCGAATGGGAAACTTTACGCTATTTCCAGGACAATTATCGACACGTCTATTAAAAATGTCTGTTTTTCCAAAGCAGTTTGCTCTTTTTATGACCCGCTGTCAAGCTCAACCGCCGCGCGTTTGGAGCGAAACGCGCGCGCTGCCTGCCCATCGGCCAGGGATGCCTGCCCGCCTATAGATATTCAGGTAATTATCTTCAGAAGATCAAGGAACCCACCCCATGCTCCTCCTGGGAGGGGATAAGATATCACAATCCATGCATTACCAACCATCCACCCGGCTTCGTCCGGCGGCTGCCGGACTTCGCCGCGGCACACCTTCCACCATTAACCATCAACCATTAACCATTCCGTATCATTCCCCGAGAATGCGTTGGCCCTCGTCCAGGAAAATCCCTTGGAGATTCATCTTGAGGGCTTCCGGACTCGGGGACTGCGCCAGGCCCTCCTTCTCGGTGACTTGTCCGCTCTTGATCAGCTGGAACAAGGCCTGGTTGAACGTCTGCATTCCGTCTTCCTTGCCGGTTTCGATGGCGGCATGCAGGGTCTCGAGCTTGTTGCCCAGCAGCAGCTTGTGGATCGTGGGCGTGTTGATCATGATTTCCACCGCCGGCAGAACGCCGCCGCGGATCGCGGGCACCAGCCGCTGGCACAGGACGGCCGCCAGGTTGGCCGCCACCGCCAGGCGCACTTGCTCCCGCTCCTCGGAGGGGAAAAAGCTGAGGATGCGGTGGATGGACTGGTCGGCGGTGGTGGAATGCAGGGTCGAGAGGACCAGGTGCCCGGTTTCGGCCGCGCTCAGGGCGACCGACAGGCTGACCGGGTCGCGCATTTCCCCGATCATGATCACGTCCGGATCCTGACGGAGCACGTGCTTGAGCGCCGAGTGGAAGGACGGCGTGTCCAACCCCACCTCGCGCTGGGTGATCACCGAGCGGATGTCCTGGAACACGTACTCCACCGGGTCCTCGATGGTGATGATCCGGTCGCGCCGGTTGGTATTGATCGAATGAATCATCGCGGCCAGGGTGGTGGACTTTCCCGAACTGGTGGCGCCGCACACCATGAGAATGCCGTTGTCCACGTTCACCAGCCGCTCGAGGATCGGCGGCAGGTGCAGAGCGGCGATCGAAGGAATCTCGGTCTTGACGTGGCGCAGGGCCAGGGTCGGCACGTGGTGGGACAGGAAGACGTTGACACGGAAGCGGCCGACGCCCTCCTCGTAGTGGGAGAAGTCCATCTCGTTGTCCGGCTCGGCCTTGCGCTTGATGTGCTCGGGCAGGATGTCGATGACGACGCACTTCAGGTCGTCGGCGCTCATCTTGGACAAGTCGGACGGGGCCAGCTCGCCGTGAATGCGGAAAAAAGGCGGCTCGCCGACCTTGAGGTGGATGTCCGAGGCATCGCGTTCCACCGCTTGCTGCAGCAGGGCCTTGATGATCGACATGGCGGCTTTTCCTTCCGAGGTGGCCTCCACCCGGCCGGTCCGGCCGGAGGCGGCGGCGCCGGGTTATGGCGCCAGCGCCAGGTAATCCGCGCCGGAGTCCGCAAACAGCCGGTAGCGGGCGCCGAACTGCTCGAGAAAATGGAGCGCATAGCAGCGCAGGAACACGAACAATGGCAGCAGGATCACGGTGCTGACGTAGGGGATCCACATCACGCAGCACAGGCAGCAGCAGACCCCGAGGCTGACCATGGCCAAGGCCCACCCCAGCGCGATCTTGAACAGCGCGTACAGCAGGAAGACGCCGGCATGACCTTGGAACAGCCCGAAAAACTCGCTCCAGGCCTCGAGCGCCCGGCAGGACCGCAGGAACATGATCGGGATGATGAAATCCTCGAGAAAGATCAAGGCCGCGGTCAGCGCCAGCAGGTACAGCCCGAACAGCAGTCCGCCCAGCGCGAGGGCGGCCACGGCGTTGGCCCCCACCGTCTGGCGCGATAGATCCGGCATGGCAATCAGCACGCCAACCAGCACGATCACGCCCAGCGCCGCCAGGCATGCCAGCCCAAAGCCGATCGAAAACAGGAAATAGGAATTGCCCTGCCGCCGGGTGCGCTGCCAGGGCTCTACAATCTCGGCGCGGTCGCGGACGACGTTGTCCAGGAACATGAACTTCCCGCGGCTGCTGACCCAGGCGACGGCCAGCGCGGCCGCCAGGATGGCCACGCCCGCGCAGGCCGCCAGGGCGACGACCAGCACCACGTGGGCTTGGATCCAGGCCGAGGCGGCCTGGAACGGCTGGGCGTCCGGCGGGCCGCCAAGCAGGTTGCCGAAATTCGCCGGCCATCCGCCGTCGCTCAACATGGCCAGCCAGGCGGTGAATCCCAGCCCCAGCCACTTGACCAGGTCGAACGGGGCAAACAGCAAACGCCGGGTGGTGTCAATGGCCGACCTGACCGGCGCAATGACCGAGACGGGTTGGGACATGGCTTACCTCCAACCCCCCAGCATAAGAGCCGCCGCCTTTTTTTCAAGATTTGTTTCGGCCATTTTGATGGATTCCGCCAGGCCGGCGCCCGGCGGCGCAATCACCGCGCACCGGGCAATCCCCAGGGCCGCGAGGTCCAGCCCGTCCTCGACGCTGCCCGCCAGGGCCAGGACCGGCTTTCCCATTTCCCGGGCCAGCCGGGCCACATACCCCGGAACCTTGCCAAACCCCGTCTGGCGATCCAGCCGCCCCTCGCCGGTCAACACCAGGTCGGCCCGGCTGACGGCCTCCCGCAATCCGGTCCGCTCGGCAACCCACTCGGCGCCCGGCGTCAAGCGGGCGCCGAGGAAAGCGGCGCAACCGGCGCCCAGTCCGCCGGCGGCGCCGGCGCCCGGGAGCGCGGCCACGGACCGTCCCAGGTCGCGCTCCGCCACCCGCGCCCAATGCGTCAAATTGGATTCCAACACCTCCACCTCGGCCGGGGACGCGCCTTTCTGGGGTCCAAACACCCGCGCCGCGCCCGACGGACCCAGCAGGGGGTTGCGGACGTCGGTCAAGGCGATGAAGGTCGCGCCGTCCACGCCGGCAGCCGCGGCCACCCCCCCTTTGCCCTCCCCCTGGGCGCGCCAGTCCGGGATGATCCGATCCAGCTGTCCCAGGACGCCGCCCCCGGGCGCCAGGGCCTGGCCGTGCGCATCCAGCAGGCCATATCCCAGGGCCGCGGCCAGTCCGCATCCGGCGTCCACCGTGGCGCTGCCGCCCAGGCCGATAACAATCCGCCGACACCCCTGGTCCAGGGCGGCGCGCACCAGGAGCCCGGCGCCCAAGGTGGAGGCCCGCAGCGGCGCGTATTCCCCCGGACCGCTCAGGCGGGCCTGGCCGCAGGCCAGCGCGGTCTCGATCAGGGCGAAATCCCGGTGCTTGAACCAGGCGGCCCGCAAGGGGCGGCCCAGGGCGTCCTCGGTCTCGGCCTCCACGACCCGGCCGGGCAGGCGGGCGCTGAGCGCGGCCAACAGTCCGTCCCCGCCGTCGGAAAGCGGGATGAGTTCAAGCTCGGCGTCCGGCGCGGCGGCGCGCACGCCCCGCGCCACAGCCGCCGCCACCGCCGGGGACGACAGGCAATGCTTGAAGCTGTTGGGAGCGATGACGATGCGCATCGGCTTACCTCAACCGCACCATCAGCAGGACGCCGACCAGGAGAAACACCGCGTTGGGCAGCCAGGCGCTGGTGATCGGATCGAGGATTTGGTTCTTGCCGAGCCACTGGCAGAAGGTCATCAACAGGTAAAAGCAGAAGAACGTCGCCAGGGCGACCACGATCCCCAGGAAGGCGCCCTTGCGGGCGGTGCGCAGGCCGCAGGGAATGCCGAAGAGGGTCACCACCAGGCAGGTCCACGGCATCGCCAGGCGGAAATGCATGTCCACCGAAATGCGCGCGTAGGTTTTGTCGGACAGTTTCCGGTGGGTGGCCATGAAGGTCCACAGCTCCCGGGCCGAGAGGAAGACCGGGTCCTTGACCTCGTTGATGAAATCCCGCGGCGTTTCCGTCCACTCCGTCATCTGGCGCCGGGCGTGCGTCTCGACCGCCCCGACCGGGTTGTTGTAAAAATCGTATTTCTGAATCCGGACGTTGAACAGCCACCAGCAGCCGTCGTAGTAGCGGCCCTCCTCGGCCAGGAGGATTTCCTGGTCGCTGCCGTCCGGCCGCTGCTGCACCACCTTGATGTCGCGCATGTTGTGCAGCTTGAGATCGAACTGGCGCACCACCCAGAAGCGGTGCTCGCGCTCGTTGGTGAAGGGCAGTTCATGCGCATAGCGGGTCGAGGCGGCGTCCCGGCTTTCCTGTTGCGCAATGAACTGGCTGGCCCAGTAACTCGCCCAGGGCGCCACGGTTTCCTGGAAGACGTTCACCAGGAGGCTGAAGCCCAGCCCGACCCCGATGATCGGGACCGCGATCCGGGCGAGACTGATCCCGCTGGCGCGCATGGCCGTCAGCTCGTTGTTCTTGGTCAATTGCCACAGGCTGTAGAGCACGCCCAGCAGGAGGGAAATCGGGGCGATGTACACCAGCAGGGCCGGGACGATCATCAGGTAGTAGCGCAAGACCAGGAACAGGGGCGTTTTGGCGTCAATGAAATCCGACAGGTGCTCGAACAGGTCGAAAATGACGAACACCATCGTGAACGCCGCCAGGCAGTATCCCAGGGGCACGAAGAACCGGCCCAGGATGTATTTATCCATGATTTTCATCGATGGCCGAAAGCTTAGGCGGTCGGCCATCGCTGTCAAGCCGCTTTGCGGCCGTCAGCCGGGATCGGGACTGGCCAGCCCGCGCGGACCGTGCTACCTTCACCCCGGACGGCGCGGAAACTGACCGCGCTGCCCGGGCGGGGGCATCCATGCGCATCGTCGCCATCAGCGGCAGCTACCAGCGCGGCCGCACCACCGACACGCTGCTCGCGGAGGCGCTCAAGGGGGTGCGCGCCCTGGAACCACAGGCCGCGGTGGAAACCATCCGCCTGATCGACCGGCGCATCGAGTATTGCCGGGGCTGCATGGTCTGCCGCAACGACGACCCGGCCAAACCCGTGGCCCGGTGCGCGATCCCGGACGACATGGCCGACCTCTGCCGCCGGCTGGATCAGGCCGACGGCTACCTCTTCGCCTGCCCGATGTATGAAGCCACCGTGACCGCCGTGATGAAGTGCTTCCTGGAACGGATTTGCTGGGTCATGGCCCGACCGGGCCGCCGGCCCATGCAAGGCTGTCCCGAGCCGCGCAATTCGCGGCCCAAGGCCGCCGTCTGCATCACCAGCACAGGATTGATTCCCGGCGTCATGGCGCGCCTGTTCGGCAGCGTGGGCCGGGTGTTCAAGGACACGATTCCCTGCACCTTGAACGCGCCGATCGTCGGCCTGCTGTACGCCTGCGCGGTCGGCATGGATAGCCCCCGCGCATCGGAGCGTCACCTGCACGCGGCCTTCAACCTCGGGCAAACCCTGGTGCGCCGCCTGCGAAACTTGGGCTAACCCCCAGGCGCTCCCGGGCGCCTGTCGCCCGCAAGCAACGCTGCCCTCAAAAAACGCTCAGGGCTTGCCGCGGTTCGGAAGGAAGGCGCCCATGTTCGCCAGCCGCGCCTGCAGCTCGGCCACGTTCACCTGCCGCGGCGTCTGCCCCCGGTCCGCCGCCAGCGCCGCCGCCAGGCCCGCGGCCTGGCCCGTGAGGTAACAGCCCGGCATGACGCGGAGCGACGACTGCAGCCAGCGGTCGGCGCTCACGCAGCGGCCGGCGACCAGGACATTGTCCAGCCGCCGCGGAAGGAGACAGCGGTAGGGGATGCCGTAGCTCTCGCCCTCCCGGTAGGGCGTCGCCCGGTGTCGCCGCAGGTGGGCCCGGAATTCCTTTGGCGTCGGCCGGGCGCAATGGATGTCGATCCAGTAGTTGAAGCGCCCGATCTCGTCGGCGAACACGGCGCGCCGGGCGTAATCCTTTTTGTCCAGGACGTAATCTCCCAGGATCCGCCGCGTCTCGCGGATGCCCAGCAGGGGCGCCGAGACCGACATCTCGGCCTCCCCGTAGCCCGCCAGGTAGTCGCGGTAAAAGCGCTGGTATTCCACCAGCGACCGGCGCGCGGCCAGGAGGGCCCGCGTGACCGAGCGCTCGTCGGTGCCGTCCACCCCGAACGCGTGCCCGATGTTGCCGCCCCCGTTGGTCCGGCCGACGGGCACCATGCCGGGCAGGTGGGGATCCTTGACCGTGAACACGCCGTCCTTGAAGGCCCGCGGCAGGTAGCCCTGCTGGCTCCAGGCGCCGGTGCCGGCGGCCTCGGCCTTCTTCCAGTCCACCCCCGTCCAGAACGAGCAGAGCGTGCCGGGCATCATCCGCCCGCGCGCGTCGCCCTTCTCAAACGGCGCGCCGGTGGCGTCCACGAAGACCCGCGCACGCACGCCGAAAAGCCCGCTCTTGCCCCAGCAGACGGCCAGGGCCACCCGTCCGGCCCCGGCCTCGACGCCCACGAGCTGGGTGCAGAGCGCAAAACGCGCCCCGCTCGCCTCGACCAGGTCGTCGTAGACGCGCTTGAGCGCCTCGCCCTTGTAGCAGCGGCCCGCGCCGGGCCATAGTCCCCCGGCGCGTTCCAGGCGGTCGAGCACCTCGCGGCCGAAGCCGTCGGCGTAGAAGTGCCGGCGGTCGCCGAAGTTCATGAACACGGGCAGCATCCCGGCGGTCCCCGAGCCGCCGAAACAGGACTGCCCCTCGATGAGCAGCACGCGCGCGCCCTGCCGGGCCGCCGTGACCGCCGCGGCCGCGCCCGGCCACGCACACGTCCACCTCGTGCCGAACCGGCACCCGCCGCGCGAAAATAACCTGCCGGGCTTTTGCCATGCTGATTCGTTCCCCCGGGGCCGGCCGGACCGGCGTCAGTCGCTCCCCTCGTCAAACCACTCGTCGGCAGGATCGAACGCCGGGACCGGCACGTTGACGATCCGCAGGCGGCCGACCGCGCGGTGGCGGCAGCCGGGCTTGATGAGGACAGCCGTCATGGGCTTCACCGGCACCCGCCGGCCGTCGAGCTCCAGGTGCCCCTTGCCGGCCAGGACGAGGTAGAGTTCCGTCAGCTTCCGGTGGTAATGCACCCGGCTGGTCTTCGCAATGTCCACCAGGTGCAGGGTCGCCACGGGATTGTCGGGCGCCACGAAGGCCCGCCGCGTCCGCCCGCACGGGCATGGCCGGGCCTTGACCTTGTCGAGTTGCGCGATGCGATACTTGGCCATGCGTCCTCCCTCGCCGGCCGCGCCGCTACTGGCCGGCGGCGGGGGCCGGGCCGGCAGTTTCCTCTCTTCCTCCCGCCAGGTCAAAATGATTTTTCGAAAAAGTCGCCGCGCCGTCAGACGGCAGAGCGGTCACTTGGCGCCAAGGGGCATCTTTTCAGCCGCCCGAGCAGCAACTCGGCCACGGCGGCGATCACCATGCCGCCGTAGTTGTACCCCACCCGCACCACGCCGCGCAGGTCCTCGCATGCCAGCGCGCCCAGCATGTCGCGGCATGCGTTTCCAGGCCGATCTCCGGGCTCGCGAGGTGCGCGCGCTCGCCAAGCCCGGTCAGGGTGGGCGCGAGCGCCTCGTGCCCGGCGGCGCGCAGGAGCGGGGTCAGCTGCCCCCAGCACCACCCGCCCTGCCCCGCGCCGTGAACAAGAAGAATGTTTGCATCTACTTGTATCTGAGCGGATACCATTCGGGATGGTCGATCATATCGAGCGTCAAATCGACATCCAGATCCGGCCAGTGAACCATGCTTCAGAACCCATCCCATTTCGCCCAAGTGACTCCCCCTACCCACTCCAACGAGGAGAACGGCATGGACTACGGCGCGCGGAGTGCCGACAGGGTCGGTGCAAACATCTCAGGGATTGATCCTGCCTGGGTGACGCCTGATTCAAAAAATAACTTGATATAACTCACAATTCTGCTGTATTGTGAGTTATAAAAAAGGGGGATATAACTCATGACTTGGAACTGGCAGCGGTCTGATTGGCCCAATTTCAGGTATAAACTGACAGCGCTCCCAGCGCTGGAGAGCCGTTTTCAGCGCCTGGCGGGCGAGTTGTGCGGGGCGGTCAAACACCTGGCGCAGGGAGACAAGGAGGCCTTGACCATCGATTTGATCAGCGACGAAGCGCTCAAGACCGCTGAGATCGAGGGCGAATACCTGGACCGGGACAGCCTGCAGTCGTCCATTCGCAGGCAGTTTGGCCTGCAGGCCGATCACCGCCGGGTTCCCGCCGCCGAGCAGGGCCTCGCGGAAATGATGGTGAACCTTTACTCGACCTATGGCGAAGCGCTGACCCACGGCGCGCTCTTTGCATGGTATGCCGCCCTGGTCAAAGGGCGCCGCGACCTTACGGCGACGGACGGTTACCGAACCCATGATGAACCCATGCAAGTGATCTCCGGTCCGATTCACGAGCCCACCATCCATTTCGAGGCACCGCCCTCCGGCCGGGTGCAGCTTGAAATGGACCGGTTCGTCCACTGGTTCAACGATTCCGCGCCTGGAGGAGCGAAACCAGTCGCCGCGCTCGCGCGGGCGGGAATCGCTCATCTTTACTTCGTCAGCATCCATCCCTTCGAGGACGGCAACGGACGGATCGGCCGGGCGCTCGCGGAAAAAGCCCTGGCGCAGTGCCTGGGTCAACCTACCCTGATCGCCTTGGCTCAGACCATCGAACGCAGCAAGCCGGCGTACTATGCCGCGCTCGAACGGGTCAACCGTGACAACGAGATAACCGACTGGCTGGTGTATTTTGCTGAGACCGTGTTGGAAGCGCAGGCGCACACGGTGAGCCGGATCGAATTCCTGATCGCGAAAGCAAAATTTTACGACCGGCACCGGGGGGTATTCAACGAGCGGCAGAAGAAAGTCATCACGCGTCTTTTCCTGGAAGGCCCGGACGGGTTTGTCGGTGGGCTCAGCGCGGAAAAATATATCCGCATCACGAAAACATCGCGCGCGACGGCCACCCGCGATCTCGCGGAACTGGCGGCCAATGGAGCCTTGAAGAAGAGCGGGCAACTGAAGGGCACCCGCTACCGCCTGAACATTTCATTCAACGCGCCTGATCAGACATAGCCCATCGGAGATCAAACGCATTCTCGGCGGCCTTGCCCACGCCGCCCGTCACGAGCGCGCGGCCGCGGCGTGGCCGGCGCAGAGATTCCGGATGAAGGCCCCGACACGGGCGATGGCCGCGCGGCTCTCCGGGAGCCCGCGAACCTGGAACACGTGGACCTGCCCCGGCCAGACTTCAAGCTGCACTCTGACGCCGTCCGCGCGGGCCTTGGCGGCCACCCGGAGGCTGTCATCGCGAATGACCTCGTACTCGCCGACCTGGATGAGCAGCGGCGGGATCCCCGTGTAATCCCCAAAGACCGGCGAGACCAGGGGATGGCGGGTATCCTGGCCGCCGGCGTAAAGTTTGACGAACTCCGGCAGGCAAGCGGGATGCATGTAGATCTCATTGCCGGCCTGGCTCCGGATGGACTCGCTGGCCAGGGTCAAGTCCGCGAAGGCCGACATCGGGATGGCGCCCTGCGGCAACGCGCGGCCGCGGTCCCTCAGCGCCAGCAGGGTCGCCAGGGTCAAGCCGCCGCCGGCGGAGTCGCCCGCGATGAAGGTCGCTTTTGCCGCCGCGGGGCCGGCAGGGCCCGTTCGGGTCATCCAGTCCTGGGCGCGGAGGCAGTCCTCAAGCCCGGCCGGGAAAGGGTTTTCCGGGGCCAGCCGGTAGTCGGGCAGGAGCACGGCGCACCCGGCCGCCGCCGAAAGGTCGGCCGCCAGGGGGAGGTAGTTGGCGCCGGAACCGGAAACAAAGCCGCCGCCATGCAGGTACAGCAGCCGCACATCGGGATCCGCGCCGGGCGCCAGCACCCACTCGCAGGGCATGCCGTCAAGGTCCAGGCGGGCGCAGCGGACCTCCCGGTCGGCCGGCGCCTGCCGCGCCTCCATGCACCGGCGCAGTCCAGCCAGGTCAAACGGATTGCCCGGCGCGCCGAATGGCTGCCGGCCGCGGCCCGCCTGCCAAAACTCCTGGCTCTCTTTCGATGACGCCACGTTTCCTGTCCTTTTATGCCTCAGGGTTCATGCCGGGACGTTCCGGGCGCCGCCGGCGGCAGACCCTGCTTTTGCGAGGAGGGTGCCGAGTTTCCAGTCGATTCTCCCGGCCGTCATATGGTTGGCGTGCATCATCATGAAAAGCTTCACCGCGCCCAGGCTCCCCCCGCTTCCAGGAGCAGGTCATGGGTGAAGCCCTTCGTGAACAGCGTGGCGATGCAGAGCGCCAGGGGAAGGATCGCCTCGAGGGCGGGGGGTCAAGGAGCTTGCGCATTTTCGTCCACCCAGCCGGCATGCGAACCCAGACCATGGGGCCGAGGCATTGTTCATGTCACGCGAAGGTTTCAGCGAATAGTGTCGCCGGCCCCGCAGCTTGTCGAGACAAAATCCAGCGGCAATTTGTGTTCCTTCGTGGTTTTCTACTGCCGAATCCAGGTTCAACGGATTGGTCAATACGCAAGGCGGCGCGGGGGCCGCTTCCGCCTCGGGCCCTCCGGCTTCCCCGCGGAAAGCCCCCGTTTTCACATTTCAACAATTGTTGAAATCATGAAATGACCCGCCACTGAGGTGGTGTTCGCGAGCCGGGGGAGACCTCTTGACAAGGTCCCGCCGGCGCCCTGCCATGGCGGGCTGGCACGCCCGCGAGGCGTCATTGCTGAAAGCCGAGTTTGCCGAAGAGATAGGGATTCCCGCAGCCCGAGTCGTACTGCGCGGACCAGGTGTACTGCCGGTTCCTTTGGATCGAAGGGTTGGCCGTGAGGTTGAAGCCCCACGCGCCCCGCGCCCGCCCCACCCCCAGTTCGGCAAACGGAATGCGGAACGCCAGGGAATAGCCGTCGGCCCGTTCGCGGTAAGCGGTCCGGCCGCGCGCGTCGAGAGCCGCCAGCGGGCGGTGCAGGAGGTCGCGCTCCCCCTCGATCGAAAAGCCGGTTCGGTAGGCGCGGGCGCCGAGGGGCAGGACCAGGTAGCTTTGCACCTCGCGGGCGTCGTTCCCGACGTCAAAATACAGCCGCATGACGTAGGTCAGGTCCGAGGCGCGCGCAAATTCGCGCCAGCGCGCCCGGCGCGCCTTCGGGTCCACGCCGCGCTCCTCGAGCGTCACGGTGATCCCGTTGCCGTCCTGGCCAACCGAGAACCACAGGTCGGCGCGGTATGTGTAGTCCTGCGGCTCAAAGAAGCCGAGAAAATCATCGAGATGGTCCTCGCCGGTGCGGAAGCAGTCGTCGTGATACAGCCGCAGGGCGCCGGACGGCCCGCGCCGCGGACAGTCCGTCTCCGGCGGGCGCATCCGATCCAGCTCCAACCGCACGAAATCGCGCCACGCCGCGCAGGGCGTCTCCTGCGGCGTTCCGCGCGCGAGGCCAACGGCCTCATCGGCAAGCCGCAGGGATGCTTGCAGCTGCCGGGCGGCCGCAGCGAGCACCGGGCCGCGCAGGAGGCGGAAGGCGCGGGCCGTGCGCCGGATCTCGTTGTATTCCGCGCGGGACCGCACGAAGGTGCGGAAGGCGTCCGGCCGGAACCGGCCGCCAGCCACGAACTGCCGCAGGCGCAGGAGTTTTTCGATCGCCGCCCGGGCCGGCATACCGGCATACCACGGTTTCAGGTTCCCCGGCAGCCTGACGGCGGGCGCCTGCCGGTCCCGCCGCAGGCGCCCGAGCGCCCGCTCGATATGCCGGAGGCACGCCGCCGGCGACGGCGCAAAGTAAAGAGCATACGTCTCGATCGCCGCCCGGATCTCGTGGGCCGCGTGCAGGCCGGAGGCGCCATGCGCCCGGATGTACGGTTCGATCTCGGCGCGCCGCACGGCGCCCGGCGCGTCCCGATAACCCCGGAGCGCGCGGGCCGCGGTGTTGCAGCAGCGGGCGATTTCGGCGGCGATGGCCGGGGGCGGCAGGAGCGCCCGCGGGCGGCGCGGGTTGACGTAGTCAAGGATGTACTGGGTGTAGCGGGGCGGCGTGACGTTGTTCCGTTCCGTCTTCTGCAGCCAGGAAGTGTCCGTGCGCACGCTCGACCAGGACAGGCGGGTCTGGTCGTTGAGTTCCGTGGCCGGGTAGTAAAAGAACGGCTCCTGGGTCAGCGAGTGCCGGCCGGGATTGAGCCAGCCGTCGAAGGCGGAGTCCAGGCAGAACTGCTGATGCGCGAGGATCACGGGCCGACTGGCGGCGGTGATCGCCCGGTAGAGCCGGGCGGCGTTCCGTCCGCGACTGCCGGTCGCCGCCGCCAGGGCGGCCGCCTGTTGACGCGGGGTTTTCCTGACGCCGCGGATAAAATCGGTCATGGCCTCCAGGTGCAGGACGTTCAGCCGTCCGAGGGGGGTGTCCGCCGCCACGGCGTCATTGACCTGGTGGAACGAGAAGCCGTCACAGCCTTTCCTGGCCGCGTCGTCGAGGAGATCCCGCACGAAATCGTAGTCGCTCCACAAGGTCCGCGCCAGGTTGGCGGCGCAGTTGTGGCAGGGGCCGACCTCGAACAGGAAGGGCGCGCCCGGCAGATGCCGCTTCCACTCCCGGACACGCGTGTCGGCGGACGGGTAGAAATACGTATCCTTGGTGTCCGAGATCTTGTGGCTGACGAGCGAAAGCCCGCGGTAGGCGTCCACCAGCCGGCGCATCAGCCGGGGCACGCTGAAGCCCCAGAGCCGGTGCAGGAACACGGGGTGCCGGGCCATTCGGTTGGCCTCGCGGATGGCGGTGTCGAGGACGAGGCCGGCGTTGGCGCCGCAGCTTTCGTAGTTGAAGTACAGTCCGTCCAGGTCGGGACACTGCCTGAAAATCGCGCGGTAGCCATAGCGCAGGTAGTTCCGGATCAGGGGGTGCTCGAAGCCCGCCAGGCGGGTCGCCTCGGACTCGCGCAGGCCGAGGCCGAGACGGCGTCCCAGGGCGGGGGTGAAGTGCCCGACATAGTGCTGGAGAAAGGTGGTCAGCCCGCGGCGGTGCGCCAGCGCGAGAACCCGGTTGAGTCTTTCCCGCGTCCGGCGCCGGCCGGCGGGGGAAGCCTCGGCGGCGGCGGGGAATCCCCGGTAGTCGAGGATGAACTGGAACGGATGATAGGTTGAATAGATCACGAACCCGTTGAACCCGCGGCGGACGATTTCGGCGAAAAAAGCGTCCCAGCGCTCGGGCGGCTGGGCCAGGGGTGAGTCCGGGCGCTGGAAGGAAATCTCGCGCTTGTAGAACAGGTAGCGCATGCGAGGCCGAAGGTAGCAAACCCGGCCGCCGCATGCAACGGCGGCCGGTTTTTCCTGTTGACGCCGCCCTGCCGGCCGTATCATACTTCCTTTGTTTTTTGCGACCTGAATTTTGCGCCGAACTGGCGCAAAATTCACCCGAAGGGCCGCCACGTGAGTCACGTTCCACGTGCCAACGTGGTCACGGGATGATGGCCGCGAAAACGCGGCCAAACGGGGTTTTCCGCCATAAGCGGATCCGCAGGCAGCGGAAACCACGTTAGTTTTGCAGATAACCGGATAGGTTATCTGCAAAACTTCACGTCTTTTGCCAGCGGGCAATGCCCGCTTAGGCAAAAGTGAATATTGCACGATCATCGTGCAATATTCAGGTGCGAACATACGGAAGGTGGTTCAGCGGCTGACTTTTTGCGAAAGCGACATCAACGGGAAGGGCAGGTTATGGCCGTTTCAGGACATCGGATGGCCGTCTTCGGCGAGAGCACGGTGCTCTCCAAGGATCACTTCCGGGCCAAGGAACTCCTCGACAAGGCGGCTATGGCCGCCGCCGTCTTTCACCAGCTCAACCAGCAGCAGGTGGACCGGATCGTCGAGCGCGCCTGCCATGCCGGGTTCGACGCCCGCGTGCGCCTGGCCAAACTGGCCTGCGAGGAATCCGGGCTCGGCGTCTGGCAGGACAAGGTCCTGAAAAACGTGTTCGCCACCCAGTGCGTCCACGAGACCCTCCGGCACGAGCCGACGGTCGGCGTGATCGGCCGCGACGAGGCCGCCGGCCTGACCGAAATCGCCGAGCCCATCGGGCCCGTTTTCTTCAAGGCCCCCCTGCCGAGCCCGACCTCCACGGTCCTCTTCATGATCCTGGTGGCCCTGAAGACCCGCAACCCCCTGCTGGTGAGCCCCCCATCCCGGGCGCTGCGCTGCTGCGCCGAGGCCGTGCGGGTGTGCGGGGAGGCGGCCCTGGCGGCCGGGGCGCCCGAGGACTGCCTCCAGTGCCTGGGCGAATCCTCGCGCGAAATGGACCATGCCATCATGAGCCAGCCGGGCCTGGCCCTGATCGTGGCCATGGGCCGCCCGGACCGGGCCGGGGCGGCCGCCGGCCTGGGCACGCCCGCCATCGTTTCCACGCCCGACAACGTCCCGGTCCTGCTCGACGCCAGCGCCGACCTCCCTTTCGCGATCCGGGAGATCGCGCGCTCGAAGACCTTCGACCACGGCGTCTTCTTCGCCAGTGAGCAGTCCGTGGTGGCGGAGGAAAAAATCGCCGCGGCAGTCGCCCGCGAGCTGCAAGGCCAGGGCGCCCATTTCCTGGACGCGGCGGACGCCGCGAAGCTGGCCGCCGTCCTGTTCCAGGAGGAGGACGAGGGCGCGCTGCGGCCGGAGGGCATCGGCCAGTCCGCAGAAGCGCTGGCGAAGATGGCCGGGATCGCCGCGCCGGCCGGCACGCGCCTGCTGGTGGCCCGGCAGGCCGGCCCGGGGGACGCGCATCCCCTGGCGGGCGCCAAGCTGGCGCCCGTGCTGACCTTGTATGTCCGACCCACCTTCGAGGCCGCCGTCAACCTGTGCGTCGAGCTGAATTCCCTGCCCGGGGCCGGCCGCATCGCCGGGATCTACGCCAACGACGAGGAGGCCATCCGGACCTTTGCAACCTGCCTCAAGGCCGGCGCCATCCTGGTCAACACCCCGGTGACGCTGGGGGCGATGGGCGGAATCCTCAACCGGCTCAAGACCTCGTTCCTGCCGGGCTTCGGCCCGGGCGGCCGGGCGGACGCCGGCGCCAACCTCACGGCTCGCCACCTGCTGAACGTCAAACGCATCTGCCGCCGGCGCGTCAACGAGCGCTGGCAGGCGTTTGCAAAGGAGCGGTTCCTCGACGAGGCCCGCGGGCTCCCTGACATCCTCGCGGAATACAACCGGAACTACTGAGCTCCCATGCTCGATTGCACCCTCGACACAGCGGCCCGGCAGATGACCTGCCGCTTCCGCGGCGACCTGAACAGCGCCTCTTGCGCGGCCCTCGCCAAGGACCTGGAGGCCAAGCTGCGCGCCGGCGCCGACGGAGGCAAGCTGCCGGACACGTTCACGATCGTCTTCGACCTCGAAAAGGTTGACTTCCTCTCCTCGGTCTTCATCCGCATCGTGCTGACCACGGCCAAAAAGGTCCGGCCCGGCCACTTCCGCATGGTCAAGCCCAATCCCTTCGTCAAGGAGCTCATCCGCACCTCGGGATTGGAGCAATTACTGGCGGATGCCGGCGCCAACATCGAGTGCCATGCCCGGGACGGCCGGGTCTTCCCCGTCCCGCCCGCTTTCGCCGGCGCCGCCCGCATCAACTCGCCGGATGCCTACCGGGAGCTTTACCGCGCGTCACTGAACGACCCCGAGTCTTTCTGGGCCGACCAGGCGCGGCAGCACCTGGCCTGGCTCAAGCCCTGGGAATCGGTCTGCGAGTGGAACCTGCCGGACGCCAAATGGTTCCGCGGCGGGCGGCTCAACGCCTGCGCCAACTGCCTGGACCGGCACCTGGACACCCCCGCGGCCGACCGGCTCGCCCTGATCTGGGAAGGCGAACCCTACGCACCCGACCGACCCGGCGAGGAACGGACGCTCACCTACCGGCAGCTGCACGCCGAGGTCTGCCGGTTCGCCAACGTGCTGAAGCGCCACGGCCTCGCCCGGGGCGAGCGCGCGATCATCTACCTGCCGATGATCCCGGAGGCCGTGATCGCCATGCTGGCCTGCGCCCGCATCGGGGCGATCCACTCGGTGGTCTTCGGCGGGTTCAGCGCCCAGGCCGTCGCCGAACGCATCCGCGACTGTGCGGCCAGGCTGGTCATCACGGCCGACTGCGGGTTCCGCCGCGGGAGCCGCGTCCCGCTGAAGGCCAGCGTGGACGAAGCCCTGGAGCTCAAGAACGCCGACGGCCAGCGGCTGGGCGCCAGCGTGGATAAGGTCATCGTCTTCCGCCGCGCCGGCGGCGACACGCCGATGCGCGCCGGACGCGACCTCTGGTGGCACGAGGAGCTGGCCCAGGCGGAGGCGATCTGCCCGCCCGAGTCCATGGAGAGCGAGGACGTCCTGTTCATTCTCTACACCAGCGGATCCACCGGCAAGCCCAAGGGCATTTTCCACAGCACCGCGGGCTACCTGCTGGGCGCCAAGCTGACCCACCAGCTGATCTTCGACCTCCGCGACAGCGATATTTTCTGGTGCACGGCGGATATCGGCTGGATCACGGGCCATAGCTACGTCGTCTACGGCCCCCTGGCCAACGGCGCCACCGTGTTCATCTACGAGGGCGCCCCGAATTTCCCCGGCCCGGACCGCTTCTGGGACATCATCGCCCGGCGGAAGATCACCCTGTTCTACACCGCGCCCACCGCCATCCGGGCCTTCATGCAGTGGGGCGACGCCTGGCCCAAAAAACACGACCTTGGGTCCCTGCGCCTGCTGGGCACGGTGGGCGAGCCGATCAACCCCCAGGCCTGGCTCTGGTACCACGAGCATATCGGCGGCGGCCGCTGCCCGATCGTGGACACCTGGTGGCAAACGGAAACCGGCAGTATCATGATCTCCACCTTTCCCGGCGCCGTGCCGGCCAAAGCGGGGTCCGCCGGATTGCCCCTGCCGGGCGTGCTCCCGGACGTCATCGACGAGCGCGGCCAGCCCGTGCCCGACAACGCGGGCGGCAAGCTCGTCATCCGCCGGCCCTGGCCCAGCATGCTGCGGGGAGTCTGGGGCGATCCCGACCGGTTTGCCTGGACCTACTGGAAAGATGCGCCCGGCAACTACCTGACCGGCGACGGCGCCCGCCGCGACGCGGACGGCTACTTCTGGATCGTCGGGCGCATCGACGATGTGCTCAACGTCTCCGGGCACCGCATCGGGACGGCGGAAGTGGAAAGCGCCCTGGTCGGCCACCCGGCGGTCGCCGAAGCCGCGGCGGTGGGGCGGCCCGACGACACCAAGGGCTTTGCCGTGGTGGTCTTCGTGACCCTCCGGACGGGACAGCAGGCCAGCCCCGCCCTGCGGGACGAGCTCCGCAAGCGGGTCGGCAACGAACTGGGCGCGGTCGCCAAGCCGGATGAAATCCGCTTCGCCCAGGCCCTTCCCAAAACCCGCTCCGGCAAGATCATGCGCCGCCTGCTCAAACAGCTGGCGGCCGGCACCGAGGTCACCGGCGACTTGACCACGCTGGAAGATTTCAATGTCCTGGCCCGGCTCAGCGGGGAAGAGGAATAGCGCGCAGCGCGGCGTTCGGGGTTCAGCGTGCGGGGATGGCCAACGAATAACACCGGTATAGAAAGGGAAACCCTCTGGAACTCAACCGTCCTGAACAGCGAACACAGGCTCCTCGGATGTACAGCGTGAAGGGACCGCCTTATGATGACCTCCAGCTATGACGCCGCCGCGCACACCGTGACCTTCGTTTTCTCCGGCAGCATGGACAGCGCCCAAAGCGCCGCCGAGGCCGACGCGGTCGCCGCCGCCCTGGCCAGGGCGGCGGCCGAAGAGCCGGGAGGGCTCGGCAAGCCCCTGCGCGCCGTGTTCGACCTCCAGGCCGTGGACTTCGTCAGCTCCGCCTTTTTCCGCATCTGCCTGGGCGCGGCCAAGCAGGTGCGCCGGGGCAACTTCGCCGTGGTCAAGGCCCGGCCGGAAGTGACCCAGCTCTTCAAGATCGCCGGCCTGGACGATTTCCTCGCGGCGCTGTAACCCCCAGGAGACGACATGGATATCCAAACCCAACGCAAGGATCAGGGCCTGCTGGTCGCGGTCCGGGGACGCATGGACGCCCTGATGGCCACGGAATTCGAAGGCGCCTTCGACAGCCTGATCCGGGATGGCGGCCTGAAGGTCGCGCTGGACATGAGCGGACTGGACTACGTATCCAGCGCCGGCCTGCGCAGCATCCTGGGCGCTTATAAAAAAATCAAGAGCGCCGGCGGCGCCCTGGTGCTGTGCGGGCTGAGCGGCACGGTCAAGGAGGTGTTCGAGATTTCCGGCTTTGCTTCCATTTTCCAGGTCTTCGACACCGTCGACGCCGCCCTGGCCGCGCTGGTGCGGTAACGGGTCGACAGCATTCGTGTTATGGCTTGTACCCTGCCGCACACGGCGGCAGGAGGCCAACCAATGCTGGCTCTGTAACGCCAAGGGTGTAACGCCAAGGGTTGACCTGCCGGTTTGCCCGCGCTAGACTGACGCTATCCAACAGGATCCGCCAACCCCCAGGAATCCGGAATACAACCATGCAACTCACCGACGAGCAGAAAGCAAAAGTCAGGCAGTGGGTGGCCGAAGGCTGCGGCTTGTCCGAAATCCAGAAACGCCTGCGGGACGAATGCGGCCTGACGCTGACCTTCATGGACGTCCGCTTCCTGGTTCTCGATCTGGGAATCGCCCTGAAGGAAAAGGAACCGCCCAAGCCCCTCCGGGATCTCAAGCTGGAGAAGCCCCCGGCCAAGGAAACGGCGCTCCCGGACGAGGACGCCGCCCTGCCGGAGGAGGAAGAGCCCCTGGAGGGCGAGGCGCTCGCGCCGGGGGAAGGACCGCCGCCCGGAACCAAGGTCACGGTGGAAATCGACCGGGTGCTTAAACCCGGCGCCCTGGTCAGCGGCTCGGTGCGCTTCAGTGACGGCACCTCCGCCAGCTGGGCCCTCGACCAGTTCGGGCGCCTGGGGCTGAACGTCGGCCAGAAAGGCTACCGCCCCAGCCCGGCGGACTTGCAGGCCTTCCAGCAGGAGCTGACCCGCCTGATCCAGAGCCGCGGGATGTGACCCCCCGGAGGGTTCAACGGTTCGGAGGTTCACGGTTCAGCGGTTAGGAACCGTGCCCCGATCCCCTGCGGCAGTGCCGCCCGCCAATGTAGAACCTGAGGAGTGGAAGCGGCGCCCTCGCCGCTTCCGGTTCTGAATCAAAGTGACGGGGGCGTCGCTTCCACTCTCCATGGATCAGATCAGCTCGGTCTGGAGATCCAGCAACACGTAACGCGGATCGGATTGCAGGATCTGGCTGATCCCCGAAACGCGCTCCTGCACAACCGCCTGCTCGGCCGCCACGGTGACGAACGCCAACGCCGCGGTCTGCCACAGGTCCTGGTCGCCGACCTCCGCCACGCTGACGTTCATCCGGTTGAGGATCCGGTCCTTGAGGCTGCGCACGACGCACCGCTTGTCCTTGAGCGAGCGCGCATCCGGGATGCTGATCCTCGCCCGCACCACGCCGATGATCATTGTGCCTTCCCCATTAGCACCTGACACATCAGAAACCACGATGAAACACAAGAAGATGGATAGTCCAACGATTTCACCACAATAGAACGCACAGAACACAAAGGTAAAAAAACGATCCTATTTTCTATGCGATTTGCGTTCTTTGCGGTTAATCCTTTTGGGTTGCCACGTCTGAAACAAAGTGGCCACTTAGCCCCGCAGGCGGGGCTGACGTGGCAGGCTTGGTCCGCTTTAGTGGAACAGCCTGTCCAGCAGCCACTCGACATCCCCGGCCGTGATCGTCTTGGGATTGGCCTGGGTGGACCAGGCCGGCAGGGTTTCCTTGATGATCACATCCTTCGCGATGATCGCCTGGCCTTTGAATGGCGAGATGATCCCCAGGACGTCAAGCATCCGCCGCGTCCACTCCAGCAGGTCGGCGCCCACCGCCCGGCCCAGCGCGTCGTATTTCGCACCCATGGCCTCCCGATTCAACGCGATGGCGTGCGGCAAACAGACGCCGCAGACCAGCCCGTGCGGAACGTGGTAGCGCAGGCCCAGGGGATGTGCCAGGCCGTGGACCACGCCCAGGCGGCCCAGGGAAAACCCCAATCCGCCCAAGTAACTGCCCAGCAGCAGGGCTTCCCGTTGCGCCGCGGAGCCGCCGCCAAACACCGCCGCCAGGTTGGCGGCGATCAGCTCCACGGCCTTCAGGGAAAAGCTGTCGCTCAGCCAGGTCGCGTGCCGGCTGGTGTAAGCCTCCACCGCCTGGGTAAAGGCGTCCATCCCGGCATGGGCGACAACCGGCTTCGGACAGTCCGCCAGCAGGTCGGGATCGAGCAGAACCAGCCGGGCAATCAGGGCGGGATGCCGGATGGATTTTTTCACGCCGGCCGCGGGGTTCGTCAGCACGGCATTGACCGTGGCCTCCGAGCCGGTCCCGGCGGTGGTGGGCGCCGCAATGAACGGGATGCCCGGGATCTCGATCGGGGCGCCGTCGTGATAGGCCGCGGCGGGCTGCGGGGCCTGATGCAACCCGGCGCAGGCTTTCGCCAGGTCCAAAACGCTCCCCCCGCCGACGCCCGCCACCCAGTCCGCCCGGCGCTCCCGGGCGGCGGCGCGGAGCCGGTCGAGGTCCTCCAGCGTCGGCTCGCCGCCGGGGTGCTCCCACGCGCTGGCCTCGCAGCCGGCGGGCGCCGCCCGGAGGATCCGCTCCAGCATCCCCCGCCGCGCCAGGGATCGGCCGTGGACCACTACCCCGCGCGGCCCAAACCGGGCGCATTCCGGGAGCAGGCGCAGGCTGATCCCCGCGCCGGCCAGCGTGCGTTCGGGGAAAACCATGGCCTCCGGGAACAGACTCATGCCGCCCCGTAGAGCATGATGATGGCCAGCAGTTCCAGCGGCTCTGACCCGGTGTTGTCCAGGGCGTGGGCCTCGCCCTTGCCGGTCAGGATTGCGTCGCCGGGGCCGACCGGCGTCCGGACCCGGCCGTCGTCGGCGACGCCCGTGCCCTTGAGGATCACGAAGAGTTCGTCCTCGCCGTCGTGCCGGTGCATGCCGATGCTGTGGCCGGGGGGGACGGTCAGCCGGGCGCACAGCCGGGTCTTGGCCGTGATTTCTTCCTTCTGGAACAGGTGCTGGAAAAGCACCTCGCCCTTGCCGCCGCGCACCTGCTTGGACTCGGTCTTCATTTCCGCCGGCTTGCGAATCATGGGGCGCCCTTTCCAATAGTGACCGGATTTCAGGTGGCACGGATCGCAGCGGGCAGGTCGAAAAAGGGGGCCTGCCCTCCGCAGTCACGCTCCGCGCAGCGTGATCGGGACGAAGGAGGGTGGCGAGACCCAGAATCCCTGGCCGGGCTCGGGCAGGCCCTGGCCGGGCTCGGGCAGGCCCTGGCCGGGCTCGGGCAGGCCCTGGCCGGG
The DNA here is from genome assembly GCA_964630555.1 of uncultured Verrucomicrobiota bacterium. Lineage (GTDB taxonomy): Bacteria > Verrucomicrobiota > Kiritimatiellia > JAAZAB01 > JAAZAB01 > JAHIJO01. The sequence goes on along the minus strand of CAZVVD010000002.1, from coordinate 44 downwards.
CTCGGGCAGGCCCTGGCCGGGCTCGGGCAGGCCCTGGCCGGGCT
>CAZVVD010000001.1:61455-71070 GCA_964630555.1 uncultured Verrucomicrobiota bacterium | reverse complement strand
CAAAATCCACCCGAAGGGCCGTGATGCGCCCATGAAAATGGGCGCAAACGGGGTTTCCGCCATAAGCGGATCCGCAGGCAGCGGAAACCACGTTAGTTTTGCAGATAACCAGATGGGTTATCTGCAAAACTTCACGTTTCACATCTTCTCAGGGGGTGGCGTCCCGGAGGCCTGCTCGCGCTCCCACAGCGGCAGCAGGGACTCTCCGCCGGACCAGGGTTCGCGGATGACATACTCGAACCGGTTCGTCTCCTGCGGCCAGGCGATGATCGCGTTCTTGGCCGAGTTCAGGGGCTGGCCGTTGGTGGCCGCTATTTTCTTTCCCTCCGGCAGGAACAGCAGCACCTCCCCGTTGCGAATCTCCCAGCGCCAGTCCTGGGGATGCAGGAAGGCGAGCAGGGCGGCTTTCGAGGGGAAGCTTTTCGGCGCCCGGACTTTCTGAAGCTTGCGGCCGGAAAGGACGCTGCCGTCCCGGTACAATTCCCGGGAAACCTCGGCCACCACCTCGGGATCGAACTCGGGCTTGGGATCGCCCAGCATTTGCTTCAACTGGGCCCAGTCGTTGGTCACGCTGTAATCCTTTTCGTTGGGCGCCTGGCGGGAGCCCAGGTCGCGGTACTCGCGCCGGACGTCCCCGCTGGCGGCGTCGAGGAAAAACGCCTGCTCCGAGACGGTCAGGCACCCCGCCAGCAGGGCCGGTGCGGCGGCGGCGACCCATCTCGCCCACGACAGGATCGCGCGATGCATGCTTGCTCCCCCCGATAGCGGCGAATAAATTCCAAGCTCCAAATTCCAAAGAATGGCAAACCAACAGGATCAAAACATCATCAATCTGCAATCAGCAATCAGAAATCAGCAATCAGCAATTTCCGGATAGTTTCCCTCCCGCCGCCAGACGTCCAGCATCAGCGCGTAGCGCTTGAGCGGCATGCCGGTGTAGACGCAGTTGCTGGTGGAGAAAACGTAGCCGCCGCCCGGCATCCCGTGCCGCAGCGCGTAGCGGGCCGAGTCCGCGGCTTCCGCGTCCGTCCCGGTCTGGAGCAGGCCGCAGTTGACGTTGCCGATCAGGCACACCTGCCGGCCGTAGCGCCGCTTGACCTCGGCGAGGTCCACCCCGCCCTGGGGATCGAGCGAGTGCAGGGCGTGCGGCCCGGCCTGGACGAGCTGGTCCAGGATCGGCAGGATGTTGCCGTCGGTGTGCTTGATCGTGTAGAAGCCCATCTCCCGGTAGCCGCGGATCAGGCGCGCGAGGAAGGGCGTGACGAACTCGCCGAACTGGGCCGGGCTCAGGAACGGGCCGGTGTTGAAGCAGTAATCCGCGCACAGGGCGAAGCCGTCCAGCCCCCCGTGCTTGCGGAACCGCTCCGCGCGCCGCAGGGCGCCGTCCACCCAGGACGCCGCCTCCCGCTTCAACTGGTCGGGCTCGTCCGCCAGGCGGCAGGACAACGCGACCATGGAATCGCCGGATGGAATGCCTAAGGTCGCGTCGCCGTGGACCATGAGAAAATATTGTCCGCCGCTTTTCTCCCGGATGAGGTCCACCAGCCGGCAGGTTTCCTCGTCGCTCCCGGGATTCGGATGCAGGAAAATGGCGCTGTGCTCGTAGCGCTCGGCGGTGCGAATGAACAGGTCGGCGATATCCCGCCGGTGCAGCTCCCGCTCCCGCTCCTCCATCTGGTCCCACTGCCCGTAGTGGCGGTGGCTGGGATGCACCCGCCCGAAGGCTTCCATGGTGAGGTAAAACACCAGCTCGAAATGCGGCACGCGCCCGGCCAGGGGCCGCCGCTCCAGCGCGGCGATGAATCGTTCGCGGGGGGTCATGGGTTGGTTCTCCTGGGTGCCCGGCTGCTGTTACCCGGACGGCGGCGCGCCAGCCGCCGGTGCGACGCCCTTGCCGGGGGAGAGCTGCTGCCCGTCGAACAGCAGCTTGAGGTCGCGGGCGATGTCCGCCTCGGTCACCCGCCGGCCGGCGCGGACCAGGTCCTCGTACTTGCCGGCCAGGACCTCGCCGATCACGGCCCGGGAATGGATCCACTTGTAGATGAGCTGGTCGAGCACCCGGGCGTCGGAATGCTGGGGAATGAAGGAAAGCCCGAGCAATTCCAGGCGCATGGCGGTGATCTCGCGGATCAGGGAGGGGTCGTTCAGGAACCACCAGCAGCCGAAGGGGATGATGTTCTTGAACTTGCGGGCGGCGATGCACAGCCCGTGCATGTTTTCGCGGGCCAGGTAGGTCGCCAGGAAGCGGTTGGCGGGGAAATCGTTGGCCAGGCGCTCGAGGGCCCCGACCTCGGCGGCGCCGACCGAGTCGCCCGCCAGGCCCAGGGCCGGGTTGACCAGTTTTTTCACCCCGATCATCAGAGCCACGGGGAGGTCCCGTTCGCGCGCCACGGGCAGCACGGCCTTGGCCAGCAGGTTGGCGAGGCTGCCGGCCGGGTCGGGATAGCAAAAGGAGGGCGGCAGGCTGACGGCCATGTAGCGGGCGTCCAGCCGCCGGCACCAGTCGCGCAGGAACCGGCGGACTTCCGCCAGGGTCTGCCCGGAAAGCGACGTGTCGGCGGCGTAGCCCAGGCCCCGCAGGCGCCCGCTGCCTTCCGGCCAGCCCATGATCAAGCCGTCGAGCCGGAGCACCCCGAGGAACCGGGGATCGCGGTCGAACCCGCGCTCCCACACCTGCCGCTCGGCCGGATCGAGGGGATCGTTGGTCATGAAGACCCGGCTGACCCCCGCCAGCTTGAAAACCCGGTCGGCGTAGCCGCGCGCGGTTTGCCCAGCGAAATAGCGGCGCAGGCCGGCGAGCGATTTCGCGTTCGGATCCAGGCCCAGGGCCTGGAGCACGGTGACCACGCCGCGGCAGGCCTCGGAGACCGGCGAGCGCCGGACGAAGAGCTCGTCCCAGATCAGGTCGGCCTGGCGGGTCTTGGGCAGCTTGAAAAACGCCGGGTAGTCCATGCCCGGCCGGGCGCGGAACACCTCGGCCACCAGGTAATGATAGGTCAGGAGCTCGTCGAGGCCCCAGAGCAGCAGGCCGCCCATGGCCGGGTCGAACAGGTGGGTGTGGATGTCCGTCACCGGCAGGCGGGCCAGCGTTCTGCCGACCACTCCCCGCACGGATTTCAATGGAATTCCGGGTTTCATGCGCAACCTCCCAACGCGGGCTTGGCCCGCCGCCCCGCTTGGGGGACCAGGGCCGAACTGGCTGCTGACGCGGCCAGCAGCGGGCGGCGCCGGTTCTGCGCGAGCGTGGGCGCCGGGCGGTAGAATGAACAACCCCGCGGGGGGATACAAGTCTAAATGATAAGCTTAATTCCTGTGTTGGTTCGGCCACGCTGACGCGGGGGAGGAGAACCGGGCCGGCTGCAGGGCGGCCAGGGCCCGGACGGTGAAGAGGACCGGATAGAGCCGCTCGGAATACCAGAGCCGGGCGAAGTAGAGCCCGATGGGCGCCGGCTCGAAGCGCGTCCCTCCCTCCGTGCGCCGGGCGAGCCATTCGGCCCCGCGCTGAAACGCCCGGGGATGCTCCGCCGGGTCCAGGGCCGCGAGCGCCAGGCCGGTCTCCTCGATCGAGGACTCAACCCCCTTGGCCCCGCCCCACCCGCCGTCGGCATTCTGGGCGCGCAATAGCCAGTCGGTCCCCCGCCCGGTCATGACACCGCGATCGGGAAGCCTGCCCGGGGCCAGCCCGTTCAAGGCCCGGACCACGCGGGCGGTTCCGTAGGTGGGATTGGCCTGGCGCAGGGCGGAGGGGTGGCCGAACCACAGCGGTTCCCAGGAGCCGTCCACCTGCTGGGTCCGCGACAAGTATTGCACCCCCGCGTGCAGGGCCTCGTCCATTTGCCGCCGCAGTTCGGGTTCCGCCTGTTCAGCCCAGGCGTCAAAGGCGGCCAGGGCGTGGGCGGTGATGTCCGGACAGCTCCGATCGAACGGCAGTTTCCCCCAGCCGCGGCAAAATGTCGGGATGCCGCCATCCCCATTCTGCAGGTCCAGGAGCCAGCGCAATCCGCGGACAGCCGCGGCCCGCGTCCCGGGGTCGTTCCTGCCCAGGTGATGGAGGGCAAGAAGCACGCCGGCGGTGTCGTCGGCATCCGGGACCGCGCCGGGGAGATCCGTCCACCCCCACCCGCCCGGCGCCGCCCCGGTGAAGGGATGGACCCGGCTGAACTGCCGGCGCAGCAACCAGGCCCGCAGCTGTGTTCGCTCCGCTTCCGTCAGCGCATGGGCAGGCTCGCCGCCCGCCGCCAGGGCGTCGACGGACAAGGCCGTCAGCCAGGTGGCCAGGTCCGTGTCGATCGGCCAGGATCCGTCCGGCCGGACCGTCGCCGCCAGGAAGCGGACGCAGCCGCGGGTGACGGGATGCCCGCGCAATCCCGCGCCCGCCAGGCAGGCGGCCACGAAGCCGTTGAGCGGCGCGGCTTCCAGGAATCCGCCGTGGGACGGCTGACAGCGGCACAGCCGGCGCAGGGCCGGCCCGGCGACCGCATCCCGGAGCCGCCCGAGCGGGCTTGCGTTCCGAGGCCCAAGGCGGTGGCGGACCAGGCCGACGGCGACCAGGGCCGGGAGCGCGTAGCTCACGACTTCCAGCCGGGCGAACCGGAACAGGGAGCGCGGCAGCACGCTGAGCTCGAAGGGCAGTTGCGGCACGAAGGGCCAGGGATCGCCGCCCAGGCGGCCGGCCAGGGCGCACAGGGCCAGGATGGGCGCCGAAAAGGTACGGTCGTCGCCGTAGGCGGCGAGCACGGCGCGGGCGATGGCATCCGGTTCCAGGCCGCCGGCTGCGCGGGCAATCCAGGCTTCCGCCCGCCGCGCCGCGCGCGGGGCTTCGGCTTCGTCCGGCCCGGCGCCACCGAGGGCGGACCAGGCCAGCAGGGTCGCGCTGAGATTGCTGGGGCTCTCCGGCGTATCGCCCCAGCCGCCGTCCGGATTCGCATGCTCGGCCAGCCAGCGCAGGGCGCGGGCCGCCGCGCCGCGGTGCGTTTCCGGATCCGCCTGCCGCAGGGCAAAGGCGGCGACGGCGGTGGACACCGCGCTGCTCGACAACTCGCCGCGCCAAGCGCCGTCCGGACCGCGCGCCGCCAGCAGGTGCGCGTGCGCCGCCGCCGCGGCGGCGGACACGGCCAACTGTTCGCCCGCGTTTGACATCATCAGGCCCCCATCACCCTGGATTCGGCAGTAGAAAACCACGAATGAACACTAATTGACGCGAATGCAGAAAGATTCCAGCAACTGTCTACGGATCACATAGTCTGCGATCCACAAGGGAGATCACCTGCCGGGCGAGGTGCTTGATATTCATAAACAGTTGAGTATTAGCGTTCATTGGTGTCCATTCGTGGTTCAACTGCTCTTGATAGGATCACCCGCCAGCGGGACAGAGCCTTCGGATATCACCCCGCGAATTCCGGGCCACCGCGAATCATCCTGGAAAGAGGCTTTTCGATCGCGCCGTACGCACACGAACTGTTCTGGAGTTCGTGGTGGTCCTGAATTCGTGGGGGGTATTCTTATTCTGGGTTCTTCAGATGCCGGGCAAAGCCCGCGCCGAGCCAACGCATGCGCCTAACGCCAGGAGCGCGTAGAAGGTGTACTCGCAATCGGCGGCCGGGTCGGCCGGGTGGCCGCGAAACCCGCCGTCATCGGACCACAAGGATTCGACGAACCCGGCGTGCCGCGCCGGGGATGCCGGCGGGCATCCCGCCCGGCGCAGGGCGTAAAGGGCGGTGGCGGTTGAAAGCAAATCGGGGCCGGGCGTTTCGGCCGACGCCACGTAGCCGCCGCCCGGGCGCTCGCAGGCTTGCAGGGCGCGGACCGTCTCAGCCTCGACGCCCCCGGCCAGCTCCAGCTGCAGCAGCAGCGCGGCCGCGGTCGCCGGAGTCGTGCCGCCGGCGATCCGGTCCGCGTTGGCGTAGCCGCCATCCGGCGCACGCAGCGAGCGGAGGCTGGCCAGGAGCTTTTCGGGCGCCGGCAGGTTTTTTCCGACCTCCCCGTAGGCCAGGAAGGCGAGGAAGCCGCCATAGACCGTGCCCCGCGCGCCCCCGCCCTCCGTGTGCCGGTAACCGCCGTCCGCGGCCCGGTAGGACTCCAGGCGGGCCAGCAACTCGCGGCGGCGTCCGCCGGCGGAAGGGCCGCCCAGGGCGGTCCAGCAGCGGATGGCGGACGCCAGTTCCACGAAGTTCAGGCCTTCCCCGGCGGAGGCCGAGCCGGGGGTGGATGGCGCTTTCCCAAGGCCATGCGGTTCCTGCTTCTGGTCCATCGCTTCCAGGAACCGCCTGGCGGCCGCCTTGGGCAGGGGGAGCTTCAGCGCGGCCAGGCAGTCGAGCCCGAACGCCGTGTAATACAGATCGCTGTCCGGCGATCGACCGCGGAACCCGCCGTCGGGGTTGATTTGTCCCCGCACGAAGCGCCCGATGCCGGAGAGACCTTCGGGCCGAACCCAAATCCCGGCGCGGGCGGCGACGGCAACCCTGTCGAACCGTGGCGTCATGGCGGCGGATGGTGGAGGATCATGGCGGCCACCCGGTGCAGAAAGCGCTTCAGGACCGGCTGGCGCAACGGCTGCAGCGCGCGCAAGGCCTCGTCCTCATATTGCCGCAGCAGGTTGCGGGCTTGTTCTTCCGCGGCCGCCCGAGCCCCCGCATCCGGGAGCTTGGCGGCTGAGGCCTCGGCAGCCAGGGCGGCCAGGACGGACGCGGGCGCCGGCCCGCCAGCCGCCGGGCCGGAATCCCCGCTGCCGTCGGCCAGGTCATCCGCGATCTGGTAGGCCACCCCCATCGCGGCGCTGAACTCGGCCAGAACCGCGCGAACTCCGGGATCGGCCCCGGCCAGGATGGCGCCCAGTTGCAGGGCCACGTCAAATGCCGGCGCGGTTTTCTGGCGGAAGATTTCCAGGACCGCCGCGACCGAGGCGGGACGGGTCGCCCGCCGCAGGAGCAGTTCCTCCCCCTGTCCCAGGCAGAGGGTGCGGTGCCCGGCGGCGGCCACCGCGGTCATTTCCCGGATCTGCCCGGGCGCGGCCTCCGCTTCCGCGATCAGGCGATAGCCTTCGCCGATCAGCAGGTCGCCCGCGTTGAGGGCCACGGCCACGCCGTGCTGGCGGTGCAGGGTCTGCTCGCCGTAGCGGGCGCCGTCGCCGTCCTCAATGTCGTCGTGAACCAGGGACGCCTTGTGAAAGCACTCCACCGCCACCGCCAGGCGCCGGATCGTTTCCGGGGGCGCGCCGGCCGCGCCGCCCAGGGCGCGGAACACCCCGACCGCCAGGAGCGGACGCCAGCGCTTGCCGGCCCGGGCCATCCATTCCGCCGCCAGCGTTTCGGTGGCGGACCCGGACAGGCACAGCAGCGCCCGGAGGGACGCCGGCTCGAACCAGGCCGCCACCTCGCGGCGGAGGGCGTGAATGTCCGCCCGGGCCTCGGGCCGCTCCGGCGCCCGCAGGCGCAACACCTCCAGCACCCACTCGACATCCACCGCCGTGTCCCGGCATCCGTTCCGAAGCAGGGGGATGGCCAGGCCCGGCACGGCGTGGATCGTCAGGGGCCGGAACGACCGCTCCAGGGCCTCCAGGCAGCTCACGCCGACGACGGCTTCGGCGTCGCCGCGGGCCAGGAGGGCCGCGACCGCGGTGGTGCCCTCGGCCACCAGCACCACGTAGCCCAGCTTCTCGGCCTCGCGCTGGATCGTCCCGATCGCGCACCGTCCGCACTCCTCGCACAGCAGTCCGAGGGCGTCGGATTCCGCGCGGCAGGCCCGGCTGGACTTGAGGCATTGCGGCAGGAGCAGGATCCGCCGCGCGGTGGGCGTGGACGCCACCGCGTTGCGCCAGAGTTCATTCCCCACCAGCACGGTCACGAAGCCCTGGTAGACCGGAGGGACGGCCGCGCGTTCCAAAATGCGGCCGGCGTGAGCTTCCAATTCCTCGATCGACAGGGGCGGAACGAGATCCAGGGAAGCGCAGTAGTCCCGCGCCTGTCTCCGCAGGGCATCCCGCTCGGGCTTGCCGGCGGGCACGGCCAGGCTGTCGGCTGGAGTGCTCATCCGTAGGCCCCGAATCCGAAAAAACAGTAGCGCTTGGCCAGGCGATAGGCCGCGCCGCGCTCAGGCAGCTCGAGGCCCGGCAGGTGGTGGCTGGCGCGGGGTTGCATGGCGGCCAGCTCCGCGTAAGCGGTTCCCCGCCCGCTGGTGTCCCGCGCGGCCTGCGCCTCCAGGAAGGCCTTCAAGCCCGCCGGGTCCTCCATCAGCACGCAGCCCGGCGTCGTCGCGCCCGCAAACTCGCGGAAGGCTTTCAGGAAGCCGGAATCCCGGAACAGCTCCGTCAGCGGCTGGCCGCCGCAGACGTTGTCCCGCGCAAACTGGATGGGGGGGCACGGCTCGAGGTCGCCGCCCGGCCCGATGTGGTGGGCCATCCCCGCGGCCGCCGGGCAGAGGGCCCGCCCGGCCTGGTCCCAATAGGCGTCCACGATCAACAGCGGCGCGCGGCGGCGCGCGGCGACGATGAACCGGCGCAGGCCCGCAATCTGGGCGGCCTCCAGCGCCAGCTCGGGCGCCGGGCGCGGGCCCGCCGGGCGGTAGATGTAATACCAGAGGTAGTGGACCCCGCGCCCCGCCAGCTCCCGGATGAACGCCTCCGAGGCCAGGTCGCGCAGGTTGGACTGGCAGACGCTGGTGGCCGCGCCGATGACCAGCCGGTGGCGGCGGCAATGCTCCAGGCCCGCCAGGGTCCGCGCATAGACGTCGGCGCCGCCGCGGCGCTCGTCGCTGACCGCGCGGCCGCCCTCTATGCTGACCAGGGGGCTCACGTTCCCCAGCCGCCGCATCTCCCCGGCCATCCCGTCCGTCAGCAGGGTGCCGTTGGTGAAGAGCAGGAAATAGGCCTCGGGATGCCTGCCGAAAAGCTCGAAGATTCCCCGGTGGAGCAGCGGCTCGCCGCCCAGGATGCCGAAAAAGAACACGCCGGCCGCCTTGCATTCCCGCACCAGGCGATCCAGGGTCGCCAGGTCCAGTTCGCGGCTGGGCGAACCGGGGGTGGCCCAGCAGCCCTGGCAGGCCAGGTTGCACTGGTCGGTCACGGAAATGAAAACAAACGCAGGAAAAAAGGGGCCCCGGGCCGTTCGCCGCCGGAAGCGGCGGACGGCGCGCGCCCCTTTCCAGCCGAAGTTCCAGGCGAACTTCGCCAGCACGCGCTTATCCGGCTCCGTCAGCAGCCGCCTGACAACTCCCGCCATGCCCCACCTGCCAGCCACGCTTGCCGCCCCGCAACACACCCCAAGGATTCCCCGCCCCCTCCAGAGATCGCAGGCGCGGGTGCTGAACGTTCTTTTTCCTCCCCTGGCCCTGTTTTGTCGAGACCATTTTATTGACACGGCAGCCGATTAGCCTAATCTGCTGTCTGTCGGACCAACGGCTATCATCCCAAGGGAGGCCATGCATGAGCACGCCGGAAGAGCGGACGGACGCGCAATGGGTCGAGGAGCTTGGCGACCTTCACGCCCGCATTGTCGCGGAACTGCACAAGGTCATTGTCGGCCAGGACCGCGTCATTGACGAAATGCTGATCACCCTCTTCGCGCGCGGCCACTGCCTGCTTGTCGGCGTGCCCGGCCTGGCGAAAACGCTGCTGGTCAG
>CAZVVD010000001.1:15105-61445 GCA_964630555.1 uncultured Verrucomicrobiota bacterium | reverse complement strand
GGCGCGGACGCTGTCGCTCTCCTTCAAGCGGATCCAGTTCACGCCCGACCTGATGCCCTCGGACATCACGGGCACGGAAATCCTGCAGGACGATCCCGAAACCGGCCAGCGCCAGTTCAAGTTCCTGAAGGGGCCGGTCTTCGCCAACCTTGTCCTGGCCGACGAGATCAACCGCACGCCTCCCAGGACGCAGGCGGCGCTGCTGGAGGCGATGCAGGAAAAGAAGGTCTCGATGGGCGGGGTGGACTATCCGCTCGACGAGCCTTTCTTCGTGCTCGCCACCCAGAACCCGATCGAGCAGGAAGGCACCTATCCCCTGCCCGAGGCGCAGCTCGACCGTTTCCTGTTCAACATCCTGGTGAACTACCCGAGCCACCCCGAGGAAATCCGGATCATGCAGGCGACCACCGGGGTCGAGGAGCCGTCGCTCGCCCCCCTGCTCGACCGCGAGCGCTTTCTCGCGTTCCACCGGCTGATCCGCCGCGTGCCCGCCGCCGCGCACATCTTCGAGTACGCGGCCCGGCTGGTCCGGGCCAGCCGGCCCGGCGAGCCGGAGGCGCCCGCGTTCATCCGCGACTGGCTCTCCTACGGGGCCGGCCCGCGCGCGAGCCTGTACCTGATTCTCGCCGGCAAGGCGCGGGCCGTGCTGCGCGGGCGCTGCCACGTGGCCATCGAGGACATCCAGGCGGTCGCCCACCCGATCCTGCGCCACCGCATCATTCCCAATTTCGCCGCCCAGTCGGAGGACGTCACCGCCGACGCCATCGTGGACAAGCTCCTGGGCGCCGTCCCCGCCGACGAGGGCTTGTACCATGCCTGACGCGCCGCGCCGCCGCACCCGCTACCTCGATCCGCGCATTCTCCAGGAGCTCGGCCCGCTCGAACTCGCCGCCCGGGAGATCGTCGAGGGCCTGCGGGTCGGCAGCCACCAGAGCCCGCTCCGCGGCTTCAGCACCGAATTCTCCCAGCATCGGCCCTACGTGCCCGGCGACACCCTGAAGCATATAGACTGGCGGGTCTACGCCCGCACGAGCCGCTACACCCTCAAGACCTTCGAGGCGGAGACCAACTTCTCCGCCACCCTCCTGCTCGACGCCAGCCGTTCGATGCACTATCGGGGAGGCGGGCTCTCCAAGCTCGAGTACGCCAAGTTCATGGCCGCCAGCCTCGCGCACCTCATCGTGCAGCAGCGCGATTCGGTGGGCCTGGCCGTGTTCGACGCCGAGCTCCGCACGCACATCGAGCCCAGGAGCCAGCCCAGCATCGTGCGCCATATCGCCCAGGCGCTCGAGTCGGTCGAGCCGGTCCCGCGCACGGATATCGCCGGCCTGCTGCACCGGTTTGCCGGCCGCCTTCCGCGCCGCGGCTTCGTCCTGCTGTTCTCGGACCTGCTGGACACGGTGGACGAGTTCCTGCGGGGCCTGGGCCACCTGCGGTTCCGCGGGCACAACGTAGTGGTCTTCCACCTCCTCGATCCCGACGAGCTCGAGTTCCCGTTCCGCGGCGTGCATAAGTTCCAGGGGCTGGAAAACGAGGGGGAACTCGTGACCCAGCCGGGCCGGATCCGGGCGGTCTATCTCAGGGAGCTGCGCGCCTTTACCGATCGCATCCGGACAGCGTGCCGGCGCGGCCGGATCGACTATGTCCTGGTCAACACCGCGCGGCCGGTGGAGGCCGTGCTTTCGGAATTCCTGCTGCTCCGGATGAGGACCTGCTGAAATGCATCGAACCGCGACCGTCCCGGGAGTCCGCCCGCGCCGCCCCGCGGCCTGCCTGGCGCTCGCCGCCGCCCTGCTGGCGGCGGCGGACGTCTGCGCCCAGGCCGAGGCCCCGGCCACCGCGGCGCCGGGCCGGGCGGGCCTGATCCTCACCCGGGATCAACGGCTCGAAGGGCCAATCCGGCTCGGGCGCGGCGCGGTCATCCTCGGGGGAATCGCCTACCCGGCGGAGCGCCTCATCCTGGCGGTGACGGACTGGGACACGCAGACCCTCCCCGCGCCCCATGTGCTCCACCTGGCTACGGGCGAAGCCTGGCGGGGCGCCGTCACGCGGCTGCGGGGCGGAACGCTCGTGTTCCGGTCGCCGGTGTTCGGGACGCGCGAGCTGCCCACCCAGGCGGTGGCGCGGGTGGATTTCGTTCCCAACGCCGACCCGCGCGCGATCACTGCCGTGGGCACGCTGTTCCGGCGGGCCGGCGAGGCCGTCCCGGGCCCGATCCTGTGGATCAACGAACGCGCCATCGCCATCGAGAGCCCGCTCGGGTCCCTGCGGATCCCGGAAGAAACGGCCCTGGCCTACGCGTGGCGGCCGGCGCCGCCGGCGGCGCCGGCCGCCTCCGCCACCGACGTCGAGACGCTCGACGGCACGATCCTCCGCGGCGCGGCCCGGATTGAGCCGGACAAGATTCTGCTGCAGCACGACCTGCTCGGCGCGCTCGAGATCCCGGCCGGCGCGGTGCGCGCGATCCGGAACTGGGGGCCGGGACACACCCTGCTCGCCGACCTGGCGCCGGCGGGGTTGCGGGTGGCGCCCATCCACGATCGTCCGCTTCCGGACGCCGCCTGGGCGTTCGAGGCGCGCCGGATCAGCCAGACCGGGACGTTCCGCGGCCTGCGCACGGCGCGCCTCCAGGCGGGCGCCGAGGTCCGCTATGCGCGGCCCGCCGCCTTCCGCGGCCCGGCGGTCCTCCGCGCCCTCGTCGCGCCCGACCCCGCGAACCGGGAGACGGTGCGCCTGAGCGTGCGGGTGGGGAGCCGGGTGGCCGGCGCCCTGGAGCTCGCGCCGGGCCGGCCGGCAGCGGAGCTGTCCGCGGCCCTCCCCGCCGGCGCGGACGTCGCGCTGGAGGCCGCCTTCGGCGAGCGCGTGCTGTTCCCCGCGTCGGTCCTGATCGGCGACGCCGTGCTGCTCGCCCCGCCGGCCGCGCCGCCGGAAGGGGGCGCATGAGCTTCCTCAATCCCTGGCTCCTGCTCGGCCTGCTCGGGGTCGCCGTTCCGATCCTGATCCACCTGCTCAACCGGTTTCGATTCCGCCAGACGGACTGGGCGGCCATGGCGCTGCTGCGCAAGGCCCTGCAGGTTCGCTCGCGCCGGATCCAGCTCGAAGACCTGCTCCTGCTGATCCTGCGGTGCCTCGCCCTTCTCCTCCTCGCCCTGGCGCTGGCCCGCCCGACCCTCCGGCCTTCCGCCTTTGGCCGGCTGCACAAAGGCGCGCGCGCCGGCGTCCTCGTGGCCATCGACGGCTCCATGAGCATGGCGCACCGGGCCGGCGTGACGGACCGGTTCAGCCGGGCGATCGAGCGCGCCCGCGAGATCCTGGCGACCGTCGACGCCGGCGACCCGGTAACCCTGGCGCTGATGGGAAGCCGCCCGCGCCTTCTGGCCCGGAACATGGCGTTCGACCCGCAGCGCGCCGACGAGGTCCTCAAGGGCCTCGCCCCGCTCGCCGAGGCCCTCAACCTGGAGCCGGCGCTCAAGGAACTGGAGACCCTGGCCGGCCAGCTCCGCACGGCCCACCGGGAGTGCTACCTGATCACCGACGCCCAGCGGGTGACCTGGAGCGACCTCTCCGGGCAGGCGCGCCAGTCCCTGCGGGCCATCGCGGCTTCGGCCTCCCTGTTCCTGGTCGCCTGCGGCGACGGCAGCGCCGACAACCTGGCGATCACCCGCTTCGAGCCGGTCTCCGGCTACCTCCGCGAAGGCGGCCTGGTCCGCTATGGGGCCGAGGTGCGCAACTTCGGGAGCGCGGCCCAGGAGGGGGTCATCGTGAGCCTCAATGTGAACGGGGTGACAACCGACCAGCGGGTCCTGGAGGCCGTGCCGCCCGCGAGCGCGGTGTCCGTGCCCCTGTTTGTCCGGTTCGATACCGCGGGCACGCACCGGGTCGCCGCCCGGCTGGAGAGGCCGGACGCGCTCGCGCCCGACAATGCGCGCTACGCCGTCACTACCGTGCCGCGGAGCACGCGGATCCTGTGCGTGGACGGGGATCCCGCGGACCACGGCGGGGCCGGCGAGACGGTCTTCCTGCAAGCGGCGCTGCAGCCCGGCGGCGCCGAAGCCCGGCGGAACCTCCCGCGGGTCCGCGTGATCTCCTGGCTCGATCTCGGCGCCGAGCGCTTCGAGGAGGTCGACGTGGTCATCCTGGCGAACGTGCCCGACCCGGGCGAGACGGCCGCGCGGCGGCTCCGGGACTTCGTCGAGCGCGGCGGCGGCCTGATCGTTTTTGCCGGCGACAAGCTGGACCCGGCCCAACTCAACGCGCGCCTGGGCGCGGGCGCGGCGCCGTTACTGCCGGCGCGGGTGGACGGCTTCGCGGGCGATGCCCGGGACCGCTCCACCGGCTGGCAGGTCGGGATCACGGCGGCAGAGCACCCGGTCGGCCAGGCGGCGGCGCTGTTGCCGGCCGATGCCGTGGAGGCCATCCGGATCTACCGCCACGCCCGGCTGGCGCTGCTGCCCGGCGCGCGGATGCTGCTCAGCGTCGCGGAAAGCGGGCAGCCGCTCCTGGCCGAGAAGCAGACCGGGACGGGCCGGGTCTTGTTCTTCGCGGTTCCCGCGGACCGCGACTGGGCCAACCTGGTGGCGCATCCCCTCTATCCCCTGCTCCTGCACACCGCGGTGGCCTATCTCACCCGCCGGGACTCGGACCGGGGCGTCACGACCGGCGATCCGCTCGTCCTGACCCTGCCGGCGGACAGCGGGCCCGGGCCCCTGGCCCTGACCCTGCCGGACGGCGCCCGGGTCCATGTGCAGGTCTCCGAGCAGGCGGGTGTGAAGCGCCTGGAATTCCGGTACCCGGAACTGCCCGGGTTCTACCGCGTCGAGCCGCAGCCCGGCCAAGGCATCTCCGCAGCCGTGAACGTGCCGGCGTCGGAATCCGACCCGGCGGGCCTCGATCCGGCGGCGCTGCGGAACGCGCTCGGGGATTTGCCGGTCACCATCGTCGGCGACGCCCGCAATCTCGACCAGGCGGTTCGCGAGAGCCGCGTCGGCCGCGAGCTGTGGAAAGCGCTCCTGGGCCTGGGGCTGGCCCTGCTCTTGACGGAATCGGCGCTGGCGCACTGGTTCTCGCGCCGCCAGCAGGACGGGGCGGACGCGCCGGCGCCGCCCCCTGAAAGCGCACGAACATGATAACGCGTCTTCTGGGAATCGATCAGCCCGGCGCCATTCAGTACCTGGAATGGGCCTTCCGGCAGGCCTGGCCTGCCTGGGCGGTCGCCGCCCTGCTGGTTGCCGCCGCCGTCCTCGCCCTGGCCCCCTACGCGCGGGAACGGCAGCTCCCGCGCTTCCGGCGCCTGTTCCTCGGCGCCCTGCGGGCCGCGCTGTATGCCGTCCTGATCCTGATCCTGCTCGAACCGGTGATCCGGCTCGACTTGCGGGTCACCTTCCGGCGCACCGTCCTGCTGCTGCTCGACCGCTCCGAGAGCATGGGCCTCGTTGACCCGCGCAAGACCCGGGGCGAAATCCTGTCCGCCGCCGCCGCCCTGGGCGACGTGCCCTTCCATGCGACCAATGCCGCGGTCACCGACGCCGCCAAGGAGAAGGTGGCCAAGGCGTCCCGGCTGGATGTGCTGAAGGCCATCCTGGCGCACCCGCAGCTGCGGATCGTCGAGCGGCTGGCCGCGAGCTACCAGATGCAGGTCTACGCCTTCGGCCAGCGCAACGAGCCGCTGGCCGTCACCCCGGGCGACCGTTCGGCCCTGGCCGGCCTGCTCCCGTCGGAGAAGGCGACGGCGCTCGGTTCCGCCATCCGGGAAGCCATCGCCCGGCACAGCGGCCAGGTGATCGCCGGAGTCATCGTGCTCACGGATGGCGCCTCGAATCACGGGGTGGACCCCCTCGACACGGCCCAGCAGGCGGGCGCGGCCGGCATCCCCATCTTCCCCGTCGGCATCGGCCTGCCCCATCCGCCCGATCTGCGCCTCGACAACCTGATCGTCCCGGAGGTCGTGTTCGCCAAGGACACCGTGCCGGTCCGCGTGCGGATCAGCGCCCTGGGCGCCGGCGCGAGGCCGCCGCTGGACCTCGTGCTGCGGCACGACGGCCGCGAAATCGCGCGCCGCTCGATCCGCCTGCCGGACAAGTCCCGGATCGAGGAGTTCCCGTTCACGCCGGAGGAGGAGGGCGCCGGCGTGCTCCAGGCGCAGCTGGAAGCCCTTCCGGACGAGGTGGTCACCGAGAACAACGCCGTCAGCCGGAGCGTGCGGGTGATTGGCGACCGGATCAAGGTGCTCTTCATCGAGGGGAAGCCGCGCTGGGAATACCGCTACCTGCGCCAGGTCCTGCTCCGGGACCGGCGCATGGAGGTGAAGTTCATCATCACCGAGGGGGACCAGGATCTCCCGAAGCACGACGAGCGCTATCTCGCCCGTTTCCCGCTCGAGGCCGACCAGGCCTTCGCCTTCGACCTCGTGATCCTCGGCGATGTCGATCCGAAATTTTTCCGGAGCGAGGAGCTGGATCGGATCGAAGAGCTGGTCCGCGAGCGCGGCGGCTCCTTCATCGCCCTGGCGGGCAGCCGGTACAACCCCGTCGGCTACGCCGACACGCCCGTCGGCCGGCTGCTGCCCGTCAGGATCGGCCTGGGCGCTCCCGAGGAGGTGGACGCCGGGATTCACCCGGTGGTCACCCCGGAAGGGCGCCGGGGAACGATCATGCGCCTGGATCCCTCGGACGCCGCCAACGGGGCCCTGTGGGAGCGCGTGCGGCCGCTGTATCGGCTGCCCCTCCTGGCCGGGGTCAAGCCGGGCGCTTTCGTGCTGGCGGAACTCTCGGACACCGCCCTGCGCCGGGAACCGTACCCCCTGATCTGCTGGCAGCGTTACGGCGCCGGCAAGAGCATGTACATCGGAACCGACCAGCTCTGGCGGCTCCGGTTCAAGACCGGCGACTTCCACCACGCGCGCTTCTGGGGCCAGGCGAGTCAATTCCTGACGCTGTCGCGCCTGCTCGGCGAGAACCGGCGGATCCGGTTGGAGACCGGCAGCATGCGGTGCCGGGTCGGCGAGACGGTGCCGGTCTTTGCGACCGTGCTGGACGAGACCTTCCAGCCGGTCCGGCAGCCCGCCTATGCCGCGGTGCTCGAACGCCGCGACCAGGAGAAGAGCGAGCGGCGGATCTCGCTCCTGCCGGTGCCCGGAGCGCCCGGACTCTACCAGGGGTACGCGGTCGCGGAACGGGCAGGCCAGTACATCCTGCGGACGCCGGCCGAGGACCGGGAGTTCAGCAACACCGCCGAGTTCTCGGCCGAGGCGGTCGAACTGGAGCAGCTGGATCCGGCCATGCGGGAGGACACCCTCCGGGCGGCCGCCGAACTGTCGGGCGGCCGTTACGTCGCCCTCGAGGAGCTGCCGTCGCTCCTGGACGGACTCAGCGGCCAGGATCCCACCGGCGCCGTGCACCGGGAACGCGACCTCTGGGATACGCCCCTCAGCTTCCTTGTTCTGCTGGCGCTGGCGAGTCTCGAGTGGGGTTTGCGCCGGAAATTCGATCTCGTGTAGACCGTTCCGCTAAGACATGACACATATTTGCAGAGAAGTTGACGCAAATCGGATAAACAAGGGAGTCTTGACCAACGCGGGCCATGCCCGCAACCCAATTACAGAAAGAATAACCACGGAGGCACGGAGCGTGACCCGTCTCCTAAATCTCATTCCATCTCCCCACAGAGTGTTGCGCGCATTTTGTGTCCGGCAGCTGCCGGACGCGAAATGCGCGCAACGATTGATCGGGAGAAAACACGTGAGGAGAAGTCCTGTCTCTGTGCCTCCAGCGTGCCGCGCCGAAGTCCGTCAGCCGACGGACGAAGGCGGGTGACGCGGGTGGTGAATCTCTTGGGTTGTGGGCCAAACCCATGTTAGGGAGGACGGATGGCCGGGCGGTTGTGGCGATAACCGGCGAGCGACGGGCGGGACGGACATCGGTATGAGTTCTGACTGCGACACAGCGGGCATTCCAGGGTCCGGCATCGAGCGGCCCTTGCGGCGCGCCTGGCGGAAAGGGCGGCTCCGCGATCATGCCCGGGGGGCAGCCGTGCTGGTCGTCGCGGCCGCCGCCCTGGCGGCGGCCGATTTCGCGCTCGATTGGCTCGTCCGCCTTCCGCCCTGGCCCCGGCTGGGCCTGCTGGCGCTCAACGCGGGAATCCTGAGCTGGCTTCTCCGCCGGCACTGGTGGCAACGCCTCGCGCGCTATGAGCCGGCCTCCCTCGCCCTCCAGGCCGAGCGCTGCTTCGGGAACCTGCAAAGCCTCCTGGTCTCGGCGGTCCAACTGGCCGGGACAGCGCTGCCGGCCGGAACCTCCCGGGACCTGGTCCGGGAGGTTCAGCGCCGCGCCCGCGCGGCCGCGGCGTCCCTGGATTTCGGCCGCCTCGTGGGTTTCGCGGAGGTGAAGCGGCTGAGCGGGTTGGCCGCGGGCGCGCTGGCCCTGGCGGCCGCCGTGGCGCTGGCCTTCCCGGCGCACAGCCTGGCCTTCTGGCAACGCATGGCCCACCCCTTCTCGGGCGCCAACTACCCGTCGCGCACACGGATCGAGATGATCACGGGCCACGTGACGATCCCCGAAGGCGAGGCCGTCGCGATCCGGCTCGAGGCCGCCGGCCGCGTGCCGCCGCGCGCCGCCCTCAGGGTCAGGGCGGCCGGGAGCGCGGCCTGGGACCGGGTTCCGCTCGAGCCCGGGCCCGGCAACACCTTCAGCCGCCGGTTCGAGGGCGTCTTCCGGAGTTTCGACTACCACGCCAGGGTGGGCGACATGGTCTCGCCGACCTATCGCGTCGAGGTCGTCCCCCCGCCCCGGGTCGTCTCGGCCGCGATCGGCCTGACCTATCCAGCCTACCTCGAGCGCCCGCCCCGGACGAACGATTCCCTGAACGCGGACGTCGTCGAAGGCACGCGCCTCGCCTGGCGGGTGACCGTCGACCGTCCGCTGGCAACGGCGAGCCTGCTCGCCGGCGGGACCGCGCTGCCGATGACGGTCCTGGAGGACGGCCGGACCGTCACGGCCGAAACCTCCGCCGAGGCCTCGTTCAGCTACCAGTTCCACTGGAAGCTCCGGAGCCACGGCTACGAGTACCGGGACGACGTGAACTACTTCGTGCAGGTCACGCCGGACGAGCCCCCCCGGGTCGAACTCCTCGAGCCGCAGGCCCAGACCATCAAAGCGACCCGGCGGAAGGTCCTGCGCCTGCGCTTCCGGGCCCAGGACGATTTCCGGGTTGCCCAGGCCGCCATCGTCTACCGGGTCAATGAAGGGCCGGAAGCCCGGACCCCCATCGGCGCCTTCGCGGACCGCAGCGTCACGGCGGACACCGACTGGCGCCCGGCGGATGCGGTCGCCGACCTGAAGGAAGGGGATGCGATCGTCTTTCAGATCGAGGCGGCCGACAACCGGGGCGGCCCGAAAGGGCCGAATGTCGCCCGGTCGCCGGCGCGCGTCCTGCAGGTGGTCAGCGAGGAGAACTACCTGCAGGGCCTGGCGGGGGAAAAATCCAGGTTGCGCGACGAGCTGGGCAGGCTCTATAAAGAAGAGCAGGAAGGCTGGACCAACCTCAAGGCCATCCAAGCGGGAGAGTCAAACCCATGAACCCCCTGGCGCCCACCCTGCTGGTGACCTGCGCAACCCTCTGGGCGGCGGCGCTCCCGGGCCGCGCCGAAACGCCCTCGGCCGGGATCACCGCCGATCGCATCCTCTCCGAGGAGGAACGCCAGCTGCACGTCAACCGCCGCCTGGACCGGGTGATTGGCGGCTTCCAGGCCCTCGTGGAGGACTTGGAATCGAACAACCTTCTCGAGCAGGGGCGGGCCGGCGAACTCCTCGACCGCATGGCCCTGCTCGCGGCGCTCAACGACGAGCAGGTGGCCGCGGCGGCGCAGAGCCTGCGGCAGGCCCGCCAGAGCCTCGAGGACCCCCGGCCCCACCTGGAGACGGCCGAAGGCCATGTCGCGCGGATCCTCGCGGAACTCCGGCAGCTCATTGACCTGGCCGAGCAAATCCAAAGCGAGCGCGAGCTGCTGCGCGCCCTGCGCGAGATCATCGAAGAGCAGGAGACCGTGGCCGGGGAGAGCAGGGAAATCGGGCGGCGGTTCCTGCAGGACCAGGCCAAGTGGCGCGAGCCGCTCGGGAACCTGGCCGGGTCGCAGAAGACCCTCGCTGACCGGACCCGGGCGTTCCAGGAGCAGCTGCGGCAGACGGAGGCACAACGTCCCGACGACCGCCCCGCGGCGGGGTTCCGGGACGCCATGAAGCAAATGACGTCCGAGCAACCGGACCAGCGGATGGAACACTCCGCCCGCCAGATCCTGGGGGAGAATTTTGTCTCCGCCGTCCAGAACCAGGCGGCGGCGCTCGCCACCTTGCGGAAGGTCGAACGGCTCCTGGATCAGGAGTCGGGCGAATCCCCCCCGGCCCTGGTTGCCGAGCAGATCCAGGACAGGCTGCGCGCACTGGGCGAGGGCCAGCGCCAGCTCCGCGAGGACGTTCAGGCCGCCACCCCGGCGCAGTTCGCCGAGCGGGCGGACGAGCTGCAACTGAAGCAGCACGACCTCGCCGGCCAGCTTCAGCAGGAGGCGCAGGCCCTGGCGCAGGCCGTGGTCCGGAGCGCGGACAGCCCGGCGCAAGCCGGCCTGCGGGAAGCCGCCCAGGCGCTTCAGCAGGCCGGCCAGGCCATGGAGCAGGCCGAGCAGGCCATGACGCAGCAACAGCAGGCTGACACCCATGCGAGCCAACAGCAGGCCGAGGCGGCGCTCGCCAACGCCATCGGCGCGCTGGACAAGAGCGCGGCGGCCATGGCGGCCGCCGATCCGGCCGCGCGCGCCGACGCCCTGGCGCAGCTCCGGGAGCGTCAGCAGGACCTGCGCGCCCAGGCCGCGGCCCAGGCCGGCGCGAACCAGCCGGTCTCCGCCCTGGCAACCCCGCAACAGCAGCTGGGCGCGAGGCTTGACCGGCTCGCGGCGGCGATCGAACCTTCGATGGCCGCGCCGGAGGGCGGCACGAGTCCGCTGGGGCAGGCCCTGCGAGACGCCCAGCAGGCGATGGACCAGGCGGGAAAGGCTTTGGCCGGGAATCAAGCGGACCCGGCGATGGATGCTCAGCGCCAGGCGGAGAAGGCGCTGGCGGAAGCCCAAGCCCAGGCTGAAGCCATGGCGGCGCAAGCGGCCGAACAGGCGGCCGGAGGCGAGGGAGAACAAGCCAAGCAGGACGGGCATGGCCAAGGCGAGAAAAAGGAAGAGACAGGCAAAGGCAATCACAAGGGCGAAGGCCAGGGCGAACACAAGGGCGAAGGTAAGGGCAAGGGCGAACATAAAGGCAAGGGCGAAGGCCAGGGCGAACACAAGGGCGAAGGCCAGGGCGAACACAAGGGCGAAGGCCAGGGCGATCATAAGGGTAAGGGCAAAGGCGAAGGCCAGGGTGAACACAAGGGCAAGGGCGAAGGCCAGGGTAAAGGGGAAGGCAAGGGCGAAGGTGAAGGCCAGGGCAAAGGCAAGGGCGAAGGGAAAGGCGAAGGCCAGAGCATGAGCCTGGCGAAAGGGGCAGGCGGAAAAGGGGGTGTCGTGGCCGGGCCCCTGCCGATCGTTTCGCCCGGAGCGAGCCCGGGCGAAGGCAAAAGAACTTTCATCAAGACGGGGACCGGCGGCCTGCGGCTGATGCGGGGGGACTCGGACTGGGAGCCGCTCTCGCCGCGCGAGCGCGAGGTGCTCGACGCGAGTTTCGCGCGCGAATTGCCGATCGAGTATCGCGAGCTGCTCAAGGACTACTACCGGACCCTGGCAGTTGAAGCGGAGCCGTGAACGGAAGGACGCGGCCCGGCCCAAGGCCGGTCCGAAAGGAGGAGGAACCATGCGGGGTAAATGCCTATGGCTGCCGCTGTGGGCGCTGCTGTTGTCCGCCGCGGCTTCCGCCGAGGAGCAGGTGCTGATCGCCGAGCTCAGCCCGGCTGCCGAGACGGCCATTGACAAGGGAATCGAGTGCCTGGCCCGAACCCAGAACCCGGACGGGAGCTGGGGAAAGGACTACCCGGTGGCGGTCACGGCCGTCGCGCTGATGGCCTTCATGGTCAAGGGCTATTTCCCGGGCGCGCCGCCCCATGACCGCCAGTTGCGGCGTGCGGTGGACTACCTGCTCAAGGAATCGCGCGCGGGCGGCGGCTACATGGGGAAGTCCATGTATGAGCATGCGCTGGCCACTCTGGCCCTGTCGGAAGTGTGGGGCATGTCGGACCGGTCGGAAATCCGCGAGACCGTCAAGCTCGCGGTGGACATCATCATGGGCGGCCAGAACTCGCAGGGGGGCTGGCGCTACAGCCCGTACCCGAGCAGCGCCGACATCTCCGTGACGGTGATGCAGATCGTGGCCCTCGCTTCCGCGAAGGAGGCGGGCATTCACGTTCCGAACGAGGTCATCCGCCGCGCCGTCCGCTACGTGCTCTACTGCCGGGAGGAGAAGTCCGGCGGCTTCGGGTACTCGGGTCCCGGCACGCCCGGCTTCGCCCGCTCGGCGGCCGGGGTCATGTCGCTGCTCATGTGCGGCGAGCGCGACCACGAGGCCGTCAAGGGGGGGCTCCGGTACATCGAGGGGCTGCCCGCCACTAAGTTCACCCAAACCGAATACTACTACTACGGGCACTACTACGCGATCCAGTCCATGTACCAGGCGGGCGAGGCGCATTACCAGCAATGGTACCCGCGGATCCGGGATGCGCTCATCGCGAAGCAGGCGGCCGACGGGAGCTGGCCGGGCGGGGAAGGCGGGCCGGCCTTCTGCACCTCCCTGGCCGTCCTCATTCTGGGGGTGCCGTACCGGTTCCTTCCGATCTACCAGCGCTAGGTTCGCCCCCGGGCGGCGTGACGCTGAAGCGGATGTCCGGCAGCGCGCCCAGGCCGTCCGGGCGCGCAAGCGCGAAGATGAACTGGCAGCGGTTGAGATCGCCGTCCAGCTTGAGCAAGACCTCGTTCCAGCCTTGCCGCAACACCGTCTCGCCGACGTGCTGGCGGGCGACCGGCTCGCCCCGCCGCACGCCCTCGACGGCCGGCTGCCGGTTCACCCAGACGATGCAGTCCGTGCTGCAGCCGAGCTCGGCCACGGCCTTCTGCTCGCGCGGGGAATAGACCCAGCAGGCCGCGTACACGAAGGTGTTCACGGCGCCGCGGACGGAGAGCAGCTCCAGGATGTCCACCCGGTCCCCTTGCGCCGCGTAGCTCTTCCACAGGATCGGTCCCGAGGACCCCTGGAAGGAGCGGGCAAGATCCACCCCTTCCCGTTCGGGCGCGTAGATCGCATCCCGGAATCCGCCGCTGCCGAGGGTGTGCAGCGGCCCCAGGATCTGCCAGGCGCGCTGGAAGCCGCCTTCGGACGCCAGGTAAGCCCGGCGCAGCGCGTAGGCGGGCAGCCCGTGTTTTTCGACCAGGCGTTCCGCGGCCAGCAGCGGGTCGTCGCCTTCGAAATCGGGATACGCGCACAGCGTCTCGCGCACCGCGGCGAGGCCCGACGGCAGGTCGGGCCGGAGGCGGCGCCTGTAATCCCGCGACCCGATGGGGAGCGGCCGGTCAGAGTACGCCTGGATGAAATCCCCGAGCAGGCGATCGAAGCGGCGGCGGTAGCGCGCGGCCTGCGGCTCGGCCAGCGCGGGCAGGCGCCGGTTGATGGCGGCGACGATCTCGCGCGGGCCGGGGCCAAGGTGGCCGACGACCGGCTGGTCGAGCGGGTAGACGCCATGGGCGGCGACATCGCCGGCGGACGCCTGGACCCGGGCGCGAGCGCCGCTCTTCACCGGGGTGTCGGTCCAGGGCCACGCCGTGGCGGCGCCCGCCGGGCAGTCGTCCTCGATGAACACGGACTCGATCCCGCCGGCCACCAGGGCGGTCCGATCCCAGAGGACCTTGCCGCCGATCTGCTCGAAGCGCAGCCCGTGAATGCCGCTGTCGAGGCAGCACGTCCAAGCGAGGGGCACCCTGAGTTCACACCATTGGCCGGTCACCGGCAACGGGCCCATGACCCGGCCCTTCTGTACCGGCCAGCCGTTGCACGTCCAGCTCCAGTCCGGCCGGTGGAGTAAGGGGCCCATGAGAATCCCCTCCTGCCTGGCCTCGCCCCAGAGCAGGCGGGAGTTCCAGTCGGACCCGTCGTGCAGGGCGATGGAAAGCGTTTTCGGAGGGCGGGCGGGGTCGAGGAAGACCCACTGCGAGAGGTACGGCCGCTCCGCGGGCGGCACGAGATGGCGCGTCTCCGGGAAATTCAGGTGGAAGACGAGGTGATCGGCCTCCGGGTACACGTTCGTTGAGGCGGAGTGCACGTGGGCCCGCCGGCCGCTCTTGACGGGGGACGTCGCCCATTCCCAGCGGCCGCGCCGGTGGCCGGGAGGCAGCTCGTCATCCAGCAGCACGATCTCCTGGCCGCCCGCGACGAGCGCCGTCCGATCCCATACGACTTTCCCCCCCCCTGCCCGCTTGAAGGCGATCCCGTAGAACGGCTGGTCGCGGAGGCCCAGCCGCCCGAGCGGGACACGCAGCTCCTGCCAGGAACCGGCGGGCGGCAGCGGCCCGACGCGATCCTGCTCGGACTGGCCCGCGACGGCGCCCCAGCAGGCCCGCCGCCACACGCGGTCGCACTCGGAAGCGTTGATCTCGATCATGAGGCCGTCGGGCGCGGGGTTCGTGCCCTCGATCAGGACCCACTGCGACAGGAAGGCGTCCGCGGCCCGCTCGAAACGCTGCCGGACCGGATACGGAACCCCGGCCTGCCGCGCCGCGGCGGCGATGGTATCCCGCCAGGTGTCGCCGCCCCCGGGCGCGCTGGCGGCCAGCCGGGCCATGACTGTTTCGGTCCAGAGAGACGCCGGGTTGCGCGCGAGGTAGTCCCAGTACAGCGGCTGCGGTCCCTGCGCCGAAGACCAAGCCCGGAGGCGACAGGCCTCCTGGAACACCTCCCACGATTCCGTCAGGTCGGGCAGCGCGCGGACGATGCTCATCGCGGCCTGCTCGTTGCTCCAGCTGGCCGGGTGCAGGTACAGCGGCCGGTGGCGCCCGGCCGCGAGGCCCGCTCCGGCGAGGCCGTTTCCCACGGCCACGCGGGGTTGCTGTCCCCGGCCGGGGACTTCGCTCCAGGACAGCAGCGAAAGGCCGAGGCGCCGGCTCTCCTCGCTGCCCAGGTCCGCCTCCAGGGGAATCCGCACTTCATAGGTCAACTGGTCCCGGCCGAGATCCTGGTTCACCGCGACGCGCAAGCCTTCCGGGAGGGGGGCGGCGGTGGCCGAGCGCGCAAAGGCGCGGCCGAACGGGTCGATCCCGATTTCCCAGCGGTCGCTCGCCGCGCGCGAGTTGAACCCGATCACCAGCCGATCGCCGCCCCCATAGCGGTCGAGCCCGCGGCTGGGCCGGGCGTTCGTGGCGGGAACCGACAGGGCGAGATAGAGGGCGCGGCCGTCATGTTCGGCGGCAAACCGAGCGCCGCCGGGCAGCGGGATGACGGCGGGGGCGGCGTAGTCGGCCAGCGTGCCGTCGACAACCCGGGGGCCGTCCGACCGGTGGGCCACGAGCGCGAAGGCATCCCGGTCCTCGGCCACGGCCGGCAGGTTGGTATAAACGAACGGCTCCGCCGGCGGATCCGCGAAGCCGATCATCCCGGCAGCGCCCAGGGTGAAGCGCGTGAGGGGCGCGCCGCCGGACCAGGCCGCGTCCGCCAGCCGCTGGCCCATCCGCGTCTCCAGCAGCAGCAGGCGATCGCGCCGGCCGAGGCCGACCGCCTCGCCGCCGAAGGCGGCGCACGCGGCGACGAGGTCCGTGGCGGGGGCTTCCCACAGGGCGGCGCCGTTCGTCAACGCGATCGCTTCGAGGCGCTGCGGGTGCCGGATCACGGCGATACCGGCCGACCGGACGACCAGGTCGGGGAAGGGCGGGTCCCGGCGCTCCCAGGCGGGGAGCCCGGTCTCGGCGTCGAGCGCGAACAGGCCGTGGGCGTCGCGCGGTATGAACACGACCGTATTCCCTTCCACCAGCGGGGGCGCCCCGAGACGGCCCGCGGCCTGGGCGAGCCGGGTGACCTGCTCCATCCGCGGATAGGGCGCGATCCATTCGATGAGACCGTCGCGCGCGTCGCAGCGGGCGGCGAAACCGAGCCCCGGGAGGCAATACACCGCGCCGTTCCAGACAGTCACGGGCGGACTGTAATGGGCGAAATCGATCGCATTCGGCTTCAGGCTGCCGACGGCTTCGCCCGGCGCGACGGGCACCTCGGCGATCCGCGCGCCCAGCTCGCGTTCCCAGAGCAGCGCGCCGCGGTCGGCGTCCAGGCAGAGGAGGGACACGGTGCTGAGAAACCCGTTCCGGACGGCGAGCGCATAGACCCGGCCGTCGGCGACCACCGGATCCGTGGCCGCGTGCAGGCCCGCCCAGGCCGGGTCGCCGAGGGTGGACCAGAGCGGCGCGCCGGTGTCCCCCTCGAACGCGGCCAGGCCGAGGGGATAAACCCCCGCCGGATCGACTCCCCAGCGGGTGTAGAGGCGGCCCGCGGACAGGGCGGGCGCAAAGCGTCCCGGCGCCACGAATCCCCCGGGGGCCTTGCCGCTTCCGCCGCCGGCGGCGGAACGCGAGGGCGCGCGCACCCAGCGCGGCTCGACCGAATCGGCGCCGTAGCAGGCGAGCAGGGCGGGGCCGGCCAGCAAGACAACCCCGCCCTCCTCGACGACCGTGCCTTGCAGGACGGGCAGGTTGGTGAGCAGGCCGAGCAGCGGACCCGAGGTCCACTCCCCTGGCCAGGGCGGCGCCGGCGGCTCGTGCAGCAGGCGCTGCGGGATTCCCCGCGCGAAGGGCGCGCCGGAGAGCGCGGGGGGGCGGGTTTCCGGCGCCAGGAGTTGCGCCCGGATCCGGGCGCCCGATTCCATGCGGCCCATCCAGGGATGGGACGCGGCGGCGACGGCGCCCGTCAGGGCCGCGCCGAGCTCGGCCCGGTTCTGCGGGTGCTGGGCGAGTGCCATCCACAGGCCGGTCCTGGCGCGCGCGCGCGTGCCAGCGTCCGCGCTGTGCCGGAACACGTCCTGGAAGGCGCGCAGCGCCCAGCCCCACCGGCCCTGGCGCAGCGCGATCTCGCCGGCTTGCAGCAGCGCCGCGTGCGACGCCGCGGCCCAGGGATAGCGGCGGTAGGCGCGGAGCGCGCTCTGAAGATCGGACCCCAGGGCCGTCTCGCCGATCAGGGCGGCGGCCGGGGCCTCCTGGCATTGGCGCAGCGGCGCCAGTTCCTCCGGCGAAAGCGAAAGCAGCCGGCGATCCATCGAGATCCAGATCGAGCTGAGCCGGTTGCTGTCCCAGGCGACGAGATACTGCCCCTCGGCGTCGTCCCGGATCAGGGAAGCCATGGCTTCGCAGTTCTGGGCGGGCGCGGCGTCGCGCAGGCTGTTCCACTTCATCTCCAGCGCGAATTGCCGGGGATAACTGGCCTGGAACGGAGAGGCCGCGGCGGCCGCGCCGGTCCAGAGGACGGCGGCGAGAGCCGGCAGGGAGGCGGCGGCAAGGCGTGCCCGGGAGTTCAGGGTCTGGCCTCCTCCTTGCCGTAGATGGGAAAGCGCTGCTGGGTCATGGTAAGGTAGGAGGCCGCGATCCAGTCCGCGGAGCGCACCGGCGCGGTCGCGCGCAGGGACAGGCGCATTTCATCGATGCGCCCCCGGAAGGGCGGCGCGTACTGGGCGTAGGGCCACCCGGGGCCGGATGCGATCTCGTGCGTGCCCGGCGGCGGCGAGCGGCAGGAAGCGCCCACCCAGATGGGGCTCGCCGCGTGATGCTGGCCCAGCCCCGTGGTTGCGTCCGAGGCATTCAGACGTCCGTCGATGTAAATCCCGCGCCCGCCTCCCCATTCCCAGGCCACGTGGTGCCAGTTGGTGTCGAGCGGCGTGCGGGCCCACAAGGCGTCTTTCAGCCCGGTGCCGCAAGCGTACACGGTGGATTTCATCACGGGCTTCCAATCCTTGATCAAACACTGGTTCCAGGTGCCGCCGTAGTTGATGCCCGGCCGGTCCATGACGACGCCCTCGGCGTGCTCGATCCGTATCCACGCCTCCAGCATCACCCGCTCCGGCCAGATCCGCTCCCACGGCACGACGACGCAGTCGTCCTCCCCCCGGAAAAGGCATCCGAGGCCGATCCGCCCTTCGACGTTCGTCCGGGCCAGGGCGCCGGACTCGTGGTGCATCGCGCCGTCGTGCAGGTAGGCCGAGGAGTCGCGCACTTCCGTCCCGTTCCCGAACCGGTCGTTGAAATGCCAGACGCCCTGGTAGTGCCGGTCCCAGACCCCGGCGGCATGCTGCGCGTCCGGCGCGCCGGCATTCCCGTAGTACAACCAGACGAACGCATCGGCCGAGCCGGCCGGAATGCGCGGCACGCCCACCCAGATCTCGGCCACCGGCACGGCCGGGTCCCAGCGCTCGATCTCGTGGGCGAGCAGATTCGTCGAACCTCCGACGAAACGGAGGTCGCGGCCGTCGGGGCGGGCCTTGGAGAAATCGAAGTTCCGGGCGGTCAGCTGCACCAGGATCGGAAAATCGCGCAGATCCGCGCCCTTCTGCCTGGTGTTGTCGAAGCTCAACTTCAGGCGGCGGGCCCAGGCGGGATTCCACCACGCCTCGGCGTCCGCGCCGGCCGGCCCCGCCCAGGCGCCCAGCGCCGCCGCCCCCGCGACGAGCGCCGCGAGCAGGCCGAAACGGGTTGATCGGACGGCCGGGCAGAGCTTGCTGGTTTTCCAGAGGATCCGCATTCCCATCATGGCCCTCGGAGCGGCTGAATCTGAGGCTTGCCACGTTCGACCGGTGTCCCTTGTTGGGAGCACGCCTTCCGCTCGGCCTCGGCCCGTTCCCGCGCCGACTTCAGCAGGCGCCCGCGGGCCTGCCGGCGGCGCGCGGCCAGGCCGGCGTAGAGATCGTCTCCCAACAATTCACCGGCCTTGACGCGGGCGCGCTCCTTGAGTTGGGTGTCATCGCCGATCTCGGCCCCGTTCAGCGGCGCCTCGGCGTCCGGCAGCTTGGGGAACATGATCGCCACCTCCGGGCAGATGCGGGCGCAGGCCGGGCAATTGTCCTTGCAGGCGCGCGGGTTGGCCACGGCGACCCGGCCGCGGGGATCCAGGGCGTAGACGCCGAACAGGCAGAAACTCAGGCACTGCCGGCATTGCCGGCAGCGGTCGAAATCAATCACCGGGAACCAGGGCGGCCAGTTTGTGCCGGCGTCCCCAGCGATCGGAGGCCCGGCCGGCGCGGCGGCGGCCGGTATCTGCGCCAGGATCTCCGCGGCCGACAGCGTCCGCAGGTCCAACGCGCGGAGCCGGTCGGCGCCGACCTCGAGGCCGGCCGCGGCCAGCAGCCAGCGGACGGCCCGGGGATGGCAGGCGATCACGACGAGTTTCCCGGCGGAGGCCGCCCAGGCCGCGAGCGCCGGACTGCGGTCGGCCGCCAGGCGGCATAAATCCGCCGTCTCGGTGAAGGGCAGGCCGCGCCGGCGAAGCCCCTCGAGGACCTCGCGCCGCGCCGGCGCGGCCCCCACCCCGCGTTCCGCGCAGCGGCAGAACAGGATGTGGTTTTCCTCAGGCATAGCTCACTTTTCGAAGCAATACAGGGTCTTTAATGTCCGGATATACAGCCGCTTACCGGCGGGCACGGGCGTGGAGCGGAAGGGTTCCAGCACGTTGCGGGCCAGCTCCTTGAAAACCGGCCCGGGTTGCACGACAACCGTCACGCCGTTTTGCGCGCTCACGAGGAGCAGCTTGCCGGCGGCCACAAGGGACGGATAGGCGGTACAAGACTCGTTCCCGATCTTGAAGTTCAGGTTGGTGGTGTAGAGCAGTTTGCCTTCCTTTCCATCCACCGCGTACATCACGCCGCCCGACCCCACCCCGTAAATAACACCATCGTGATAAACCGCCGAGGCATAGTGCCGGCCCGGCGCCTTGGTGCCGACCGCCCACCGTTTCTTAACCTCGGCCTTGTTGCTGGAAATGCTTGATGGCAGTTCATAGAGCGCGACCCTGCCCGACGGGAAAAAGGCCTGGTTGCCTTCGATCATCGGCGCGTTGAACAGCATTTTGGGAAGCCCTTCCGCCAGCACCGCGCCGTCCGCGCCCCGCACCATCACGCCGTTCGGCGAGACGACAACCTCCGTATCCCCGATCCGGGCCGGAATCGGCGATCCGAACTGCAGCTTGGAATCCACTTTCCACGCCTGCTGGCCGGTGTCGGCGTCCAGGCCCACCAGGTTGTTGACATGGAGCACCAGCCGGTTCCCGGCCAACACCGGCGAACAACTCTGGCCCTCGCCATCCTTCTGTTTCTCGCCCACGACCGCCCACTGACGGTGGCCGTCAAGGTCGTAGCAAACCACGACCCCGTTGCCGAAAAGCACCCAGACCTTCTTGCCATCGCTGACCGGGGTTGGCGTGGCCCAGCCGGTCATGTTATGCCGGGGCGCCGGCGCATACTCCCTGGCCGCCGCCTGGGCAGCGGCCAGTTCAGGCTTGAACGCCTCGACCTTCTGCGCCCATTCGTTGGACCAGGCGACCCACTTGGCGTCGCCCGCGGTTTTCTTCAGCTCGGAAACGGCCAGCTTAACTTGCGTGAGCATGGCGGCATTGGTCGCCGCCGCCATTTTGACGGCTTTCTGCACCGCCTTCATTTTGGCCAAGGCCTCGGGTGCATACACATCGGCATAGGCATGGTTGGTGGCCTGCCAGAGCGTCTGGCCGGTGTCGGCGTCCAGGCACATCAGGGCCAGGGGCTCGGACGTGACGAACAGCTTCTTCTCCACCAGGACCGGCGTGGCGTTGGCCCAGGACGGCATTTTCACCGCCCACTTCACGTTGAGGTTGGTCGCCCACTTCAGCGGCGGCTCGGCCTCCGGGTAGCGGCCGGTCCAGTCCGTGCGCCAGCCGACCACCTCGCCCGCGCTCGCACCCGCCGCCGCGCAAATCAACAGCAAGCCCAAAAACATCCGCAGACTGCAAGCGTTGACATCGTCTTTTATTGGACAGCCCTCTTAATGAACTTTTGATGATGCCACGCGATAGAGCCTGACTTGATCCAACCGTATTCAGTTCGGAACTGTCCCCATGCAATACATGTTCCGTATTATTCAGATCAACTTTTTCGATCGCAGCAGAGCGCGCGCAGCCTGTGGCCGCGGCAGCGGGCCGGGGCCACACGCTTAACGCTTTTTCAGGTCCAGGCACTTGACCAGTCCTGCGCAATCCCGGATGAAGAGCTGTCCTTCGGACAGGGCCGGCGGTGTCCAGCAGGCGTTCAGGCCCGCGATGGGAACGCGCGACACGATCCGGAACTGGGGCGCGTCCGCCCGGAGCAGCACGAGCTCGCCCTTGCCCGTGAGCAACACCAGCTTGTGGTCGGCAACGACCCCGCCGATCACAGGACCATTTTCGACCGCTCCATCCCAGGCCAGCTTTCCGGTGGCCGCGTGGCGCGCCTTGACCTTCCGCGAATCGAACACCATCAACCGCTCGCCGGCGGGAACCATGGCGCCGCCCGGCGGGGCTTCGCAGCTCCAGAGCTTGCGCAGTTCAGGCGCTCCCGCGGCGCCGGGAGCCAGTTCGAGGCACTCGGTGGCCTTTTGCCGGTGCACGTAGAGGCGCTGACCCGCGACCGTGAATCCGGTTGGGCTGTAGCCGCCAAATTGCAGGTCGTCATTCCGCGCCTCGCACAGGATCCCGCCGCCGGGATGCACGCACGTCAACGCGCCCTGGGAAACCTGGAGCAGGCAGCTGCCTGCCGGGCCGCTCAAGAGCCGCGGCGCTGTCGGCAGCGGTTCGTTGGGCGTTTCGATAAACCGGGTCCAGGCCAGGGCGCCGGTCAGCTTGTCCACGGCCGTCAGCTGAAAGACCCGCTGGTAAGCTCCCGCGCATACCAGCCGGTCATCGCAGATCGCGAGCCGTTCCGCCCCGGGAGCCAACCCGAGGGGATCGCCGAACAGGGGCGGATTCGGATCGGAGCTGCGCCAGATGACTTTTCCATCGGCGGCGTTGAGGCAAACCAGTTCCCGGGGCAGATCGGCGACATAGAGGCGGCCCGTGTCGAACACCGGGACCACGCCCACCGAGGTGGCCGTGCTCGGGGACGCACTGGTCGCGAACGTGTACTGCCACCCGCGCGCGCCGGTCTTCCGGTCAAGGCACGAGACCACGAGCGGACCCGTCCCCGAATACAAGGAGTTCTCATAGACGCTCTTGCCGTCGGCGGCTTTGACCGGCTGGCCCTGGGCATCTTTCTTGATCCCATAGTCGCGGCGGCCGAGCAAAAACACGCGCCCGCCGGCGATCACCGGCACGGCCGGGCCAGGAATCTCCGCGGCCTGCCACGCCACCTTCAGCCCGTTGGTCGGCCATTCCTCCAGCAAATCTCGATCCGGAGCCGACCCGTTGCCAAAGGGACCGTCGGCCTGCGGCCAGCTGCCGGGCTCGACGGGAGCGGCGGCGCCCCTGGCGGACGGCGGAAGCGGATCCCGCTTCGCGCGCAAGTCCAGGCACTTGGCCGTCCCGGCATCGTCCCGGATGAACAGGCGCCCGTCCGAAATCGCCGGCGCCGCCCATGACCCCCGGCTCACCCGCGCGGCCGCCAGCTCCTTCAGCCCGGCCGGCGTCGGCTCCAACATCTGCAGGCGGCCGCCGAACAGGATCAGCAGCCTGCCATCCACCCCGTGCGCCAGCGTGTACTTGATGCCGCCCACCGTCGGCTTGTCCCACCACAGCTCCTTGCCGGTCGCCAGGTCCAGGCAGGCCGGCCCGTCGCCGCCCGCGCCGAACCAGACGAACACCCGCTCGCCCAGGGCCAGGGGTCCGCCGTAGCCTTTGCCCCCGCGCGCCTTGCCGACGGCGCCCGTCCCCGTCCACTGCCAGACACAGCGGCTGGTGACCGACCCGTCCGCAGCCGAGTCGAAGGCTTGGCAGGTGATGCCCGTCGAGCAAGCGGAAACCAGCCGGTTTCCCCGGCAGGCCGCCCACCACGACAATGCGCCGGTGTCAGGCGCGAGCCCGCCAAGCCGCCGGCCCGTGGCCGGATCGAGCAGGTCGCTGGAAACCAGGAGACACGGCTTTCCCTGCACATCCAGGAACATGAGGTTCTGCGCCGTGCTGCCCCAGCCGGGTACGGCGGGGTACTTGTAGGTCCAGCGCTCCTCCCCTGTTTTCCTATCCAGCGCGACCAGCCTGGGCGCGGACACGAACAACACCAGGTCGCCCTGCAGGAACAGCCCGCCGGCCGTCTCCCAGCGCAGCTTGTCGTTGGTGTTTGTCTTGTCCTTCGGCCAGGACCAGACCAGGCGTCCGTCCTGCGCGGACAGGCAGCGGACTTCGCCGTCGCCGGCGCGCGCGTAGACAAACTGGGGGTCCGCGGCCGGGGTGCTCCAGGCGGTGGAGGTCTTGTTGGTGAACAGGGAAAACTCATGCCGCCAGAGTTTTTTGCCGGTGGCGCCATCCAGGCAGGTTAGCACGTCGGGCGCCTGTTCCACCGCCTGTTCGCACCAGTCGTTCTTGATGCCACCCTTGATCTGGCGGCCCATGATGAAGACGAGCCCCCCGGCCACCACGGGGCTCGCGAACCCGCCGCCCAAGCCCGTCGTTTCCCATACCAGCGATGGCCCGCCCTTGGGCCAGTCGTCAGCCAACCCGACATCGGGCGAATTGGCGTCCACCCGCGGACCGCCGAGTTGCGACCAGTCTTCAGCCAGCCCCCGCCCGGCCGCCAGTCCCAACAGCGCCACCAGTGCCCAGGTCCACGTTCGCATGCCGGGCCCTCCTTTATTGTCCAAGGCAGTACATCTTCTTCAGCGTCCGGATATACAGCCGTTTGCCGGCGGACACGGGCGTGGAGCGGAAGGGCTCCAGCACATTGCGGGCCAGCTCCTTGAACTCCCGGCCGGCCTGCACCACCACCGTCATCCCGTTGTCGCCGCTGACCAGGATGACCTTGCCGGCGGCCACCACCGAGGGATAGGCCGTGCAGCCCTTGCCGTCGATCTTCAGGTTCAGGTTGGTGCTGTAAAGCAGGTTGCTCCCCGCGACGTCCACCGCGTACATCACGCCGCCTTCCCCCACCCCGTAGATGATGCCGTCGGAACAGGTGGCGGACCCGTAGTGCCGGCCGGGGGCCTTGGAATTCACGGAAAACAGCTTTTTAGGTTCGGCCGCGTCGCCCGCGATCTGCTCGGGCATTTCCCAGACCGAGCTGCCGAAAACCATCCGCCGGCCCTGGACGACCGCGCTGCTGAACTGCATGACCGGCAGCTTGCCGGCCAGCACCTTGCCGTCCGCGGCCCGCACGAGCGCGCCGTTGGGCGAGACCACCGCGTCGGTGGTCCCGATGCGCGCCGCGGGCGGCGAGCCCCATTGGAGGCTGGAATCCACCTTCCAGAGTTCCCGCCCGGTGTCGGGGTCCAGGCCCAGCAGATTGTTGACGTGGATCACCAGGCGGTTCCCGGCCAGCACCGGCGAGCAGGCCTGGCCCTGGCCGTCCCTCTGCTTTTCACTCACCACCGCCCACCGGCGCTTGCCGTCCAGGCCGTAGCAGGCCACGACCCCGTTGCCGAACAGCGCCCAGACCCGCTGGCCGTCGCTGACCGGAGTCGGCGTGGCCCAGCCGGTGACCCCGTGCCGGGCCGGGGGGGCATAGGCCCTGGCCGCCGCCTGGGCGTTGCTCAAGGTCGGCTTGAAGGCCTCGACTTTCCGCGCCCATTCGTTGGAGTGGGCGATCCACTCCTCGTCAACGGGATTGGCTCTCAGCTCCTTGGCGGCCCGCTGCACCTGGGCGACCATCTGGGCATTGCTCGCGGCGGCGGTCTTGGCGGCTTCCTGCGCCGCCTGCATTTTGGCCAGGGCCTCGGGCGCATACACGTCGACATAGGCGTGGTTGGTGGCCTGCCAGAGCGTCTGGCCAGTATCCGCGTCCAGGCACAGGAGGGTCAGCGGCTCGGAGGTGACCAGCAGCTTGTTGCCCACCAGGACCGGCATGGCGTTGGCCCAGGACGGCATGGGCGCCGCCCACTTCACGTTCCGGTTCGTCGCCCACGTCAGCGGCGGGTCCGCCTCCGGGTAATTGCCGGTCCAATCCGTGCGCCATCCCACCACGCCGCCCAGGACGTTTCCGCCCGCCGCCGCCCAGTTCAGCACCAGGCCCAGCGCCAATCGCCGCCCCCAACCCGGGATCCTTGATGTCACCGTGTGCCCCCCCATGGCCGATGCCTTTCCGAGCGCCGACCCGGCCGCAAGCATACGCCCACGCGGACGCAAGACCAGCGGAAAATAGGTCCCGCCGCCATGTCCCGGTCACGCAGGGGCGGAATGCACAGCCGCGGCGCGAATTCGCCGGCGGCGCAGGCGCGGTCCGACACGCGCGCATAAGCGCTCGCAGGGAACCAACATCTTATTCCCCTGGGGGGACGCGCTCTGTCGCGTCCTCTTTCTTTTCCTTCCCCCGGCCACGACGGAGCGTGGCCCTCCATTTCCGAAATCTTATTCCCTGGAGGGACGCGCTCTGTCGCGTCCGTCCGCTTCGCCTTTCGACCCAATCCGCGCTCGTCATTTCGAGTGCGGCGTAAAGTCTCGTCCTTTTGGCATATTTTAAATGTGGTTTTGAGCTGGACGGGAAAGCTGTATTCGTCGGCGGCCAGCCGGCCTTCCTCGGCTTTGGCCCAACAGGGATCGCCGAGGTCGCCGTCCACGACCGGCGCTTTGACGGCCTCCGCGATAACGATCGCGAGCAGCAGCGGTTCGGCCGCGCCCCGCGCCGGCGGCGCGGGCGCGTCCCTCCTGGAGGTGCTTGCCCCTCTGGCGGACCCGCTCCTCAGACCTTGTGCTGGGGGTCGGTGATGCGCTTGACCCGTTCGACCTGCTTGACAAACTTCGAGCGGCGCCGCAGCCGGGCCAGCATGGCGTCATAGCGGGCGCGGCTGATGGGCAGCTTGACCCAGCGTTTTTCGAAGGCCGAGAGCATGATGGCGTTGGCCAGCTCCAGGGAGTCCACCCCGCTGCCGCCGGGCGTCACCAGAGGCTCGCCGTCGAGCAGGTGGCGCACCAGGTTGGCCATGACGCTGGCGTGGCCGGTTTTCTTCTCCGGGATCTTGAGCGGCACCTCGACCAGGCGCGGGCTACCCCACATTTCCCTGGACGTGTCCAGGAAGCGCCGGACCCCCGGCTCGAACCGGAAGAATTTCAACTGGCCGTCGCGGAAGACCAGCTTGCCCTTGTCCCCGAAAATCTCGATCATCTGGCCCGGCCCGGCCTCGTTGGTGGAGCAATAGAGGTAGCCGGTGCCGCCGCCGGGATACCTGAGGACGGCCTCGGCCAGGTCCTCGACCTCGATCCGGTGCATGCGCGTCTCGGTGTTGCCGAGGACCGCGCTGGGCAGTCCGCAGAGCCGGACGAAAATGTCCATAATGTGGGGCGACTGGTTCATCATCACGCCAGGTGCCGGAATCGTAGTAGGCCTGCGAGCGGAATTCCGGCGAGATCATGCAGGCGCGGTAAATCTTCCCAACCTGGCCGGTCCGGACCAGCCGGAGAGCCGCGGCGATCGCCGGCTCGAACCGGCGCTGGAACATCACCGCGAAGGCCACCTTGTTTTTCCGCGCCGCCCGCACCATGGCCTCGGCCGTGGAGACGCGCTCGGAGAGGGGCTTCTCCGAGAGCACGTGCAGCCCGGCATTCATGCAGTCGATGGCGATGGGGGCGTGCGAGGGGTGCGGAGTGGCGATCGTGACCGCCGCGCACAGGCCGGAGTTGATCAGCGCCCGGTGATCCGTGAACGAGGGCACGTTGAACTGCTTCCCCACCCGTTCCGCGGTGGCCGGGTCAATGTCGCAGACCGCCGTCAGGCGGGCCCGCTTGACCTGCCCGAGGCAATGGCAATGGCCGCTGCCCATGCCACCCGTACCAATGACTCCGAAGGTCACGAGGTTGCCGCGTCCGCCTGCCGTTGGTTGCTTCATTGCGTGCGCTCCGTGTCTTTCGTGGTTAATCGTTCTGATGCCTGATCGCCTTTCGAACCGTCAGGTCCGATATCCCCCAGGTCGCCTTCGGTCAGCCGGGCCAGGGGATGTTCCCGCTCGGTGCGATCCTCCAGGTTCTTCACCCGCGCCGTGCCGCGGGCGAGGTCATCGGGCCCGAGATAGATCGCCCGGCGCACGCCGCCCTTGCCGACCCGCCCGAAGAACGACTTCGGCTTCTCGGCGTGGAGGGCGGACTCGGCGTTCCGGCCCTGTTGGCGCGCGGACCGGGCGATCGCGATCGCCGCGGAGCGCTGGGCGTCCTCCATGTACCCGACGGCTAAATCCAGCGCCGGGCGCCGCTGCGCCGGCTTGCCCCTGGCGGCCAGCAGCTCGGCGATAACCACGTCGCCGAACCCGAGCCCCACCGCCGGCAGGGCCTTTCCGCCGACATCCTCCAGCAGGCGGTCATAGCGGCCGCCGCCGAACAGCGCCCGGAACTTGCGCCCGGCGTCATAGGCCTCGAAAACGATCCCGGTGTAATAGCCCAGTCCGCGCACGACGCCGATATCGAACGTCAGGCGGCCGGCCAGCCCGTAATCGCCCGCCAGGCCCTCGAGGGTCCGGAGCGCCGCGACCGAGGGCGGCCGGCCCCCGAGAAACGTTTCGGCCTCCTCGAGCGACCGGAGGCCGGTGATCCGGAAGACCGCCTCGACGGCGGCGGGATCGAGTCCCTCCGCGCCCAGCAGTTTCGCGATCTCCTCGTCCGAAACCTTGCCGCGCTTGTCCAGGGCCAGGAAGGTGGCCGGATGGTGGGCGGCGGGTAGTCCGGCCTTGGCCAGCAGGTCGGCCAGCAGGGCCCGGCTGCTGAAGCGCACGCTCACGTCGCCCGGCTCCAGGCCGAGCAGATCCAGCGCGCGGAGGGCGCAGGCCAGGACCTCGGCCTCCGCGGTCAGCGCGGCCTCGCCGACGATGTCCAGGTTCCACTGGTAGTGCTCGCGCTTGCGGCCGAGGCTCATGCGCTCGTAGCGGAAGCACTGGGCGATGGCGAACCATTTCAGGGGAAAGGCCAGGCCGCCCTGGCGGGCCGCGATCAGGCGGGCCAGGCTGGGGGTCATCTCCGGGCGCAGGGCGAGGTCGCGCCCGCTCTTGTCCTTGAAGGCGTAGATCTGCTCGACGATCTCCTCGCCGCCCTTGCGCTTGAGCAGGTCCAGGGACTCCACCACGCAGGCGTCGTACTGGGCGAAGCCGAACTGGCGCGCGGCGGCGCCCCAGGCCGCGAAGATCGCGTTGCGCGCCGCCATGTCCTCGGGGTAAAAATCCCGCATGCCGCGCGGCGCGTCGAAATGGGCGTTGTCGGCTGTCATGGGACGGCGACCTCTATAGGCGAGGTATGACATTGCACCTGATCCATCGGAACCGCCATAATAAACAAGACAAGCCGATAGGATAAGGCACGCGGATATCACCCCACGAATTCGGTACAACCACGAATGTTCAGATCAGATGTAGACCAAGTGGATCTGCCAAGAAAATTCGTGATGGCATTATCTTTTACTTGCTTACCTGCAATTTACGGTTGCCCTGTCCGTCAGCTGACGGATCGTGGGGGGGGGTCTTATTCTGGGTCCTTGATTGGATTGTGGGCCAAGCCCGCGTTAGATCTGCCGTTACAACACATGACCGTCGAGAAGAAATTATCCAGTTCACCCGGTCCCGACTCTCCGGCAGGTCGGGAGCCTTACCGGTGGGGCGATGCGTCTCTTCCGAGCCGTCTTAGACGGAAAACCGGCGCCTCTGCCCCGGCCTGCCGGGACCGGATTCAACGGCGACGAGATTTCACTGATGCATCCAGGTTTTCCATCTCGCGCGGCTGCTATTTTTTCAATCCGCAATCGCAAATCAACAATGCCGTCCGGCCGGAGGCCGGGCGGTCCTCAGACGTTCTTCATGACCTGTTTCTTCATGATCCGGCCCATCTTGAACTTCACGACCCGCCGGCGGGGGATGGCCACCTCGCGGGTCGGCTGTTTGGGATTGCGTCCCACCCGCGCCTTGCGGACGCACAGCTGAAAGACGCCGAAGTTTCTGAATTCCACGTTATGGCCCATGGCCAAGCTTTCGACGATGTAATCGAGCGTCTTCTGCACGGTCGCCGCCACATCCTCCTGGGCGAGTCCGGTTTCCTTGGCGATGCGGTTGACCAGTTCTTTTTTTGTCATGGCCATCTCCCCTGATGATTTTCCCTTGCCGGTTCGCCGCCGAATCGCCCTTAACCTCCATCCTGCTTCTCTGCCTCCTCGCCGGAGGCCGAAAGCGTCACCCGGCTTTTTGGCCTCATCCGCCAGTCGTTCGCGCACCTCAGGACGCGCAGCCCTGCGGACCCGGCTCACCCCGTCGGGCCCGCGGGGTCGGGTTTCGGGAGGGCGATCCTGAGGTGCAGCTCGCGCAGCTGTCTTTCCGTCACCGGCGCCGGCGCGCCCATCATGAGGTCCTGAGCCTTCTGGTTCATGGGGAAGGCAATGACCTCGCGGAGGTTCTGCTCGCCCGCCAGGAGCATGACGATCCGGTCGATGCCCGGCGCGATGCCGCCGTGCGGCGGCGCGCCCAGCCGGAAGGCGCTGATCATGCCGGAGAATTTTTCGTCCACATCGGCCGCCGAGTAGCCGGCGATGGCGAAGGCCTTGTACATGATCTCCGGGCTGTGGTTGCGGATCGCGCCGCTGGAGAGTTCGCACCCGTTGCAGACGATGTCGTACTGGTAGGCCAGGACGGAAAGCGGGTCCTGTTCCTCGAGCGCCTTCAGGCCGCCCTGGGGCATGGAAAACGGGTTGTGGGAAAACACGGTCTGCCCGGTCTCGGGGTCGGTCTCGAAGAGGGGGAAATCCACGATCCAGCAGAACTTGAAGACCCCCTGTTCCACGAGGCCGAGGTCGTTGCCGAGCTTGAGGCGCAAATCGCCGGTGATCTTGTTGACCAGCGCCGGGCGGTCGCAGACGAAAAAAACCACGTCGTTCTCGGAAATTTCGCAGAGCGCGACGATGGCCCGGAGCTGGTCGGGGGTCAGGAACTTGGCGATCGGCCCCTTGACCGCGCCGTTCTCCCAGACCAGGTAGGCCAGCCCCTTGGACCCGATGGACTTCGCGTACTCGACCAGCTTGTCGAAGAAACTGCGCGGCTGGCCGGCGATGCCCTTGACGGGAATGGCGCGCACAACGCCGCCCTGCTCGATGACGGAGGCGAAGGCCTTGAATCCGCCGCCCCTGAAAATGGCGGTGGCGTCCCGCAGGACGATGGGGATGCGCAGGTCCGGCTTGTCCGAGCCGTACTTGAGCAGGGCCTCGGCATAGGGGATGCGGGGGAACGGCGGGGGATTGAAGGCCGTGGCCGAAAACTCCTTGAACAGGCCGGCGAGCACGTCTTCGACCACGCGGAAGACGTCCTCCTGCGTCGCGAACGACATCTCCAGGTCGAGCTGGTAGAACTCGCCGGGGGAGCGGTCGGCACGGGCGTCCTCGTCGCGGAAGCAGGGGGCGATCTGGAAATAGCGGTCGAAGCCGGCGACCATCAGCAGCTGCTTGAACTGCTGGGGCGCCTGGGGCAGGGCGTAGAATTTCCCGGGGTGCACCCGGC
The DNA here is from genome assembly GCA_964630555.1 of uncultured Verrucomicrobiota bacterium. Classification (GTDB taxonomy): domain Bacteria; phylum Verrucomicrobiota; class Kiritimatiellia; order JAAZAB01; family JAAZAB01; genus JAHIJO01. Next base: position 30,868 of record CAZVVD010000001.1, on the reverse strand, counting down.
TGGGGACGAGATAGTCCCGGGCGCCCTCCGGGGAGCTGCTGGTGAGGATGGGCGTCTGGAACTCGTTGAAGCCCAGCTCGGCCAGGCGCCGGCGGAGGAAGGCGATGACCCGCGAACGCAGGAGCATGTTCCGGTGCAGGCGCTCCCGGCGCAGGTCCAGGTAGCGGTAGCGGAGGCGCAGGTCTTCGGGCCCATCCTCGGGGCAGTCGATCTGCAGGGGCAGCGGGTCGCAGGCGGACTCCACGGCCACGGACTCGGCCACGAGCTCGATGGCGCCGGTCGGCAGGTCGGGATTGACGGTCTCGGCCGAGCGCGCCACGACCCGGCCGGTGACGGTGACCACGCTTTCCAGCCGGAGCCGGGTGCAGGCCTCGAAGAACCCGCGGTCCGGCTGGATGACCACCTGGGTCACGCCGTAATGATCGCGCAGGTCCAGGAACAGGAGCTGGCCGTGGTCGCGCTTGCGGAAGACCCAGCCCGAGAGCCGGACTTCCCGGCCGGTGTCCGCCGGCCGCAATTCACCGCAGGTATGGGTCCGCCAGGGGTGCATTGGAATTGATGATTGCTGATTTGCTGATTTTCGGCAACGACACCGGAGTTCACGGATGGGCACGGCTATTGGAAAGCAGGGATAAACGGCAGATAAAAACAAACTTTATCAGTGAAATCAGTGTCATCCGTGGTTGATTTTTTTGGGTTGCCACGTCTGAAGCAAAGTGGCCACTTAGCCCCGCAGGCGGGGCTGACGTGGCGGGCACGACCCGCGTCAGACCGGAGCCGGCGGACTTGCCGGCGCCGGCGCGGCCGCGGCCTCGGTCTGGAAAACTCCCATGGCCCGGAATTTGCGGTAACGCCGCTCCAGGAGTTCGTCCCGGGACAGCGCCCGCAGCTCGCGCAGGTGCTCCCCCAGGCGTCCTTTGAGGGTGGTGGCCATGCCCGCCGGATCGGTGTGCGCCCCGCCGAGGGGCTCGGGCACGACCTCGTCCACCAGGCCCATTTTCAGCAGGTCGCGGGAGGTCAGCTTCAGGGCCTCGGCGGCCTTGCCGGCGAAGGCCCGGTCCCGCCACAGGATGGCGGCGCAGCCCTCGGGCGAAATCACGGAATAGTAGGCGTGCTCGAGAATGAGGATGCGGTCGCCGATGCCGATGCCCAGGGCGCCCCCGCTGCCGCCTTCGCCGATCACGGTGACGAGGATCGGCACCGGCAGCAGGAAGGCTTCCCGCAGGTTGACGGCGATGGCCTCGGCAATCTGGCGCTCCTCGCTGCCAACCCCGGGATAGGCCCCGGCGGTATCGATCAGGGTGACGATCGGCCGGCCGAACTTGGCGGCCAGCTTCATCAGGCGCAGGGCCTTACGGTAGCCCTCGGGATAGGACATGCCGAAGTTGCGCTCCACGTTGCTTTTGACATCGCGGCCCTTCTGCGTGCCGATCAGCATGACCGGCTCGTCTCCCAGCATGGCGAACCCGCCGATCATGGCGCGGTCGTCGGCGTAATGCCGGTCCCCGTGCAGCTCGATGAAATCCCGGCACATGGCCCCGATGTAGTCCTGGGTATAGGGCCGCTGGGGATGGCGGGCCAGCTGGACTTCGTCCCAGGGGGTCAGGTTCTTGAAAATATCGCGCTTGGTCGCCAGGATCTTGCGCTCCAGCTCGAGCAGCTCGCGAGAGACATCGATCTTCTGGGCCTCACTGAACTCCCTGAGATCCTTGAGCCTGGACTCCAGCTCCAGGACCGGTTTTTCGAACGCAAGCGAATATTTGGCCATGCCCGACTCCCAGCTCGGATGTCGCCTCACTCCGTGATGACCACGCCCGCGCCCACGGGCGTCAACAGGAACAGCTCTTCGACGTCGCTGTTGGCCAGGCGGACGCAGCCCGCGCTGGCCTGCTTGCCGAGGGTCTCTGGCTCCCAGGTGCCGTGGATGCCGTAGCCCTTGACGCTGGGGGTGTCGCCGACCGCGGCGATCGACATCCAGCGCGTGCCCAGCACGTTTTCCTTATCCCCGTAGGGGATCATCTTGCCATCCGGGCGCCACCAGGGCGGCTCCGCGATTTTATCGGCGATGACGAACGTCCCAGCCGGTGTCTTGCCGTATTGCCCGGTGCCCACCAGGTAGCGCTTGAAAAACACGCCATTGGCCTTGAGCACAAGATCGTTGCGGCTCTTGCTGACTTCCAGGGTCAAGGGCGCCTGAAAAATCCTGAGGCGATCGCCGGGATGAATCACGTGGCGGCCGAGCCCGTTGCTTTGCCGGATCAGCTCGACCGTGGTGCCGAATTTTTTCGCAATCCGCTCCAGCGAATCGCCCTCCTGCACAAGATAGTCCACCTTTTCCGGCATCGATTCCGGCGACAGCAGGAGGTTCAGGTTGATCTGTCCCAGCAGGCGCTCGACATCGGCCACAACGGACGGATCCGAGCACTGCTCCAGGGCGCGGTAGGCTTCCGCCCTGGCCGGCCCCAGTTCCCGCGCCGCCAGCCGCGAGCGGATCTGGGCCAGCGCCTGCTGCTCCGTTTTCAGGCGGAGCTGGGCCGCCCGGCGGTCCTCGCGCGCGCCCGGTCCGGCCGGCGTGTGCCGCCAAAAATACCAGGCCGCCCCGGCCGCCAGCGCCAGCAGCGCCAGCAGCAGGAGAAGCCGCGGCCCCGCCCGGCGCCCGCGCGCCTCCCGGTGCAACGACAGGTTATCTCCCAATCCCCGGTCAAAGATCATGTTGCCTCCCCGTAGCCCCCGCCCCGCTCCCGCCGCAGGCCGTGGTTGGCAACCCTACCCTAACCCGCGCGGCGGCGCAAGGGGTTTTACGATCAAAAAAGGGCGGCAAACCGCTTGCCAAGCATCACCGGGTTGTGGTATAGAACGGAGAAGAAAAGAGCCGCGGGTTGACCGTGTCCGGCGCACCCGGCGATGATCCAACCATCCATGAAACCAAGCGCAAGAGTGCTGTTGGCCGCCATGGCCCTGGCGGCGTCCGCGGCGCCGGCGGCCGCCGCACAAAGCGCCCGGGGTCCGGCCCCGCTTGCGGCCGCCCACGCCGCGCTCGAGACCAGCACCGACCGCATAACCGTTTCCATCCTGGAAAGCACCACCGTTACCAACACGTTCCAGCTCTGGAATGGCGCGGCGGCGCCCCAGGGCCCAATGACCTTTCTCATCACCGAGAGCATCAGCTGGCTGCAGGTCACGCCGGCCAACGGCGCCGTCTCCAATAACCGCCAGACGATCACAGCTGTTTTTTCAGCCGGCGCCCTGCCCGCAGGCACCTACACCGGCAGCCTCAACCTCGATGCCCTGGACGGCCTGGACGGCCAGCGGGCTTACGGAGCCCCCAAGAGCATTTCAATCACCCTGGTGGTCGCCCGGCGACAGCCGCTCAACTTGGAGAAGCCCCAGGTCCGGGGCGCCCTGTTTGTCGGCCAGACGGCGACGGCCTGGCAGGGGCTGTGGCAGAACGCCGGCCGGCTGACCTTCGCCTACCGCTGGCAGATGGCCAGCGACAAGTACGGCCGCGGCCTGGCCGACATCCGGGACGGCCACGGCGCCTTGATCACCGGCACGAACTGCGTCTTGCCCGCCGCCGTCAGGGGAAAATACATCCGCGTGCAGGTCACGGCGACCGATCCCGATCCCACCCCCCTTTCCACCACCGTGACTTCGGATTTTGCCGACGCGCGCCGGGTCAACGCGCCGCCGGACGATTTTTCGGGAGACGGCCGGAGCGATCTCTGGCTGTTTTATCCGCCGGCGGCTGTCTGGAAAGTCGCCTTTTACACCAACGCCGAGGCCACCCTGTTCTTCGGCAGCGCCGCCTGCGCGGCGGCGCCGAAGGACTACGACGGCGACGGCCGGGTCGACCCGGCGGTCTACGAGGAGGCCTCGGGCGTATGGTCGGTGATGCTCTCGGCCAGCGGCTATGCCACCGCTTCCGTGCGCTTCGGCGGGCCGGGCTTCCGGGCCGTGCCGGCCGATTTCGACGGCGACGGTAAGGCCGATCCGGCGACCTACCACGAGGACTCCGGTCTCTGGTCCGCCCTGCTTTCGGGCAACTCGTATTTGCCGGCCGGCTGTGAACATGGCGGTCCGGGTTACGCGGCGGTCACGGGCTGCGATTTTGACGGCGACGGCAAGGCCGATCCGACCGTCTACCAGGCCGCCGGCGGTCTATGGCTGGCCCTGCTTTCCGCCAGCGGCTATCCCCTGGTCGGAGGCGCGTTCGGCGGGCCGGATTACACGCCCGCCCCGGGCGATTTCGACGGCGACTGCAAGACGGATGTCGGCGTGTACCGGGCCGCGTCCAATTGGTGGTGGGTGCGGTCCTCGCAAACGGGCGCCGTGCGCGACGGCACCTTCGGGCCCAGCAACGGCGCCGGCTTTCCCGCGCCGGGCTACTACGACCGCGACGGCTTGTGCGATCCGGCCGTGATCTACCAGGCGGGCGATTTCATGGTCTGGTGCATCCTGCGCTCCAGCGCGGGCTACCGCGGACAATCCTTCCAATTCAGCCAGGAGCGTTGGCGAGTCAGCTGGTAGTGTCGATCTCAGCTCAGTTCCGGCTTGCACAGCTCATAGAAGTTGCAGCGCTCGCACGTCCCCGTATCGGCCGACATTTCCCAGTCCTCTTTCGGCAGGGGCGCATTCCGCCGGAGATCGCCGCCCTCCAGGTACTCGGCCATCTCGGCCACCGATTCGACCACCAGCGTGCGGGCGTATTCCAGGTCTTCCTCTTTCAGTCCCGCGCTGACCGTGTGCCCCTGCGCCAGGTATTCCAGATGCACTTGGATCTGCTCGGCCGGAAGGCGATGCTTGCGATTGGCCCACAGCCCGTAAACGGCCATCTGCTCCCGGTGTGCCGGGCGGGGAGCGCCGGCCTTCCAGTCATGGACGTGCAGGCGGTTGTCGGCCCGGTAGGCGTAATCGGGGATGGCGTAGACCTTGACGTCGTCTAGCCGAAACGATTCCGGATCGCCGGTCTCCAGCGTGCCGATCGGCAGTTCCTGCTCCGGGCGGACGCCGCCCAGCCCCGGCAGCACTTTTTCCAGGAAGTTCGCGAGGCACAGGCGGACCTGGCCGATCATGCGGGCCGTCATGCCTTCCGCCGGCTCGCGGTGCAGCTCCACATAGTAATGCTCGTGCAGGCAGCAGTATTTCTTGGGATTCGTCTGCCACAGCTTGTTTTTCGATTCGCTCCAGCGCTGGTTGAGGTAGGGCCGGGCGGCGGCCTGGTAGGCTTCGTCGGCCGAAACCGTCCTCCCCTCCTGCCGCCGGCGCAGGGCCCACATGACCGCGCGCTCGACGGCGTTGCCCTGCAGGGTGAAGCGGTTTTCCATCTTGCCCAGGCGGTAGGCGCGCCGGCTGAGCGCCGGCGCCTCCGCCTTCCACCCGTTCCACATGGCGTATTTCGACCAGTAGCGGCGCCGGCGGCACTCGGCAAAATCGTCCCGGGCCGAAATGGACCAGGAAAAGATGTTGGCCAGTTCCGACATAGCATGGCGCCGCCTTAGAACGCCAGGCGCGCGGCGGCGCCGAGCGTCACCGTGTCCGTGCCGATCTCCTTGCCCTCGGCGCTGAGATCGTTCCAGTTTTCAAACCGGTAATTGGCGTTGATATCCAGGTGCAGGATCGGCAGGATCGGAATGTCCAGCCCGGCACGCAAGGCGTAGAAGGGGTTGTCGGCGAACTTGCCGTCGGCATAGTAGCCGCCGATGCCCGCCGCCGCGTAGATCACCTTGCCGACCACGAGGTAGGCCTGGGGTTGATAGACCGTCTCCTGGGCGCCGCCGAAGCCTTTCTCAAACCACTCCAGGTCGGCCTCGACGCCGATCCATTGGTAGCGGTACCGGTAGCAGGCGAGGTAGGAAAAGCCGTTCTTGTCCACCTGGTCGACATCAATCGACTTGAGCGCGGTCCAGTAATGGGCGCCCAGCCCGACCTGGTGGCTGCTCGGCGACTCCTCGGCCCGGGCGACGGCGGCCATCCCCATCCAGGCCAACCCGGCGATCCCACAGATCATCCAAGACCGCTTCATGCCTTGTTCCTCCTGTTGCCCCGGCGGATGCCTGCGCATCGCCGCTGGCTGTTTTGTGCTCGCGCGTCGGGCTGAAAGCCCCGCGCCCGGTTGCCGGCCGAACGTCCGCTCACGAATTGCCCTTCCCGTAAATCTCAAGCCCCTTCAGCATCGGGCCGTTCGGCTGGCCGGTGAGGACGATCGCCAGAGCGCCGTCCGGAACCTCCACCGGGACCCGCAGCACGTGGGCCGTGTCGGCGCCGGCCGTGGCATACACATCCAGTGGTTCGCCCCGGGTCAAACCGTTGACCGCCAGGGTCATGATCCGGGCGCCCGGCTTCTGCATGGCGGGGTTGGTTTCCGCGAAATGCAGCACCAGCTCGTAGGGCCCGGGGGCCAGCTTGAAGGTGTAGCGCAAGGCGGAGTACGACCAGCGCTCGGTGCCGTACATGGGCTGCAGGTCGCCCGCCCCGCGAACCGGACGCTGAATCGTGATGAACCCCGAATCGGACCGGCCGGCGTTGTCCGCCTCCCACGGGATTCCGTCCCCGGACGTGAAGGCCGGCCCGCCGCAGTTGACGCGCTTGACGAACGACGCGGGCACCACCGCCGCCGGCGCGCCCGGTTCGCCCAGGTTGCCGCCACGGTCGCGAAGGCGGACCGTGTAATACCAGGTCCGCCCGGGCGCCGCCGTCTCATCCGTGTAGCTGCGGACATCCAGGGCGTCGAACTTCTTGAGGGGCGCAAACGGGCCCGCCGCCTTGTCCGAGCGCTCCAGCTCAAAGCCCACGACGTCCGGCTCGACCGGACCCTCCCACTTGATGAGCGCGCATTTCGAGCCCGGCAAGGCCTGGACCACGAGGGTATTGGCCGGGGGCCGATCCGGCGGCACGTCCACCTTCAGGACCTCCGCCGGCCCCATCCGGCCGACGCCATCCGCGGCCAGGACGGCATACCAGGCGGTTTTGCCCGCCGGCGGGGCGTTGTCCACGAAGGCCAGCGTCGCGGCCGACACGTTGGTCGCCAGCGTCCGGTCGCCGGTTGCAAAGCCCTGCGCCTCCCCGCGGTGGACCTCGTAGCCCCGGACCCCCTTGTCATCCCCGGCGGCATCCCACTTGAGGCTCACGCGGTAGCTGGCGGCGGTGACCGCGGCCAGGTTGCTGACGGCCGTGGGCGGCGCCACGTCGGGCGCATAGGTCTCGGGCCCGTTCGCGCCGGCTTCCGGCGTCAGGACGGTCGGGCCGCCGGCAAAGCGGGTTTCGAAATAGAACTGGACCGGCCCCTCCGCGGTCAGGCGCCCGGGGATTTCCACCCGCTCGCAGGCGCCATTCTCCAGCCTGAGGGGAAACGACTCGAACTTGGACCCGCCGGCGGGGCGCGCGTAGAGCGCGGCGGCCTTGACCGGCCCGGACTTGGCGTCGAAGCGAAGCTGGTCGAAGACCAGGGGCTCGCCGCCCTTCAGGACCGCCGGGACGCGCCAAGAGACGCCGGTTTTGTCCAGCTCCTCGATCGCCGCCGCCACCTTGGCCCGCATCACACGCAGCACGGCCGGCTCGTGGGTGTGGATCCACAGGTTGACGGTGACGAACTTGACGAAGTGTTCCTTGACGTAGTCCCGGGCTTCCTTCGCGGTTTTGACCCGGCCGTTTTTCAGCAGCAGGCGCTCGAGGGTTTTCAAGTACTCGTAATCCTCGATCGCGTCGCGGAGGTTGGCCAGGCGGACCGACGAGAGCGGCCCGCTCTTGCCGGCATAGATCAGGTGGCCGTCGCCGTTGATGGCCGCGAATGTGTTCGGATTCCACGGGGTGCGCGGCCCGGCGGTTTCGTCAATGGGCTTGGGCGTGCCGTGCTCGGCGATGTTGATGAAGTAATAAAGCAGGCCGTCGGCATCGTGCTGGTAGAGGATCCAGCCGAGGCTCCGCGACTCGATCAGGGCGTTCTCGATCCAGACGTTGGGCCGGGGCGGACCCGAGGAACTGCTGAGATACATCCAGAACTGCTGGCCCTTGGCGCGCAGCTTCTCCCACATGGCCTCCTGCTGGTGAAAGTTGTACCAGTAGGTTCCGGTGCTCATGCTCCAGATGTCCACCTCGTCGATCACCGCCTCGTGCCCGCGCCAGCCGACGCTCACGGCGCGCTTCAGGCCGGGGAACTTCTTCCCGATTGCGCCGTAGACCTGCTTGATCGCCTTCTCGTGGTAGGTTTCGTCGAACCCGTAGATGTAGGCCTTGCCGGCGATCCCGGCGTCCTGATAGGCTTTCCAGACCCCCTCGATTTTCTTGAGGATCGCTTCGATCTGCGCGTCCGTGTAGCTGGCGGGCCAGCCGACGTTGAACAGGTTGATGGCGGTGGCGCCCCGCGCCGCCGCGTAGGCGGCGTCCTCCACGCTCTGCGGCGCGCCCCGGTAGATGTCGTCCGGCCCGATCCGGTGGGCCAGAAGCATGTCCACATATTTCCGCCGCAACCCCCTGGCCTCCCAGTCGGTTTTGCCGTGGATGCTCTGCGAGATGCCTTCGGACCACGCCAGGGCCAGCTTGAGCGTGTTCTTCCGGACCGGGATTTCAAACCCCCAGACCTTGAGCCTGACAGGCACGGTCTTGGCGCCGGCGTTCTGGGGCTTGACCGTGATGGCGCCGGCATAGTCGCCGGGCGGCGTCCCCTCCGGCACGCGGATCGTGACCCAGACGGGCTGAATATCCTCTTTTTTCACGTCGAACCGGGCGGAATGGAGAAGCGGGTCCGCGAACCAGCCGGTCCGTTCCACGGCATAACCCGGCCGGCGCGTGCTGACGTAGCCAACCTGATTGAAAGCGATCTCGCCGGCGCCGATGCTGCCCCGGCCCGATGTCAGGGGGGAAGCCGAAAAGGTCACTTGGGCCAGGTCCGCGCCCTTGGGCATGATCACGATCTGGAAGCCCTCGGCTTCGCCGCCGGCGGCCGCCAGTTCCGCCTCCCGGCGATACTCGCCCGGCTTGGCCTTGGGCACCTCGAAGGACGGCTTAGGCAGGGAGCCCGGGTGCGGACGCGCCGGCAGGGCGCCGTCCTCGCAGCAGCCGTAGCCTTGGTAAGGGGCGTCCAGCCGCACGCGGCACATGGTGTCTTCCACGGCCAGATCGTAATCGACCGCGCCGAAGGCGGAGGCCGCCGCCAGGCTCACGGCCGCCGACAGCAGCCGCGCTGCGCAGAAACGAAACCAACGCATGAGGCACCCCCCTTTCCCGCAGGGATGGAGCAGTATCCTAAAACGGAATTACCTTCCGCCTTTTGCCCGCGCCTGTCAAGCGCCGCGTGCCTGGTGAATCCGCCCCGTCCTTGACGCCCGACACGCTTTCTTCTATCCTTGCGCCGTCGCCTCCCGGAGGGATGGCAGAGTCCGGTTGTCACGTCGGCTCCGATCCGAATCGTGGCCAAGGGATCACTTGTCCCGGCCCCAGGGCCGGAATGGCGCGAAATGCGCGTCTGTACGCCCTATGTCTTGGTCGGCATATATCATCAAAAGCGCCGTCACGGGACGGTGCTACCGGGGCAGTTGCGAACATTTCGATAAACGCTTTCATGAACATAATGCCGGAAAGGTCAGGAGCACAAAGGGGCATCGTCCTTGGAAAAAACTTTATATCGAGGAATATGCAAGTAAGGCCGAGGCTCTTCGACGCGAGAAATTTTTCAAAACTCGTTCAGGTTATCGTTGGCTGAAGACACAAGGCATTATCTGACACCGGAGGGATGGCAGAGTCCGGTTGAATGCGCATGACTCGAAATCATGTGTGCTCGCAAGGGCACCGGGGGTTCAAATCCCTCTCCCTCCGCCAGACTTGATCTCCTGAAATCTCGGCAGCCGGTGTGCCCGCAAGGGCGCCGGGGGTTCCCACGTCGGCCCGGCCACCCTGCTGGCCGGGCCAAGTGGCCCCTGGTTGCCGACCCCGTCGGCAACGACGGGGAAATCCCTCTCCCTCCGCTATCCCGGCGGTTGGACGGTCCGCTGCCTGCTCAACGGGACTGGACCCTCCGCCCCCGATCGGCTATCGTAAGAGAGCTTTTTTCAACCAGCGGGCCGGCGGGACAGGCCGGGCGCCCATGGGAATCCGGAGACGCGCCATGGACACGATCGGCGAAACCACCCCGGGCGCCCTCACCAACGCCCTGGCGGAAACGGCCGGAGCCGCCTCGCGCCTACGGGCCGCCTTCGCCGCCCCGCCCCTGTTCGAGAACGTCCCGGCCGATCGCGTGGAAACCGCTCGCGCGCAACCCGCGCCCTCTCCCCGGACCTACGACTTCATCGCCGCAGCCCTCCCGGTCGGCGGTCCGCCGGATGCCGCCGGGCAGCGCCGGAACTGGAGTGACATCCGCGAACTCGCGGCACGCCTGGCGCCCGGCGGCCTGCTGGCCGCGGTGATCGAGCCGGCCTTCGCGGCCGAGGACTGGGCGCCCTTCACCGCCGCGCTCGGCGCCGGCGGCGTTCACCTCGCAGCCGTGGTGCGCTTTGCCCACCTGGCGGCGCCCGGCGCCCTGGCGCCAGTCACGCTCGGCGTGTTCATGCGCCGGGCGCGGGACCCCGTTTTCGTTGCCGAGGTGGGCGCGGAAGCGCCGGTGAATTCGCTCGCCGGCGCCATCGTCGCCGGGACGTTCGGCGCGAGTCTCGCCGACGGGCTCCCGGTGCCGTGCGCCGGTTTCCGCGGCATTGACCAGATCCTGGTCGAGAATGAACTCAAGGCCCTGGAAGCCCAGCACCCGGGCTACCGGCGTTTCCGGCTCGTCCCGGACCTCGCTCCGCCCGGCAGCGCGCGCCCGCGCCCCGGCATGCCACCGGGCGGCGCGTCCGGGGACGCCATCTACCTCCCCCGCGGCGGCGCGCGCGGCGCTCCGCAAAGCGACACCGCAAGGCAGGAGGACGAGACTCTGGAAGTGCCCCTGAACTCCCCGGAAGTCCTGCCGGCGTTCGTAGCGCTCCACTTCCGCTCGTATCTCGGCCGGCTGACCCTGCTGGCCGCCCACCGGGGCCATTATGCCGAACGGCTCCCGGAGGCCGCCCTGGAAGACCTGGTCGTGCCCGTGCCGGCCCGAACGGAGCAGGCCATGATCCTGTTGGCGCACGATAAGCTCCTCGACCTCGAACGGGCCCTCATGGTCCTGCGGGCCGAGCTTTCGCTGAACCCGCGCAGCGCCGCCTCCCTGGTGGAGCACGCCGAGGCCATGCTCAACCAGGTCCACCGGCTCTCGGCGGCCGAACAGGTTCTGGCGCTGGTGCGCGCCGGCGAGTCACGAACCCTGGAATTCAAGGAGACCCTCGCCCTGGACGTGCGCCAGGGCACCCGGGAGGCCTACATCGAAAAAATGGTCCTCAAGAATGTCGCCGCCTTCCTGAACTCCCAGGGCGGCACCCTGCTGGTCGGCGTGGCGGACGACGGCCGCCTGCCCGGATTGCGGCGCGACCTGGAAGCCTTTTTCAAGGGCAGCCGGGACGCGCTGCTCCGCCACCTCAAGAACCTCCTGCAGCGCAGCATCGGGGAGACCTTTTACCCGCTGGTGGACTACACCTTGGTGGACGTCAACGGCGAGCCGATCCTGCGGATTGACTGCCGGCCATCGGACAAGGAGTGTTTCCTGGACGGGGCGGAATTCTACGTGCGGATGAACCCGGCCACGGACCAGTTGCAGGGACAAAAAATGCTCGCGTACATCCGGAGTCGTTTCCGATCCTGAACGCGGGCCCGGCGTCCGTCCGGCCCCGCCGCCGGGCCACTGAGCCGGCATCCATTTCGGTGCTGGACAACGCACGGCTCCATGGTCTATAACTAACGCGGCGTCAGGGCCGCAACCCAAGGCGTGACCGTGATCCGGCATCTCATCATGGGCCTCATCGACAAACTGCGCAGCCTACAGCCCATCCTCTTCCTGGGCACACCGCGGCGCTTTCTCTGGAGCGTCTTCCGGCCGGGCTACGTCCGGGCCAGCCTGGCCCGGCGCCGGGGGGCCTGCCGGCGCTGCGGGGCCTGCTGCCGGCTGGTCTGGCGCTGCCGCTATTTCTTCCACGACCAGGGCGTCCCCGCCTGCCGGCTGTACAACCGCTTCCGTTTCCCGAACTGCATCAACTTCCCCATTGACCGGCGAGACCTGGCCGACCGCGACCTGGTTTCCCCCCACACGACCTGCGGCTACTGGTGGGACAGCGAGGAAACGCCGGCGCCGGCGGCGCCCCGGTCGCCGAATGCCCGCGCCCCGGTCCCGTCATGAAGCCCAACGCCGCTTCCCCGTCTGTCCCCGCCGGCGCCCCGTGCGCGCCGGAGCCTTCCGGCCTCCGCAAATTCTTTGAACGCCATTGGGAAAAAATGGCCTTGTGGGCTTTCCTGATCGGTCTCTTTTACCTGCTCAAGCCGTTTTTCCTTCTGATTTTCGAGACCTTCCTGATTGCCTTCATTGCCCGGCGCCTGGCCGTGTGGGCGGCGACCCGGTTTCGGTTGCATTACCGCCTGGCGACGGCGCTGGTCTTTATCCTATTCGTGGGGTTGCTGGGCGCGACCGGCGCCTGGGTCGGCCCGAAACTGATCGTGGAATCCAATCACATCCTGGCGGAGTTTACCGGCGCCGGCGACCAGCAGAGCCGCGAGAAAATTAACCGCTTTGTCGAGGCCGCCGTGGTCAAGGCCCTCGGAGAGGAAAGGGCCCTGGAGGTCATCGGCTCCGAGCAATACAACGTGCTGCGGGAATCCCTCAAGGTCCAAGTCGCCCGGGCGGCGACGGCCTCCCTGCCCCGGGTGTTCGAAGGCCTGGTGTTCATCGTCAAGATCGGCTGGAAAATCGTGGTCGCGCTGCTGCTGGCCATCATATTTTCCTTCATCCTGGTCATGGACTGGCAGAAGATTGCCGGCGCCTTGCGGCGCCTCGAGCACAGCCGCATCCGGACCTTTTACCTGGGCACGGCCCCGCACCTGGTGGCCTTCGCCAGCGTGCTGGGCCGAGCCTTCCGCGCCCAGGCCATCATTGCGGCCTGCAACACGGCGTTGACGGCCGCCGGGCTCTGGATTTTCGATGTCCCGAACATCGCCCTGCTGTCGACCCTGGTTCTCTTCTGCGGCTTCATCCCCATCCTCGGCACCTTCTTGAGCTCCATCCCGATCCTGATCTTCGGCCTCCAGGTCGGCGGGTTGGCCCTGGTCGTCAAGCTCGTGGTCCTGATCGCGGCGGTCCACGCGATCGAGGCCTACGTCCTTAACCCGAAGATCACCGCCAACATCCTCCATATCCACCCCATCCTGGTCCTGGTGCTGCTGCTGCTTGGCGAGCGCTTCTTCGGGCTCTGGGGCATGGTGGTCGGGGTGCCGATCGGCTACTACCTGATCAGTGTGCTGATCCAGCCGGAGGATCATCCCGCCGACGAAACCGCCAATCCAGCGCCGGTCTGAAACGGGGCGCGCGCGGTTCATTGCGGCCGCCGGCCGCCTCTTGCGGGCATCCGTTAGCCAGCGAGGAAACGATCCCTGGCGGCCAGGGGAAGGAGGAGGCGTGGGACCGCGGTTTGTCGGCGACCCCCGCGGTCACACCGGGCGAAAGGCCAGGGTGGCGTTGTGGCCGCCGAACCCGAGCGAATTGCTGAGGGCCAGCCGGATCCGGTGCTCGCGGGCGGTGTTGGGGACGTAATCCAGGTCGCACTCGGGATCCGGGGTCTCGTAGTTGATCGTCGGCGGAATGACCCCGTGCCGGATGGCGAGGGCGCAGATCGCCGCCTCGACCCCCCCGGCGGCGCCCAACAGGTGGCCGGTCATGGACTTGGTGGAGCTGACCATGATCTTGCGGGCCCCCTCCGGGCCAAAGGCCTTCTTGATCGCCAGGGTTTCACACTTGTCGTTCAGGCTCGTGCTGGTCCCGTGGGCGTTGATGTAATCCACGTCGCCCGGGACCGCGCCGGACTCCTTGATGGCCAGCAGCATGGACCGGGCGGCCCCGTCGCCGTCCGCCGAGGGCGCGGTCTCGTGAAACGCGTCGCAGGTGGCACCGTAGCCGGACAGCTCGCAATAGACCGGCGCGCCGCGGCGGCGCGCGTGCTCGGCCTCTTCCAACACCAGGATGCCGGCCCCCTCGGACATCACGAACCCGTCGCGGTTCAGGTCGAAGGGCCGGCTGGCCTTCGTGGGGTCGTCATTGCGGGTACTGAGCGCCTTCAGCGCGCAAAAACCGGCGAACCCGAGCTCGCACACGCTGGCGTCGGACCCCCCTGCGACCATGACCTCGGCGTCGCCGTGCCTGATCTTTTGAAAGGCCTCGCCGATGGCGTGGGCCGCGGTGGCGCAGGCCGAAACCACCGAAAAGTTGGGCCCCTTGAACCCGAACTCAATGGCCAGCTGCCCGGCGGCCATATTGCCGATCATCTGCAGGATCATGTAGGGGCTGCAGCGGGAGGGCCCCTTCTCCTTGAGGATCGTGTGCTGGGTTTGCAAGGTCTGCAGCCCGCCGATCCCGGACCCGATTATCGCCCCGACCCGACAGGGATCCTCAGCGCTCATATCCAACCCCGATCCGGCCAGGGCGGTCTTGGCGGCGCCGAGGGCATAGTGGGTATAGGGGTCCGACCGGCGCTGATCCTTTTTGGACATGCAGGCGTCGAGATTGAATTCCACCACTTCGCCGGCGATCTGGCTGGGATACGGACCGATATCGAACTGCCGGACGCGCCGGATACCCGACTGGCCCGTCGTCAGCCGCCGCCAGATCACCGCCTCGTCGCAGCCCAGCGGGCTGACCATGCCTACTCCGCTAATGACGACCTTGCGCACGGCAGCCCCCCACAGGACGTTCCGGCAGGTTGAACGTTGCCGAAAGGCCGAGGTGGGATCCGTCCCGCGCCCTCGGCCTTCGCCAACCGCCTGGAAATTACTCGTTGAACCCTTTTTCCTTGAGATACTCGATGACCGCGCCGACGGTCTGCAGCTTCTCGGCATCCTTATCGGGAATGTCGGCGCCAAACTTGTCCTCGAAGGCCATGACCAGCTCGACGGTATCAAGCGAGTCCGCGCCCAGGTCTTCGATAAACGAAGCCTCGGGCGTCACCTGCTCGGCGTTGACACCCAGTTTCTCGACGATGATCTCCCGGACTTTGTCTTCCAGCGCCATAGTCTCATCTCCTCCTGTTGTGCTACATGACCATCCCGCCGCAGACGTTTAAAACCTGGCCCGTCATGTAGGCAGAGGCATCGCTCGCCAGGAACAGGACCACGTTCGCGACGTCATTCGGCACACCAAACCTTGCCGCGGGAATGGCCGCCAGCATTTTGCTCCGAATCTCTTCCGGCAAGGCTTCCGTCATTTTCGTCTGAATATACCCCGGGGCCACCGCGTTGACCCGGATGTTGCGCGAGGCCAGCTCGCGCGCCGCCGACTTGGTCAACGCGATCACCCCGGCCTTCGAGGCCGCATAGTTGCACTGCCCGGCGTTGCCGATCAGACCGATGATCGAGGCCACGTTCACGATGGCCCCGGCGCGCTGCTTCATCATGACCTTGGCCAGGGACTTGGAAAATAGAAAGGCGCCTTTCAAGTTAACGGCCAGGACGGCATCCCAGTCCGCTTCCGGCATCCGCACCAGGAACCCGTCCCGGATGATCCCGGCATTGTTGACCAGGATATCGATTCTGCCGAAACGCCGCAGGGCCTCGTCCACTGCCGCCTGAACCGCGGCCGCCTGAGTGACGTCCGCGGCCAGGCACACCGCCTGCCGGCCCTGGTCGGCCACCGCCTTGGCCGTATCGGCCAGCCACTCCTGCTTGA
>CAZVVD010000001.1:13032-15095 GCA_964630555.1 uncultured Verrucomicrobiota bacterium | reverse complement strand
ATCGCAGAGGGCGAGCTGGGCGCCTTCGGCCGCAAACTTCTCGGCAATCGCGCGCCCTATACCACGGGCCGCCCCGGTGATCAACGCTGTTTTGCCTTCTAAAACCGGCATAATCTCTGTTTCCTGACAGGACGCCAAACGTCCGGATTCCGCCAAACGCGCACATCTTTAGCAAAATGCCTTGAAAGCGTCCATAAAAACTTGCGTTTTTTTACTGTGGTGGGGTCCCCCCCTTTTGGAGCGCATCGCGGCGCATGCGGAGCATGTTGGCCGCGGCGGCCGCAACCTGTTCCGGGGTCACGACCCGCAGGCAAGCCCCGTCGTGGAAACGGCAGGTCTTGGCAAAGCACGGCTGGCATCTCAAGCGGCCCGCCAACACCCGGTGCCCCGGGCCGAAGGGCCCCGTGCGCAGGGGATCGGTCGGCCCGAACACCGCCAGCACGGGCGTGCCGGCCGCGGCGGCCATGTGCATCGGCCCGGAATCGTTGGTGATCACCAGGTCCATGGCCTGGAGGAGCCCCCCCAGCTCCGGCAAGGACATCCGGCCCGCCAGGTTGACGACCCGCCCCTTTCCGCCGGAGGCGGAGCATTCCTGCGCCAGGCGCGCGCAAGCCGTGGACTCGGCGGCCGAGCCCACCAGGAAAAGCGAGGCCTCGAACTGCTCCCGGAGATCCCGCCCGACCGCCGCGAACGCGCCGGCCGGCCAGTTCTTGCTCGGCCAGCGGGAAAACGGCGCCAGCGCCACGCGCGGCGCCGGCGCGCCCGGCGACGGCGGCGGGAAGGCCAAGGGAAACACCGGCTCGCCCGGGGGCAGGCCCAGGTGCCGGACCGCGTCCAGGCACTCCTCGACCGCGTGGCGCCTCTTGTTCCGCGGGCCGGCTACGGCGGAATACAGCAGCCAGGCCCCTTCCCGGTGAAACGAGGGCCCGATCCGCCGGGCGGCGCGCGCCAGGCGCGCCACGGCGGCGCTCTTCAGAATCCCCTGGAAATCCAGGACCAGGTCGTAGCGCGCCGCGCGCAACTCCCGCAGGGCGTCAACCAGCGGGCGGATCCCGGCCCGCCGGGGCCAAGTGAGGACGCGATCCACGTCCGCGAAGCATTGCACCAAGTCCGCGTAGGGGGTATGGGTGACCCAGTCAACCGTGGCGCCCAGGCCGATCTTCAGGGCATGGACGGCCGGCAGGGGGTGGAAAAGATCGCCCAGCGAGCTCAGTTTAACCACCAGGATCCGCGGAGATCGTGCCGTCCGCCCGTGGCTCACGAGACCAGTCGTTCCCTCCGACGCTGCCGCCATGAGACCCTGTCCCATAAAGACGCGCGTGGGTGCGCGCCGGGTCACAGCTTGCGACCCTCGTCCAGCATGGCCAGGTAGCTGGCCATGGGAATGTAGTTGGCCACGGTGTTGCCTGTGCCCAGGCAAAAGCCGCCGCCGGGCTGGCAAATCTCGACCGTCTGCCGGACCCGCCGGCGGATTTCGGAGTCGGAGGCCCGGCACAGGAAATCCACGTCCATGCCTCCCAGCACGGCGAGGCGGCGCCCGTAGCGCCGCTTGGCCTCGGTAATCGGCTCGATCGTGTCCTCCCAGGAATGGATCGCGTCCAGCTTGACATCCTCGATCAGGTCTTCGATGATGTCATGACGCTTGCCGCACGCGTGCAGCAGGTAGAGCCGGCCGGTCGCGTGGGCCAGGGCCGCCAGCCGCCTGTGGCCCGGCAGCACGAACTCGCGCAGGTCGCCGGGGCTCAGGAGCAGGCCGGTCTTGAACCCCAGGTCGTCGCTGCCCCACAGGATCTTGACCCGCGGGAACTGCAGGACGACGCGCGCGGCGGCCTCCTCCAGCTCCAGGATTTTTTTGGCCAGGGCCGCAACCAGGTCCCGCTGGTCGGCCAGGGCGTAGCACAGGGTTTCGTAACCCATCAGCCAGCACAAATACTCGCAGAAGTGGCCCTGGTGCGGAACGACGCACATGTCGTCGGGCAGGTGTTTCTCCAGCCACTCGAGGTGGCGGGTGTCCCAGGTCCGGCCGTCCGGCCAGGGATACTTCTCGAAGTCTTCCCAGGTCG
>CAZVVD010000001.1:6291-13022 GCA_964630555.1 uncultured Verrucomicrobiota bacterium | reverse complement strand
GGTCTTGATCGTCACCAGGGTGCGATTGAGCGGCAGGCGTTCGAGCCCGGCACGCAGGTTGTCGCCGATCTTGCCCTTGATGTCCGGTGCCGCGGCGATCACGCCGTCGAGGTCGCCGTGCTCGTTGAGCCAGCCGCGGTCCCCCCCGTTCTGCGAGGCCAGGGCGGTGTCGGTGGTCCGCTGCCAGTCGCCGGTGGGAAGGTTGAGCAGCCCGGTATGCACGGTCTCGTAGCCCAGGAAACGCTGCATGGCGATGGCGCGCGCCCACTCGAATTCCGGCCGGCCGCGATCCAGTCCGGCGGTGACCCCGAATTCGCGGTCAATGGCATCCTCGATGCCGCGGTCCTGGAAGAGCTCGATGAAAAAAACGCGGGCGGGCGTCCCCGCGCGCCGGAGATTGCGGAGCAGTCCCTCGGGATCAAGGCGCGGCGGCGCGGTCAAGGCTGGCAGGGGCATGAAAAAAACCTCCACGCTCCGGATGACAACAGCCGGGCGAGCCAGACTGTAACAAGCAGCCTCCCGGAAGGCCAGTGAAAACCGACCGCATTGAGGCTGCCCCCCATCACTGGCCGGTCCCCTAACCCGCCGCGCCGGCCAGCGCGCGCGCCAGCTCGGCAAAATGCCGCCCGCGCTCTGCGAAGTCCCGGAACTGGTCGAAACTGGCGCAGGCCGGCGCCAGCAGGATGGTGTCGCCCGGGCGCGCCTCGGCCCAGGCCTGGCGCACGGCCCGGTCCAGCGTTCCGCTCGCGCGGCACGGCGCCACCCCGCTCCACGCGGCGTTCATGGTTTCGGCCGCCGCCCCGATGAGATAGATCGCGGCGACCTTTTCCGCCAGGATCGGCCGGGCCGGCTCATAGGACTCGCCCTTCGGCAGTCCCCCGGCAATCAGGCGCACCGGCGCCGGACTCATGCGCAGACCCGCCACCATGGCCGCCAGGTTGGTGGCCTTGGAATCATCCACAAACCGGACCTGACGCCGCACGGCCACCTCCTGCATGCGGTGGGGTAAGGGCTGGAACGCCCGCGCGGCGCGCGCCAGGGCTTCCAGCGACTCCCCGGCCGCGGCCAGCGCGGCGGCGGCGGCCGCCGCCGCCGGGCCCAGGATGTCGTTGGCGAAGGGCGTGCCGCCCAGGGGCACGGTTCGCGGCCCCGCGCGTTCCATGACCTGCCCGTTCCCGTATCGGAAATCGGCGTCCGGCCCCATGCCAAAGGTCAGCCAGCGATTGGAAGACGCCGCCAGCCGGGGCACCGATCCGGTCAAGTCCTCCGGCAACACCCCGATATCGTCCGGGCGCATGCCCGCAAAGATCCGGGACTTGATCCGCCGGTAGGCCGCCAGGTCGCCGTGCCGCTCCAGGTGATTAGGCAGCACGTTCAGCAGCACGCCCACGTCCGGACGGAACCCGCGCACGGTTTCGAGCTGGAAGGAGCTGACCTCCAGCACCAGCCAGTCCAAGGCGCGGCCCCCGCGAACCACCTCGGACACCGGCGGCCCGCAGTTCCCGGCCAGGGCCACGGTCCGCCCGCCCAGGGCCAGGGTTTCGGCGCACAGCTTGACCAGGGAGCTTTTGCCGTTGGAGCCGGTCACGGCCAGGACGCGGCCGGACGCCCGGCTCCAGCCCAGCTCCAGTTCCGCGATCACCGGCAGACCACGTGCGCGCGCCTCCCGGATCCACCCCGAGCCGGGCGGAATCCCGGGGCTGACCACGCAGACCGCGTAGGGTCCGGACGGCAAGTCCGATTGTCCCAGACGGACCCGCACGCCCAGCGCCTCCAGGCCGGCGGCGCGCCGCCGCAGATCCGGGCGGTCGTCCCGGTCCATGACCTCGACCCGGGTGCCCTCCGCCGCCAACAGGCGGGCGGCGGCCTCCCCGCTGTCGGCCAGCCCGAGGACCAGGGCGGTGGGATAGGGTTTCATCACCGGATCTTGAGGAGCAGCACGCCGAGCAGGGCGAAGAGAATCGAGAGAATCCAGAATCGGATGGTGACCTGGGTTTCGCTCCAGGGAGCGGCTTTCATTTCGAAGTGGTGATGCAGGGGCGCGCAGGCGAAAATCCGCCGGCGCCTCAGCTTGAACCAGCCCACCTGGAGGATGACGCTCAGGGCCTCGAGCACGAACATCCCCCCGACCACCGCCAGGACCAACTCCTGCTTGATCAGCACGGCCACGATGCCGATCCCGCCGCCCAGCGCCAGGCTGCCGGTGTCACCCATGAAAATGCGGGCGGGGTAGCAGTTGAACCACAGGAATCCCAGGCAGGCACCCAGCATGCAGCCGCAAAACACGGCCAGCTCCCCGGCGCCGGGGATGTAAGGCACCTGCAGGTAATCCGCGAAACGCGCGTGGCCGGCCACGTAAGTCATGACCAGGTAGGCGAAGGCCACCGGACCGGTGCAACCAATGGCCAGGCCGTCCAGCCCGTCGGTCAAGTTGACGGCGTTGCTGGCGCCGATCACCACCAGGGCCAGGAAGGCAAACACCGCCAGCAGGCTCATCTGCGGGATCAGCGGCGCCTTGAGAAAAGGCGCCATCAGCTGGCGCACGTGGACCTTGGTTTCCGGAATCACCAGCAGCAGGCCGGTCACCCCGACCATCCAGAGGCCCTGGAACAACAGCTTTTTCCAGGGCCGCAGCCCCCGCGGGTCGCGCCGGACGACCTTGAGGTAGTCGTCAGCGAAACCGATCAGGCCCATGACGACCAGGGTCAGGAGCGCGATCCAGACCAGGGGATTGCCCGGCATCGCCCACAGCAGGCAGGACCCCGCGATGGAACCGATGATCAGGAGCCCCCCCATGGTCGGGGTCGTTTTCTTGGCCGGGCCGTGCAGGTCGTCCAGGGCCGGGGCGTCCGCCTGGTAGCGGCCGGCGGCGCCGGCCGTCAGGCGTCCCAGGCGCCGGATCAGCCACGGACCCAGCGCCAGGCTGAGCAGGAACGCCGTGCCGGCCCCGGCCACGGTGCGGACCGAGATGTACTGAAAAACCCGCAAATACGAGACGGTATCCGAGAGCTGGTGAAGGTAATACAGCATGGCGTTTTCCGGGTCAGCCGAGCGTTTGGGTCCACAAGGCGAGCACCTGTTCAAGCCGCTGGCCGCGGGATCCTTTGAGCAGCACGGCATCGCCGGGCGCCGCGTCCCGGCTGAGATGGCGCGCAGCCTCGCCCTGGTCCCGGCAGCGCACGATGCAGCCGGAATCCAATCCCGCCCGTTCGGCGGCCGCGGCGATGAGGCCGCCGAGCGCCCCCACCCCGACCAGCCGGCTCCAGCCGCCCCGCGCCACCAGCCGACCCAGGTCTTCGTGGGCGCGGGTCTCCTCCGCCCCCAGTTCCAACATGCCGGCCAGCACCAGCCACTTGCGCCCCGGCACCGGCATGTCCGCAAAGGTCTGCAGGGCCGCGGCCATGCTGGCCGGATTGGCGTTGTAGGCGTCGTTCACCACCGTGATGCCACCCAGGGTCCGGCATTCCCAGCGCATCGGCTGGGACACGTAGCTTTCCAGGGAACGCCGGATATCGCCCCATCCCAGCCCGTGGGCGCGCCCGACGGCAATGGCAAACAGGGCATTGGCCAGCTGGTGGCGACCGGGCAGCGGCGGATGGAAATGGAAACATTCTCCGCTGGCTCGCTCCACCACCCTGGCCGCGCCGCCCCACTCGGCCGGCGGGGTCCCCTCGTAATCGGCGGCGCCGGACAAAGCCACGGTCAGCACGCGGGCCGGGGCGCACTCCCGCAGGCGGCCATACCAGGGGTCGTCGCTCCGCAGCACGGCAACGCCGGAAACCGGCAGGCATTTCAGCAGGGCCGATTTTTCCAGGAAAACGCCCTCCTCGGATTTAAAATGCTCCAGGTGTACGGGGGCGATGGCCGTCACCAGGCCCCAGGCGGGCTGCAGAATGGCGCACAGCGGCGCCAGCTCGCCGGGATGATTGGTGCCCACCTCGAACACGCCCAGGCTGGCGCCGGGCTCCAAACCGAGCAGGCTCAACGGCAGACCGATGGCATTGTTCCAGTTGCCGCGGGTCCGTGCGGTGACGAAGCGCGTTCCCAGCACGTCGGCAACCATCTCCTTGACCGTGGTTTTGCCGAGGCTGCCGGTCACGGCCATGACCGAGAGGCCCGTCTGCCGCAAATAGGCCGCCGCCATGTCCCGCAGGGCGCGCGCCGTGTCCGGCACCCGCAACACCGGCCCCAACTCCGCGGCGGCCCCTTCCCCGCCGGAGGCGACCACCGCGGCTGCGGCGCCGCCGGCAAAAGCCTGCCGGAGAAAAGCGTGCCCGTCAAAGCGCTCGCCGCGAATCGCCACGAACAGGTTGCCCGGCGCCAGGGTGCGGGTATCAATGGAAACGCCGCGCAACGTCGCCGGCGGCCGGGTCAGCCACTGCCCGCCTGTCCACCGGGCAACCTGGTTGGCATCATAGGTCGGCATGGCAAGGGTTCCGCCGGGCAACGGCCGCCGCGCACGGCCGCGCGGATGTCTGCCAGGCAGGGTAACAGCCCCGCCGGAAAGCGGCGAGCAAAAAACAGGGCGCCCGGTTCATTCCTTGACGCCCAGGCATTCGCGCACCACCTGGCGGTCGTCAAAGGGAATGACGGTGTTGGCAAACTCCTGGTAATTTTCATGCCCCTTGCCCGCCACCAGGACGACATCCCCGCTCTCGGCCAGCGACAGGGCTTTGACAATGGCCTCGTAACGGTCCTCGACGACCTCGTACTCGCGGGTTCCCTGCATGCCGCTTTGAATCTCGGCGATGATGGCGGACGGGTTCTCGCCGCGGGGATTGTCGGAGGTCAGGATGGCGTAGTCCGCCAGGCGGGCCACGACCGCGCCCATCCGCGGACGCTTGGTCTTGTCGCGGTTGCCGCCGCAACCGAAGACGACGATCAGGCGCCGGGCGGCCAGCTCGCGCAACGTGGTCAACACGTTCTGCAGGGCGTCCTCAGTGTGGGCATAATCCACGAACACCAGGAATCCCTGGCCGGTTTTGATCTCTTCCAGGCGGCCTGGCACCGCCGTCATTTTCGCCAGCGTCTCGGCGGCGGACTCCGGCCGAATGCCCAGCGTCCCGGCGGCGGCCAGGGCGGCCAGGGCGTTGTGGATATTGAAGCGGCCCAGCAGGCTGAGTTTCACGGCCGCCGGACCCCAGGGACTTTGAACAATCGCCTCGCTGCCGCGGGCGCTGACCCGGATCCGCTCGGCGCGGACCGTGGCCGCGACGCCGGTGCCGTAGGTGACCAGGGAAGCCGCCAGGCCCGGAAGCTGCGCCAGCTGCACTCCCCACGGATCATCCAGGTTGATGACGGCCGCGGCCTTTTTTCCCTGGCGGGCCAGCCCCTGGAACAGCGAGGCCTTGGCCTCGAAATAGCGGGGCACCGTCTCATGGTAGTCCAGATGGTCGTGCGTCAGGTTGGTAAACACAGCCACGTCGAACTCGATCCCCGCCACGCGCTTCTGGACCAGGGCATGGGACGACACTTCCATCACCGCCGCCCGGCAGCCCACGGCCACCATTTCGGCCAGCATTTTCTGCAGGTCGGAGGCCTCCGGCGTGGTCCGGCCCGCCGGGATGACGCGATCGCCGATTTCGTATTCCACCGTGCCCACCAGGCCGGTCTTTCTGCCGGCCGCCCGCAGGATATCGCGGATCATGAAGGCGATCGTGGTTTTGCCGTTGGTGCCCGTGATGCCCACCACCTGGAGTTTCCGGGAAGGATCGCCATGGTAGGCGGCGGCCAACACGGCCATGGTTTCCTGGGGGTCGCGCGCCTGGATGAAAGCCGCCTGGCCGCGGCTGACCGCCGTGGCCTGGCCCGACACCACGGCCGCGGCGCCCCGGTCAATGGCGTCCTGGATGTAGCGGTTGCCGTCGTCGCGCTGGCCGGACAGCGCGCAAAAGATGAACCCGGGCTTGACCTGGCGCGAATCATGCGTGACGCCCTTGATCTCCAGATCCACCGGGCCGCTCACGGCCACGGCCGGGACGCGATCGAGCAATGCATTGAGTTTCATGGTTTGACCCCTGTTCATCGCGCGCCCAGGCGCGGCCAGCCCGAAGCCTCCCCGCCGGCGGCACGGCGGGCTACAACCTGGCGCCCCGCCGGGGGGATATCCAAATACCGCACCGCTTGCTCGGCGATTTCCCGGAAGACGGGAGCAGCAACCGCCCCGCCGGTGCGCACGTTCTTGGGTTCATCCAAGACCACGATAATCCCGAGTTGGGGATCCTCGGCCGGGAGGAAGCCGACGAACGAGGCCATGTTCAGCAGATCGGAATAGCCGCCCGCGACCGGCTTCTGCGCGGTGCCGGTCTTCCCTCCCACGGTGTAGCCCTCCACCCGGGCCCTGGCCCCGGTGCCGCCTTCCTCGGTCACGCGCGCCAGCAGCCGCCGCATCTCCACGGCCGTCTCGGGCCGGATCGGACGGCTCACCACCACCGGCGCCTGCTCGAATAGCACCCGGCCGTCCGGGGCCGTCACCCGGCTGACAAGATAAGGCTTCATCAGCTTGCCGTCATTGGCGATGGCGCACATCACCCCCAGCATTTGAAGGGCCGTGACCGACACTTCGTGGCCGATCGCAATCCGGGTGGGGCTGATCGGCTGCCAGCGGCGCACCGGGTGCACCTGGCCGGCTTCCTCGCCCGGCAGCTCGATGCCCGTCGGTTCACCGAGACCAAAGGCCTTCAAATAGCGGTACAGGCTGTTGTTCCCGAGCAGCAGGGCGATTTTGGCCG
>CAZVVD010000001.1:0-6281 GCA_964630555.1 uncultured Verrucomicrobiota bacterium | reverse complement strand
TTTTTTGATCACGTCCTCTACCGACAACCGGTCGTAGGGATGGTAATCCCGCAGCGGTTTGCCGCGGTAGATCCAGGTGCCCCGTTCGCAATCGAAGACCCGGGACGCGTTCACCACCCCTTCGTTCAGGGCCGCCGAGACCACCGCGATTTTGAAGGTCGAACCCGGCTCGTAATTGTAGCCGATGCACCGGTTGCGCATCGTCTCCGCGCCGGCCTCCCGGAAACGGTTGCCGTCATACGCCGGCCAACTGGCCATGGCCAGGATTTCGCCGCTGCGGACCCGCTCGACAATCGCCCAGCCCCCCGCCGCCTGGTGTTCCCGAACGCCTTTCTCCAGGGCCCCCTCGACGATGTGCTGGACATACTGGTCCAGGGACAGGGTCACGTCCGCGCCCTGCCGCGGCTTGATCTCCAGCGTCCGGCGGTCATATAGTTCGCTGCGCCGCCCGTCCAACTCGCTGATCAATAAACCCGGAACCCCCCGCAGATAGCGGTCCCAACGCTGCTCGATGCCGGCGCTGCCTTCGCGCTCCAGGTTCACGTATCCCAGGACGTGGCAGGCGCTGGCCTGGCGGGGATAGGTCCGCACCCTAACGTCCCGCAGCCAGATCCCGGGCAGACCGAGCTGCTCGATGGCGGCGACGGCGGCGTCGTCCAGCACGCAGCCGTATCCGCCCGGATAGGCGAAGCGGCTGGACGGATCATTCAGCCGGGCCGCGAGCGCCGCCGGGTCGGCGCCGAGAATCCGCCCGAGGGCCTCGGCGATCGCCCGGACCTGTCCATTGCTGTGGATCAGCGCCGGGTCCGCGCACAGTTCCTTCCGCACCAGGTCCAGGGCCAGGATTTTTCCGTGGCGGTCAAGGATTTTGCCCCGCCCCACGGTCAGATCCTGCTCGAGCCGGCGCAATTCGTTGATCCGCACCCGGCGTTCCCCGTACGGGCCCAGATGCAAAAAAAGGAGGCGGGCACTCAACCCCACCAATGCCAGTGCCACCACAATCGCCGCCACGATCAGGCGGCGCTTATGTTGCCGCTCAATCATGCGCCACGGGCCGGGAGCGCGGGGACAACTGGACCAGCTGTTCCTCTGCCCGCCGGTCGACCCGGATGTCGGCATCCGGCGCTTGGAGACGAACGACCCTGGACTCCGACGGCCACACCATGACAATCCGGTTCCGGTCCAACGCCTTTTCAATGGCCGCGGGCGACTTCATGGTTTCCCATTTCCAAAGCTCCGTGTCATAGCGCTTGTGGATGTCGGCCTGCTGTTGTTCCAGCTTCTTGATCCGCGCCCCCAGCGACTGCACACGGGCATCCAGCCACACGTAGAGCAGCAGCAGGGCCACCAGCGTGACCATCAAGCCCGCCAGAGGTAGGGGAAAGGTGAAACCCGCTGTTCGTTTTTTTCGGTTTTTGCCCGCCATGGGTGTTACCCTGTCCTTTCAGCTGCGCGCAGTTTCGCGGATCGCGCCCGCGGGTTGGCCAGCACTTCCCCGCGCTCCGGAGTGACGGGTTTCGCCGTCACCCAGCGCGCGGCCGGTTCCAGGCCCACCCGCTGCCGGCCGCCGGCCGGCAGCGATTCCCAGCGCCCCACGTGCTCCCTGACCCGGTTTTTCACCGTGCGATCTTCATGGCTATGGTAGGCGATCACGGCCAGCCGGCCCCCGGTTTTCAGCAAGCCCAAGGCGGCCTCCAAGCCCCGCTCCAGATTTTGGATTTCATCGTTAACCATCATCCGCAGCGCCTGGAACACCCGGGTCGCCGGATGCGCCGCCCCGCGGCGCCCCCCCTTGACCCCCGCCACCAACTCCGCCAACTGGCGAGTCGAAACCCAGGGACGCCGGGCGCGTTCCCGGACAACCGCCCGGGCCACCCGCCGGGCATCGGGTTCGTCCCCCCACCGCCGGAATTGCTCCGCCAACTCCTGTTCCGTCAAGGTCTGCAGCACCCCGGCCGCCGTCAGCGCCTGGCGGCGGTCCATGCGCATGTCCAGCGGCCCGTCATGGCTGAAACTGAATCCGCGCTCCGGCTCATCGACTTGCGGGGATGACATCCCCAAGTCGAGCAGGATGCCGTCCACTTCCCTCACGCCCCACCGCTCCGCCTGCGCCACCATGTCCGCGAAATTTCCCCGGACCAGCCGGCACTGATCCCGCCAGGGCGCCAAGGCCGCTTCGGACCGGGCCACGGCCTCGTCATCCCGGTCCATCCCCAGCAACTGGCCCCTCCCGTCCAGGCGTTCCAGGATGGCGCGGGCATGCCCGCCCGATCCCAGCGTGCCGTCCAGATAGACACCGCCCGGCCGCACCGCCAGCAGGTCCAGAACTTCGCCAATCATCACCGGCACATGCATGCTGGCCCGTTTCCCGCCCCGCCTCCCTTGGAAACCGGGGCGCGCCGGCCGTCAACCGGCCACAGCCTCGGCGAGCTCGGCCGCTTCCATCCTGAGTTTCATGATCTCGTTGTCGTAACACTCCGCGCAAAAACTCTGAATCCGCTGGATGCCCGCGTTCTCCTGCGGGTCGGGATAATGCCAGCCGATCTCCGTTTTTTCCCGGCCGCAGATGCAGCACTGCAAAATTCCCGCAGTCTCCTGGCGCATACCATGCCTCCCGACGGCCAGGGGCCGTCCCATTGCTCTTCATTGAAGCAAGGTCAACCAGCCATAGTGCCGGGATGACAGCAGGCTGCGCACCCTGCGAACGCCCGCCCGCCATGTCCCGGACGCCTCCGGCTCCCGCGCAACGGTCTTCCCGCCGCCCACCGGCAACAGCTGCATGGTCCGCCCCGCGGCATAGGCGTGGTGGCCGAAACGAAAGGAGTTCAAGGCCGGCTGTGCATCCGGCAGCTCGAACCAACGGCCCTGGCGCGGACCGCCCCGCACCGCGCCGTTGACATCCAGAAAAAGCGCCCTGTTCATGAGTGGCCTTCCCGGGTCACAGCCCGATATATCTCACCGCCTCTTCCATCGTGGTAGCATCGAGGTGCGAGGCCGACGCCCAGCGCTCCGGATTCCACAGCTGAAAATGATCGAAGGCGCCGATCATCCGCACCTGGTCCGCCAAGCTGGCATACTCCAAAAGGTCGTCCTTGATCCGGATCCGCCCCTGGGCATCCCAGGCGGGAATCAGATCAGACCTGGAAGCAAAAATACGGGTAAAGGCCCGGGCTTTTTTATCCCCGATCCCGACGTTTCTCAGCTTTTCAAGCCGCTGGGATATCTCGCGGGCGGGAAAAACATACAGGCATTGATCGTCATTCAACCCCGGCAGCACGTACAGAGAGGGCGGAGCCCCGACCTGGTCGCGCCATTCGGACGGGATGGTCAGGCGTTTCTTGGGATCCAGGGCGTGCAGATAGCTGCTGACAAAGGCCCCAGGCCCCCCACCGGCCTTTTGCCCGTCCATGCCCCCCTGTGCCACCTTTGCCCCCCTTCTGTGACACAATTCCACACTTTTCCCCACCAGTTGTCAACAGTTTTTTTACATATTTTTTGGGGCTTAAAACCTCAGGTTTTACTGGGGATTAATGAAAAAACCGGCCGGAGCGCGCCCGCCGGTCAACAGGCGGAAAGCCGTCGCGGACGGCCAGCCGTTGCCGCCCTCCCAAGCCCATGGAGGGCGCCGGCAACATCCGCGGCTGGAAAACAATCGCTGGCAGAGCGGTAATGGTAAAATAAGAATGACGATCGCTATTCTTATTTTACCATTGAAAGCGAGAGGCTTGGACAAAAACAAACAAAGGGACGGCGGGGCAGCCAGCTGCCGGGGTCGAACCGGCGACCTGCGGATTACAAATGGTCAACCCATGCGGAAATATCTCGATATCCCAATGTTTGAGTTCAGGGAAACCGTCGGAAACATTTTGAACCGTAGAAAAAGTTGTAGCACTCCTGGAAAGGCACGCATCAGCAGTACGCCGGCCGCCTGCATCGGATTCATCAAGCCAAGCGCGAAGTCGTCATTTACGATTGATTGAACCGCCGCTCAAACTCACCGACGATGCGCAGAATTTCATCGAAGGCCGGGACTTCACCGAAAAACATCTCCCGCCGCATGGAGTCGTAGTCTAATCGCCACTCCTGGATCTGGTGATCCAGTGGCAAGAGCCGCAGCGCGCCGGGACGGAGTGTAGAATAGTCCATCCAAGTTCGGTTGAAGAAAATCGCACTATGCGCAACAACGCGATCGAACAGGCCGGGGCTCGCCATCGCCTGGGCAGCCACGCCTTTCGTGATCAGGCGCCAGAGGTCGTAGTAGTGCCGGGCAAGGCGGGCCTTGCGCGGTTTCCCCGGCGGCCGATAGGTCTCCTCGTGCAGAAGCATAGCCTTCTCCCAGAAAGTACGCTCCGCCAAAACGGTTTGCACGGCAAATGCCTCGGAATGCAGGAGGTCCGGAAAGGCTTCTGCCAGGTAGGGCTGGATGGCATGTGCCACGGATGGTTCCGTGTCCGACCGTGCCCCCAGTTCGATCTTTACCACGGGCTGAATGTAGCCGGCGCCGGGAAAAGCAGTGGGATAATTAAACAGAAGGGTCTGATCGTCCGGATCGTTGTCGTCGCGCTCCCGTTTCCAGGACAACCCCTTTGGAAGTCGCTCCACGAGTAGATCGCGGAATGACGGTTGCAGCAACTCGCGGATGCGTTGCTGACAAACCGCTTTCAGGTCACCCAATCGTTTTTTCTGTTGCTTCTTGCTTGAGGCATGGTCGGGACTGTTCTCCCCGCCAAAGCCGAGAAAGTCGCGACCAATCACCAAATCGATATCCTCGGAAAAGCGTTCGATCAGCTTCCACGCCTTGGCGAGGGAGGTGCCGCCTTTGAACGTCAGGTTCTGGCCCCACTCCGGGAGCGAAAACAACTCGCGCAGTGTCCAACAGACCCAGAAATCCTTCTCGATACTTTGGGCGGGAAGACGAAGCTTTCCCGCCGCCTCTTCGCAGTAGCTCCTGCGGTCGTCGGACGACATGGAGATATAACTGTCCATCCGTCAGTTTCCCTTTGACTGAGCGGCACGCCGCATGATGGCAGCGACCCACGCCGGAGCGTACTTCAGATCCTTAAGCAGTTGCTTCTTGTCGTCGGGGCTGAGTCGGTTGCTAAGAATACGGACCACGCTATCTTCCACATGGCGCTGCCCGAGCCAACGCAAGGCCTGAATCACCAGGCCGCTAACACGGCCGGCGGTGACCATGTTACGCGGAGTGGTTCGCTTAAGCACGATCTGCCGGTTGCCCACTATGACTTTACGGGAAAAACCATCGGTGAGGAAAACAACCTTCATCGGGACCTGATCTGACAAGCCGAGTTGGTTGGCGGCGTAGCCTCCTGAAGGTTGCACCCTGGTCGAATCTCTTCCAGCCAGCGCCCTGGCAATAGCATCCGGCGTAGGCGACAACAGCCCTAACTGGCGGTGACGGCGGGGAAAATCATAGAGTCCGCGCACAAGCTGACGAATGACGCCTTTGCGCGAGAGTCGGGTCAGAGCCATACCGACCGAACGCGGGTCGCCAAGCTGCCTCAGGTCTCTTGGTGTGAACACCCAACCTCTGCCATGGCCGCAAACAATCGCTCGTACCTTTGGCTCAATTACTTGCGTAGATTTTAGGTATCTTTTCATGTTGAAAATAGTGGCATGTTTTTACAACACAACTTCACTTTTGTCCAGCTATAATGAGCGCAGAGGTGATCCGGCAATCCGTATGCTGCAACGCCGGCCACCACCCATAAGAACAATGCAAATTAAGGTGGCACCGTCCCCGGCGGCTGCTTGTTGGGTACAACCCGCGTTAATGGATAGGGAAAAAGGCGTTTTCTTCAGGCGTGGGCAACGAGTTTTGTGATGAGGTCGTCACCGAGATCTCGGCGTAGTTTGTCGCCATTGAAGAGTTCGAGAAAGGCCATACCACACGAATGGTCAAGCGCCTTGCTCCCCTAGCGGGCTTCTTTTCTTGTGCCGCCCGCTCCTGACGAACCCCCCTTGCCGTGCGGAGCTTTCTGCTCCGGTCCGATCTTGAGTCGAGTCTTCGAGACTTTCTTAACTCTTGATTGCTTATACCGCGAGCGCCCCACCCGGTTGGACGCGCAATAAAGTTCGCGCGCAAGCTGGCTTCAAACCCGCGTTGCACTTGCCAACCAACCCAACACGTGTCTTGGGCCGCGACACGGGCGAGTCGTCGAGACCCGCAGAATAGTGGCGCGGAATCCCGAGCGCGAAGCGCCTCGGGACTGACGCGACACTGGCTTCGTCCGGGTCTTGGGTTGGGGGTTGGATACTTACTA